>JAUILS010000237.1 GCA_030432975.1 Actinomycetes bacterium
GAAGTCGGCTGCGGCGGCGGCGCAGGCCCGGATCACCGCCGCGTTCGTGGCCTCCCAGCGGGCCGAGCAGGAGGCCGCCGGTGTGCGCCAACGTGACGTCGGCAAGGGGATCGCCGCCCAGGTCGCCTTGGCCCGGCGGGAGTCCCCGCACCGCGGCAACACCCTGGTCGGGGTCGCGACGGCGTTGGTGGGGGAGATGCCGCACACCCTGGCCGCCCTGGCCGCGGGAGTGTTGTCGGAGCACCGGGCACAGCTGATGGTCAAGGAGACCGCCTGCCTGACCCGGGAGGACCGGGCCCGGGTCGATGCGGAGGTCTGCGGCGACCTCGACCGGGTCGGATCATTGGGCAACCGGCGGCTCGCGGCCGCCGCCGCGAAGGCCGCGTGCCGGCTCGACCCGCACGCGGCGGCCCAGCGGGCGGCGTACGCCGTCCGGGAACGGCGCGTCTCCCTGCGCCCGGCGCCGGACACCATGGTGTGGCTGACCGCGCTGCTGCCGGTCGCCGAAGGGGTGGCCTGCTACGCCGCCCTCACCAAGACCGCCGACACCGCCCGCGCGGCCGGTGACCAGCGAGGCCGGGGGCAGGTGATGGCCGACACCCTCGTCGAACGCGTCACCGGCCAAACGCAGGCGTCGGCGGTGCCGGTCACAGTGAGTCTGGTGATGACCGACAAGACGCTGCTGGCCGGCGACGCCGAGCCCGGACACGTGGCCGGCTACGGGCCGATCCCCGCGCAGACCGCCCGTGACCTGGTCCGTGCCGCGGACCGGGCCTGGCTGCGGCGGCTCTACACCCACCCCGCCAGCGGGCAGCTGGTCGCCGCGGACTCCACCAGCCGTTGCTTCCCGGCCGGGCTCGCGGGGCTGATCGCGGCCCGAGACCAGACCTGCCGCACGCCGTGGTGCGACGCGCCGGTCCGGCACACCGACCACATCCAGCCCGCCGCGGCCGGCGGGCCCACCAGCCTGGCCAACGGGCAAGGGCTGTGCGAGGCCTGCAACCAGGCCAAACAGGCCGCCCGCTGGCGGTCCAGGGTCACCCACGACGGCACCCGGGCCGGCCCCCACACCGTCGCGCTCACCACCCCGACCGGACACACCTACACCAGCAGAGCACCCGACCCACCCGGCACCACGACCGCGCCCCCAGGCAAGCCACGCCTCGACCTGGTCTTCGAACGACCCCTGGAGCTCGCCGCCTGACCGGCGGCCGAGCACGAGTCAGAGCTCGCCCAGCAGCTCGGCGACCGCGGCCACCACCGCTAGTTGGGCTGGGCTTCCCTCGCCGATCTCGGTGTGGGTGCCGCCCGCCACCGTGATCAGCTCGGCGTCGTAGCCGCCGTCCCGGAGAGCCGTGACCAACGCCTCCGACACCGGCAAGGGCGTGTCGAACCGACCGACGTCCTCGGCATCTCCGTGGACCAGCCGCACCACCAGGTCGGGGTTGCCGCCGAGATGGTCGTACGGGGACCCGACCCCTGCAGACGTGTCCTCCGTGCCGAGGTCATAGGGACCCTCGTAGCCGACGAAGGCGTCCGGGAGCGTCGGCGGCCCGGAGACCGCGCAGTCGTCCAGCGCTGGCGCCCCGCCCAGGGAAACGACGGCGCCGTTGGTGGCCCCGAGCGAGTGGCCGACGAAGACCACCCGCGACGTGTCGACGCCCTGGTCGGCAGCGTCCGCGACGGCCACCTGCAGGGCACACCCGAGGCGTCCCACCGCGTCGGTGTTGCCGACGACCCCGGCGGGTGACCAGTCGACGTTGTAGACCATCGCGCCGCCCGCGGCGATCCCGGTCGCCCAGGACGCCACCGCCGCTCGCCGCTGCATGCCGCCGTGGGCGACGACGACCACCGGCCAGGGTCCCTCCTCGGTCGGCGCCACGACGTCCATCTGTCGCAGCAGGCTGGCGGGGCTGGTGTAGGACACCACGCGCGGCTCGCCGAGCGCGCAGCCCCCGTCAGGGCAGCCCGTGGCAGCCTCGTCGGCCGCGCAGCCCGCTGCTCCGAGCACCATCGCCACGATCGCGACGCCCATCATGCGTCGCATCCGACCACCTCCCCGGTGGAGGTCCCGTCACCTCCAGTGTGCTCCGACGGCGGCGACGTCGTGCCTCGAAGTGAGTGAGGTCACCCGGGCCCGGATGCCCCTCAGAGCTGCAGCATCGCCGCCGCGAGCAGGCACGACCGCGACACCGACTCCGGGTCGTGCAGCTCGGCGCTCTCGCGCATCGCCTCGGCCCGGGCGCGCACCGCCGCACCCGGGTCCTCGGCCACCAGGTCCGTCGCGAGCGCGGCCGCAGCGGCCCGCGTGTCATGGTCGTCGAGGCCCTCGAACGCCAGCCCGTCGTCGAGCATCGTGGCGGCCTCCAGCATCAGCTCGCGCGCGAGCTCGAGGTCGACGTCGGGTCGCACCGCGGCAGCGCCCTCGGCGGCCGCCAGGAACTCGTCGTACGGCGTCCCCGTGCGCGTCGGCTGCATCCGCCGAGGCTAGCGTGGAGTCGTGGATCTCGACCCCCGCGAGCTGCGCCGGGTCGTCCTCATCGTGGCCCTGCTGAACTTCGGCTACTTCTTCGTCGAGTTCTCGGTCGCGCTCGTTGCCGGCTCGGTGTCGCTGCTGGCCGACAGCGTCGACTTCCTCGAGGACACCGCGATCAACCTGCTGATCTTCGTCGCCCTCGGCTGGCCGCTCGCCCGGCGAGCCACGATGGGCAAGGCCATGGCGCTGGTGATCCTCGGGCCGGCGGCGGTGGCCGGCTGGGAGGCGGTGCAGCGCTTCGCCGACCCGGTGCCGCCCGAGGTCGTGCCGGTCGTGCTCGCCTCGATCGGCGCGATCGCGGTCAACGGCACGAGTGCCTGGCTCCTGGCCCGCGTCCGTCACCACGGCGGGTCTCTGAGCCGGGCAGCCTTCCTGTCGGCGCGCAACGACGTCCTCGTCAACGTCGCCATCATCGTGATGGCCCTGGTCACCCTCGGCACCGACTCCGGCTGGCCCGACCTGGTGCTCGGCTGCTTCATCCTGCTGCTCGCGGCGCACGCCGCCTGGGAGGTGTGGGAGGTCAGCGAGGAGGAGCGCCTCGCGGCCAAGGCGCTCGCGGGCGAGGACCTCGACTGACCGCCGGGCTCGCGAACCCCGGGCGGACTCTGGCGGATGTCCCAGCCGTGACCTAGCGTGCGGGGGGTGAGGCGCCCGCACGAGAACGTCGCGACCGTGCTGGTGCACCCCTCCGCCCTCACCGAGCTCGAGCTGGAGCTGATGGCGCTCGACCTGCGGGTCTGGCCGGTCCACAGCGCACCGATCTGCGCCGACGGCCCGCGCGAGGCGTTCCAGATCCGGCGGCGGCTGGTGATGGCCGCGCAGGGCGCCTGGGACCACGCCGACCACTGGATCCCGGTGTGGATCTCCTTCGGAGACAGCTGGCGACGGGGCGCCGAGCCACTGCCGTGGCACGCCCACCGCACGCTCTGGGACGCCCTCGACCGGCGCGCCGAGCACGTCCGCTTCCGGCGCCGGCTCGGCGGCGTGACACCGCTGATGGCCCCCGTGGAGCAGGCCGGCGCCTGAGCCGGGGCCGGCCGACAGCGCGGCCGGCATCGTGGCGCGAACTCCCCACAACCAAACCCGCCCGGCAGTCGTCCCACCGACGTGGGGGGAACTGTGGGGGAGTCGAGGGCGGCGGCCCGGCTCGACATCCAGGGCCTGCGGGCCGTGGCGGTCGGGCTCGTCGTCCTCGACCACGCAGGGGTGGCCCTGCTGGGCGGCGGCTACGTGGGGGTCGACGTGTTCTTCGTGGTCTCGGGGTTCCTGATCACGTCGCTGCTGCTGCGGGAGGCCGAGCGGACGGGCCGCGTCGACATCGCGGCGTTCTACGCGCGCCGGGCGCGGCGGATCCTCCCGGCCGCGACGGTCACGCTCGTCGCCACCGTCGCGGTCGCCACCATGCTGCTGCCGCTCACCCGCGCGCTGCGGGTCGCCACCGACGCGGGCTGGTCCGCAGCGTTCCTGGCCAACGTGCGCTTCGCACGAGAGGGCACCGACTACTTCGCGGCGGACGCCCTGCCCTCGCCGCTGCAGCACTTCTGGTCCCTCGGGGTCGAGGAGCAGTTCTACGTCGTGTGGCCCGTGCTCGTGGCCCTGCTGGTCGCCGTGGCGACCCGAAGAGAAGTACGCCGGACGGCGCTGGCCGTCGCCCTCGTGGTGGTCGCCGCGGCGTCGTTCGCGTGGTCGCTGCACCAGCTCGACCGGGCGCCCGCGGCGGCGTACTTCTCAACCCCGTCCCGCGCCTGGGAGCTCGCCGTGGGCGCGCTGCTGGCGGTGCTGGCCGACCGGCTGCCGCGCCTGCACCCGAGCGTCCGCGGCGTGCTCGCCGCAGCGGGCCTGGCCGCCATCGCCGGCTCCGCCGTGCTGCTGGGCCCGCAGACGCCGTTCCCCGGCTGGGCGGCGGCGCCGGCCGTGCTCGGCACCGCCGCCGTCCTCGCGGCCGGCCTGCCCGGCCCCGCCGGCCCGGCGCGGCTCCTCACCACGCGTCCGATGGTGTGGCTGGGCGACCTGTCGTACTCGCTCTACCTCTGGCACTGGCCGGTGCTGTTGCTCGGCGCGCCCCTGCTCGACCTCCCGGCGGCGTCGGGCACGGTCGTGCTGGTGGCCGCCGCGACCGGCCTGGCCGTGCTCAGCCACCGCTTCGTGGAGGCGCCGTTCCGGAGCGGCCGGTGGTGGCGCCCGACCCGGCGCTCGCTGGCACTGTGGCCGGCGGCGCTGGCGGCCACCGCGACCGCCGTGCTCGGCGTGCACCTCCAGGCGGACCGCACCACCGACCGTCTCGTCGCGGCCGGCGCGGCCTTCGACGCTGCGACCGTGCCGCCGGAG
>JAUILS010000238.1 GCA_030432975.1 Actinomycetes bacterium
GTGCGCGCTCCCGATCAACGAGGCGTCCGACTTCCTCCGCGAGCTCGACCTGACCGCTCGTGAGCGGCAGATCGCCGAGCGGGTGCTCAAGGAGATCCAGGAGCGGCTGCGCTTCCTGCTCGACGTCGGCCTCGACTACCTCTCGCTCGACCGTCCCTCCGGCTCGCTCTCCGGCGGCGAGGCGCAGCGGATCCGGCTCGCGACCCAGATCGGCGCCGGCCTGGTCGGGGTGCTCTACGTCCTCGACGAGCCGTCCATCGGCCTCCACCAGCGCGACAACCAGCGGCTGATCGAGACGCTCGTCCGGCTGAAGGACCTCGGCAACACCCTCATCGTCGTCGAGCACGACGAGGACACCATCCGCACCGCCGACTGGGTGGTCGACATCGGCCCGGGGGCGGGCGAGCACGGCGGCCAGGTGGTCCACAGCGGCGACGTCGCGGGGCTGCTCGACCACGCCGACTCCCTCACCGGCCACTACCTCTCAGGCCGCCGCGAGATCCCGGTCCCCGAGGTGCGCCGGCCGCGCACCAAGGGCCGCGACCTGGTGGTCCACGGCGCCCGCGAGCACAACCTCCAGGAGCTCACCGTCACGTTCCCGCTGGGGCTGTTCGTGGCGGTCACCGGCGTCTCCGGCTCCGGCAAGTCGACGCTGGTCAACGACATCCTCTACACCTCGCTGGCCAAGCAGATCTACAACGCCCGCGCGGTCCCGGGGCGGCACACCAAGATCACCGGCGTCGACCACGTCGACAAGGTGATCCACGTCGACCAGTCGCCCATCGGCCGGACTCCACGCTCCAACCCGGCGACCTACACCGGGGTCTTCGACCACGTGCGCAAGCTCTTCGCCTCGACCCCCGAGGCCAAGATGCGCGGCTACCTCCAGGGCCGCTTCTCGTTCAACGTCAAGGGCGGCCGCTGCGAGGCGTGCGCCGGCGACGGCACGATCAAGATCGAGATGAACTTCCTGCCCGACGTCTACGTCCCGTGCGAGGTCTGCCACGGCGCCCGCTACAACCGCGAGACGCTCGAGGTCCACTACAAGGGCAAGACCATCGCCGAGGTCCTCGACATGCCGATCGAGGAGGCCGCGGAGTTCTTCGCCGCGGTCCCGGCGATCTCCCGCCACATGAAGACGCTGTGCGAGGTCGGTCTCGGCTACGTCCGGCTGGGCCAGCCGGCCACCACGCTCTCCGGCGGCGAGGCGCAGCGCGTCAAGCTCGCCTCGGAGCTGCAGAAGCGCTCCACGGGCCGCACCGTCTACGTCCTCGACGAGCCGACCACCGGTCTCCACTTCGAGGACATCCGCAAGCTGCTGCTGGTGCTCGGCCGGCTGGTCGACCAGGGCAACACGGTGCTGGTGATCGAGCACAACCTCGACGTGATCAAGACCGCCGACTGGATCGTCGACATGGGTCCCGAGGGAGGCTCGCGCGGCGGCGACATCGTCGTCGAGGGCACGCCCGAGCAGGTCGCCGACGACCCCGACAGCCACACCGGTCGCTTCCTGGCGCCGCTGCTGGCGGGCGGCCGCGCCGCCGTCCGCCGTACGCCGGAGCGCGCGACGACGAAGGCCGCGGCGACGAAGGCACCGGCGAGGAAGGCCCCCACCAGGAAGGCGCCGGCGAAGAAGACCGCCGCCAAGACCGCTGCCAAGAAGTCCGCCGCCAGGAAGGCCCCGGCTCGGGCTGCGGGCAGCGGGTCCTAGCACCAAAGGGCAATCCCGCGGGGTTCACGTCGCTGGCTAGGGTGGCGGCACGGCACCCGCTACCCGTCCCGCACCTGACCGCGAGGAGAGTCCCGTGACCGACGACCAGCTCCAGCACGACGAGCCCGCCATCCCCGGTCCGACCCGCAGCGACGGTCTCGGCCGCCGGACCATGCTCACCGGCGTCGCCGTGGCCGGCGTCGGCCTACCGCTGCTCGCCGCCTGCGGCGGTGACGACGAGGGCGCGACCTCCGGCACGGACACCACGCCCGCCGAGGAGTCCAGCCCGGCCGCCGAGGACTCGAGCCCCGCCGGGGAGGACTCGAGCGAGGCGGGCGGGGGCGACGCCCTGGCGGCGACGGCCGACGTCGCGGTCGGCGGAGCGGTGTTCCTCGACGAGCCGAGCGTGGTGATCACCCAGCCGACCGAGGGGGAGTTCAAGGCGTTCGACCGGGCCTGCACCCACCAGGGATGTCCGGTGGTCGACCTGGTCGACGGCAACATCCACTGCAACTGCCACGGCAGCATGTTCTCGGCGACCGACGGCTCGGTGGTGCAGGGTCCGGCCAACGCCCCGCTCGCGACGGTGGACATCACCGTCGAGGGCGACCAGATCCTCCCCGCCTGACCCGCACCACCCGTCGGCGAGCCCCGGCGAGGGTGGACTGAACCACCGGTGGTGTCTGCGCGACTCCGCCTCGCCGGTCGCTGCCGCGCCCTAGCCTGGGCGCGGCACCGACCGAGCAGGGGAGAGGACGCATGGCACAGCCGCGCCGGGCCGCCCTGGTGGCGGCCGCCGCCCTGCTGCTGTCGCCCCTCGCGGCCGGCGGCCCGGCCGACGCGGCCGCGGAGGTCACGGCGCGCCTGACGGGAACGCTGCTGACCGTGCCCGCCGAGGTGCCCGGCCAGGACCCCGAGTACGCCGTGCAGGCCGACGGCGGCGAGCTGGTGGCGGTGGAGGGCGACTTCCCGGAGGAGCTGCCCGGCTCGCGCTTCGAGGGTCGGGTGGATGTGAGCCGCCTCGACGGGTCGACCCCGCAGGCGCGGCTGGCCGTGGCCGAGCGGGAGCACCGGCCGCTGCGCGTGACGTCGTACACGCTGACGGCGGAGCCGGAGGCGACCGTCGAGCAGGCCCAGGCGGCCACGTCGCACCGCTGGTTCGTGGCGGCGCCCGCCAACTTCGGTGGCTTCGCGATGACCGACAGCGAGATTCTGTCCCGGATCGGCTGGGTGGCGGCGTACTGGAAGAAGCAGTCCAACGGCGTCATCACCGACATCGCCGTGCCCGCCACGATCACCCGCTACACCGCCTCCGCGACGTCGGAGGCAGCCGGCTGTGGGCTGACGGGCAGCGACTTCACCGCGACCGTGCAGGAGGCCGCCGCGTCGTTCCCCGGCGCGAGCTTCGGCGGCACCGACCAGCTGCTGGTGCTGATGCCGCCGAGCTGCACCAGCGGCGGTGTCGTCGGCCGCGGCACGCTGCCCGGCCGCCTGTCGTTCGGCAACGGCTACTACTCGATCACCAAGACCTCGAGCAGCTACTTCGAGTGGACGCTCGCCCACGAGCTGGGCCACAACTACGGCTTCGGGCACTCCTCGCTCGGCCCGTGCAGCCCGTCGTGCGTGAGCACCTACGGCGACTACTACAGCGTGATGGGCGGGGCGATCAGCGGCAAGCCGATCCCGCCGGTGCTCGGCACGGTCTCGCGGGAGCTGCAGGGCGTCACCGACGCCGGCGAGGCCGAGACGGTGACCGGCTCCGCCACTCGACGTCTGGCGCCGCGCAGCGCCACGAGCGGGTTGCGTGCGCTCCGGGTGACCGACCCGAGCAGTGGCCAGGAACTGCTGCTCGACTACCGGTCGGGCACCGGAGACGACGCCACGACCTACTACGCCGGGGGCAGCGGGACGACGGCCTACCGCAAGGGGGTCGTGGTGGAGGCCCGCAACGGCAGCAACGCCCTGCAGCTGCGCCCCGCCGACGGTGACCGGAAGGCGCTGGTGGCGGGGGAGTCGCTGACGCTGGGGACCACGACGGTCTCTGTCACCTCGATGGACGGCACCGGCGCCACCGTCGTCGTCACCGTGCCGGGCGTGCCGGAGGCCTATCCCGAGCCCGGCTCGGTGTCGCTGTCGGCGGCGCCGGTGGCCGGGACGCCGGTGTCGGCCGCGCTGTCCGGGTGGACGCCGCAGCCCACCTCGGTGGCCTATCAGTGGCTCGTCGACGGCTCGCCGGTCGGCGGCGCGGTGGCGGCGTCGTACACCCCGACCGTCGGGCAGGTCGGCAAGGACCTGTCGGTGCGGGTGGTGGCGGGGGCGGCCGGCTACCAGGACGCCACCGTCACCAGCGCGGACCTCACGGTCGCGGCGCCGCCGATCTCGCTGACCGGCGCGACCTCCGTCAGCGGCACGCCCCAGGTCGGCCGGGAGCTGGTCTGCTCGGCCCCCGGATGGGCGCAGCCGCCGGCGTCGGTCACGACCGCGTTCGCCTGGCGCAGCGACGGCGCCACCATCCCCGGTGCCGCCACCGACCGCTTCACCCCGACGGCCGCCGAGCGCGGCCACCGCCTTGCCTGCGAGGTGACCCTCTCCGCTCCCGGGTACGCCGCCGCCGCGAGCACCTCGACCGAGACCGCCGCCGTCGCGAAGGGGGTGCTGACCACGAGCAAACCGGTGGTCAAGGGCCGAGCCAAGGTCGGCCGCACCCTCCGCGCCGCCACCGGCACCTGGACCGAGGGGGTGACGCTCCGCTATCGCTGGTACGTCGGCGGGGAGCGCGTGCACGGCCAGCGCGGCCCGACCTTCGCGGTGAAGAACCGGATGGTCGGGGCGAAGGTGAAGCTGGTCGTCGTTGGCAAGCTCCCCGGCTATGCCACCGTGACCCGGAAGTCCCGCGCCACCGCCCCCGTCCGCCCCGCCTGAGGTCTCAAGCGCCCGTCAGGTCGCGCAGGGTCGCGGCGACGGCGTCGCGCAGCGGGACGTGGTCGCGGGCGTCCTTGAGCCCCCGGCGCAGCAGCCTGGCCGCGGCGGTCGCCTGGCCGAGCTCGATGCAGGCCTGCGCGGCGCGCCAGCGGCAGTACGCCGCGTCGAAGGGCCGCTCGAGGGCGTCCCAGTGGCGAATCGCGGTAGACCAGGCCTC
>JAUILS010000014.1 GCA_030432975.1 Actinomycetes bacterium
AGGTCTTGGCTCCCCCGACCCGCGGCGCTGGCCTCAAGCACCCGGGCGACCAGATCGGCGGACGGCCGGCCGGCCAGGTTGAGCCGGCGGAGCAGCTCCAGCTGCTGGGCGCCGGGGAGGGCACGGCCGGCGGCCACGTGGGCGGAGGCGTCGGATCGGGCACGCCAGCTGCGCCAGGGCGTGGTGCCCCCGGCGCGGAGATGGGCGACCCAGCCCCACGCCTGGCGCCGGCCTTCGTCGCCGCTCACCCCGCCCACCCCGTCACGTCGGAGGGCTCACTTCTTGCGCAGCCGGTCGGCGCCCTGACGGACCAGGTTGCCCAGCTGGCGGTCGGGGTCGGGCCGCCGGGCGGCCTCGCGGGTCATCGCCTCCAGCGCGTCGAGCGCGGCCTGCAGCACCGGCTTGGCCCGCACCCGGTCGGGGTTGCGCCACTGCTCGTCGTCCGGGGGCCGCACCGGGCGGAGGTCGTCGAGGTCGCCGATGACGTGGACGCCGCTGCCCTGGAGCCAGTCGATCCACAGCTCGGCCTGCTCCTCGGCCCAGGCGTAGCGCCCCGGCGGCAGCCGCACCGGGTGCGACTCGCGGTTGACCAGCTCGCGCTGGGCGAGCAGGTCGCGGATCAGCCGGTCATAGCTCGCCTCGCGGC
This sequence comes from Actinomycetes bacterium, assembly GCA_030432975.1. GTDB lineage: Bacteria > Actinomycetota > Actinomycetes > Propionibacteriales > Nocardioidaceae > Nocardioides. The sequence continues at coordinate 647 of JAUILS010000014.1, forward strand.
GCACGGTGCGGTCCAGCCGCGCGTTGAGCTGACGGATCAGCTGGGTCTCGGCGATCCCGAGCGACGGGTTGGCGCGCTCGCTGTCGAGCGGCGCCCAGGCCGGGTCGATGCCGAAGGCCTCGCAGAAGCGCAGCCACAACAGCTCGCCGCGGCCCCCGGTGTGCCGCTTGGCCGGGACGGTGACGACGTGGATCCGCTCGGGCGGCAGGTGGTCGCCCCAGGTGCTGAGCACGGTCGGCAGGTCCATCGCCCGGAAGAACCACGGCTTGCCGGCCTCGACCTTGGTCAGGAACCGGCGGAAGGACCACTTGCGGCCCTGCTTGATGCTCTCCTGCCAGGCGGCCGGGAGCTGACGGCCCAGGTCGCGGGCGGAGTAGACGATGTGGACCTCGCTGCCCTCGAGGTCGTTCATCGCCTTCGCCACCTTGCTGGCCGGCGCCGGCGCGAGGATCTCGTGGCTGACGATGACGGTCCCGTCGAGCCGGCGTACCTTCTTGACCAGCTGGGGCCAGGCCCCCTCGGCGTGCCCCGCCGGCCCGCCCCAGTCCTGCTCCAGCAGGTCGAGCGCCGCCCGGAAGTGGAACAGCGCCGGCTCCACGAACCGCGAGCTGGTCGGCACGTGCACGCCGTGGTCGGCGAGCCGCGCGGCGTTGAGGGACAGCCGGTCCTGCAGATAGGTGGTGCCCGTCTTGGGGGCACCGACGTGCAGGTGGACGACCCGGCTCATGCCCGGAATTCTGCCGTACGCCGGCCGGGCCGCGTGCCGCGCCTCGGCCTGCCTCCCGGCTCAGCCCGGCGCGGGACCGCTGCTCTCCCGCACCACCAGCTCGGTGGGGAGGACGACCTCGACCGGCTCGGCGGGCTCGCCGTCCTGGGCCGTCCGCAGCGCCTCGGTCAGGGCCCGGGCGGCCGCCGTGCCCTTGGCGTAGGCGTCCTGGCGCACGGTGGTGAGCTCCGGACGCACCCGGGTGGCCAGCGGGTTGTCGTCGAAGCCGACCACCGAGACGTCGTCGGGCACGGCGAGGCCCATGTCCTCGGCGGCGCGCAGCGCCCCGGCCGCGAGGACGTCGGAGTAGCACAGCAGCGCCGTCGGCCGCGGGTTCGCTCCGAGGATCTCCCGCGCCTGCTCGGCCGCCGCGTGGTCGCCGTGCTCGGCGACGTGGTGGGCGACCGCCTCGGCACCGGCGGCCTCGAGGACGTCGAGGAAGCCGGCGAGCCGCTGCCGGGAGACGTACTTCCAGCCCTCGGCCTCGCGCCGCGGGTCGGCCAGCCGGCCGACGGTCCCGGGTGAGCCGCCGGAGATGAGGATGCCGACGTGCCGGTGGCCGAGGTCCACCAGGTGCTGCGCGGCCAGCCGCGCGCCGTGGTAGTCGTCGATCCCGACGCTGGCGAAGCCCGGGTCGGGCTCCTGGTCGACCAGCACGAGCGGCAGCCCGCGCTTGACCAGCCAGTCGCGCGCGGTCGAGTCCAGCGAGCACGAGAAGACCAGCACGCCGTCGACGGCCACGTCGCGCGCCGGGACGACGCCGTCGCGGCCCTCGCTGGACAGCAGCGTCAGCGACAGCCCGGTGGGGCCGAGCTCGTCGGCGACGGCGGCGAGGAAGTCGGTGGCCACCCCGTCGCGAAAGCCGTAGGCGAGGTCGTCGGTCAGCAGCACGCCGATCGCGCCGCTCGAGCCCCGGACCAGGGCCCGCGCGGTCGGGTCGGGCCCGGTATAGCCGAGGCGGTCGGCCGTGGCCAGGATCTTGGCCCGCATCGCCGCCGACAGCTGGTCGGGCCGGTTGAAGGCGTTGGACACCGTCATCCGGCTGACCCCGACCTCGTCGGCGATCGTCTGCAAGGTCACGCGGGCCACGCTGGCGATCGTAGCCACGGCCGAGGCGGCGCTGCGACCGGCGTACCGTCCGCCGGAGGCCGGCGCCGGGCCGGCGTCAGGCATGCCGGCGGTCGCCCTGCGGCAGCGGGGCGAGCCCGTCGGCGGCACGGCGCAGCGCCGCGGCGGTGGCGGAGCGGAGGACGCCGATCGTGGCGGGGCGGCCGCCCGCTCCGCGCCGGCGGCGGGTGGGGCGGTCGGGGATGGTCGGGTCGGTGCCGTGGGCGCCGATCATGTGGTCGGCCATGAGACGGCGGGTGTTGACGGCGGGGATGAGCACGGCGGTCTCCAGACGTTCGAAGTGGTTCTTGATCGGTACAGTAGCCGAGTTTGCTGTATCGGTCAAGTGACCGGTAAAGAGCGCCTTCAGAGAGGACTCCCCCGGCCCCGGTGACGAGGGGTCAGCGGGGCTCCGCGGCGCCGCCGCGGGCCCGGACCACGGCCGACGGGCTGGGCCGGCCCAGCTGGTCGGCCAGCCAGACGCTGGTGGCCACCAGCGCGTCGAGGTCGACGCCGTGCTCGATGCCGAGGCCGGTGAGCATCCAGACCAGGTCCTCGGTGGCCAGGTTGCCGGTCGCGGAGTGCGCGTAGGGACATCCCCCGAGGCCGCCGGCGCTGGCGTCGAAGGTGGTGATGCCTGCCTGCAACGCGGCCAGGGCGTTGGCCAGGGCCTGGCCGTAGGTGTCGTGGAAGTGCATCGCCAGCCGGTCGGTGCCGACGCCGCGCTCGCCGAAGCCGGCGATCAGCGCCCGCACGTGACCGGCGGTGCCGACGCCGATGGTGTCGCCGATGCTCAGCTGGGACGCCCCCAGGTCGACCAGGCGGGTGCCGACGTCGACGACCTGGGCGAGCGGCACCGCGCCCTCCCAGGGGTCGCCGAAGCACATCGACACGTAGGCGCGCACGTCGAGCCCCGCGTCCCGCGCCCGCCGGACCACCGGCTCGAACATCGCAAACTGCTCGTCCAGGCTGCGGTTGAGGTTGCGCAGCGCGAACGTCTCCGTCGCGCTGCCGAAGATCGCCACGTGACGACAGCCCAGCTCCAGCGCCCGGTCGAGCCCGCGCTCGTTGGGCACCAGCACCGGCATCTCGCGAGCGCGGTCGCCGAGCTCGTCGGTCAGCCAGGCCATCAGGTCGGCGGCGTCGGCGAGCTGCGGCACCCAGCGGGGGTGCACGAACGACGTCGCCTCGACCACCGGCAGGCCCGCCTCGAGCAGCCGTCGGCAGAACGCGGCCTTGGTGTCGGTCGGGATCACCCCCGGCTCGTTCTGCAGCCCGTCACGCGGCCCGACCTCGTAGATCGTCACCCGCTCCGGCAGGCCCGGGAGGTCATACGCGCCCCGGCGGCTCACGGCTCCACCTCGAACAGCCGGGCACCCAGCGCCACCTGGTCGCCGGGGGCGGCGCCGACGTGGGTGACCGTGCCGGCGTACGGCGCGCGCAGGGTGAGCTCCATCTTCATCGCCTCCATCATGCCGAGCGGCACGCCCTCCTCGACCGAGTCGCCCTCGGCGACGGTCACGGCGAGCACGGTGCCGGGCATCGGCGCGAGCACGCTGCTGTCACCGGCGTGGACGGCGTGGTCGCCGAAGGCGTCGGGGCGCTCGAAGACCCAGCGCTGGCCGCGGTGGACGAGCTCGACGGCCAGCACACCGACGGACCCAACGACGTGGTGCCGCTCCCCCTCGAGCGTGAGCAGCGCGCTCGTGAGCCCGTTGGGTCCACCGTTGTGCTGGAGGACGGCGACCGGACGGCCGTCGACGGTGTCGCCGGTGACGACCACCTCGGGGTCGAGGTCGACCCGCACCGGCGCGGGCGGCCCCGCCAGCCGCCAGCCGTCGCGGCCGAACGGCCCGACGCCGCCACTGCGGGCATCGGCTGCCACCAGCCAGGCGGCGAGCAGCCGGGCCGTCGCCGGGTCGGGCTGCTCGGGCGGGTGCCGGTCGAGCCAGGCGGTGTCGATCGCGGCCTCGCGGAAGGGGTCGCCGGCGACCAGCTCGCGCAGGAAGCCCAGGTTGGTCGCGAGTCCAAGAACGGCGGTGTCGTCGAGCGCGGCGACCAGCGCCCGGCGGGCGGCCTCGCGGTCGGGGCCGTGGGCGATGATCTTGCCGAGCATCGGGTCGTACGACGTGCTGACGACCTGGCCGCTCTCGAGGGCGTGGTCGACGCGGACGCCCGACGGCCACCGGACGTGGGTCGCGGTGCCGGCCTGCGGCAGGAAGCCGGCCGCGGGGTCCTCGGCATAGACCCGCACCTCGATGGCGTGCCCGTGGATGGCGAGGTCGTCCTGACCGAAGGAGAGCGGCTCCCCGGTGGCGATTCGCAGCTGCTCGGCGACGAGGTCGAGCCCGCCGCAGATCGCCTCGGTGACGGGATGCTCGACCTGGAGGCGGGTGTTCATCTCCAGGAAGTAGAAGTCGCCGGACGCGTCGTCGAGCAGGAACTCGACGGTGCCGGCGTTGACGTAGCCCACCTCGCGGGCGAGGTCGACGGCGGCCGTGGTCATCCGGTCGCGCAGCTCCGGCGTCACCGTCGGCCCGGGCGCCTCCTCGACGACCTTCTGGTGGCGGCGCTGGGTCGAGCAGTCACGCTCGAAGAGGTGCACCACGTGGCCCCGGCCGTCGGCCAGCACCTGCACCTCCAGGTGACGTCCGCGCTCGACGTACCTCTCGACCAGCAGGTTGTCGTCGCCGAACGCGCTGAGCGCCTCGCGCGCCGCGGCCGCCCGCGCGTCGGGCAGCTCGGCGGCCGTGCGGACCACCCGCATCCCCTTGCCGCCGCCGCCCGCGGCGGCCTTGACCAGGACGGGGAAGGTCATCTCGTCGTCGGGGGCGTACGCCGGCACGACGGGCACTCCGGCGGCGACCGCGACCTCACGGGCCCGCGCCTTGTCGCCCATCAGCTCCATCACCGCCGCGCTCGGCCCCACGAGGGTCAGCCCGGCCTCCTCGACGGCGCGGGCGAAGGCGGCCCGCTCCGACAGGAAGCCGTAGCCCGGGTGCACGTGGGTCGCGCCGGCGGCCACACCGGCCGCGACCACGGCGTCGATGTCGAGATAGCTCGGCACCGGCCGGGCCTCGTCGGCCGCGCGCACGTGGGGTGCCGTCGCGTCGGCGTCGGTGAACAGGGCGACCGTGCGCCAGCCCTGGTGGCGGGCCGTGCGCATCACGCGGACCGCGATCTCGCCGCGGTTGGCGACCAGGAGGGTGCGTCCGGGGGCGTTCGCGATGGCCATCCCGCTCACATCCGGAAGACGCCGTACGACGGCGCGGGGGTCGGGGTGCCGGCGGCGCCCTGGGCGGCGACGGCGAGGCCCATGCCGAGGACCCGGCGGGTGTCGGCGGGGTCGATGATGCCGTCGTCCCAGAGCCGGGCGGTGGAGTAGTAGGGCGAGCCCTGGCGCTCGTACTGCTCCCGGATCGGCGCCTTGAACGCCTCCTCGTCGTCGGCCGACCACTCCTCGCCGGCGGCCTCGAGGCCGTCGCGACGGACGGTCGCGAGCACCGACGCCGCCTGCTCGCCGCCCATCACCGAGATGCGGGCGTTGGGCCACATCCAGAGGAAGCGCGGGTCGTAGGCGCGCCCGCACATGCCGTAGTTGCCGGCGCCGAACGAGCCGCCGATGACGACCGTGAGCTTCGGGACGACCGAGCAGGCGACCGCGGTGACCAGCTTGGCGCCGTCGCGGGCGATGCCGCGATTCTCGTACTCCCGGCCGACCATGAAGCCGGTGATGTTCTGCAGGAAGACCAGCGGGATGCCGCGCTGGTTGCACAGCTCGATGAAGTGCGCCCCCTTGAGCGCCGACTCGCTGAACAGAATGCCGTTGTTGGCGACGATCCCGACCTCGTGGCCCCAGATCCGCGCGAACCCGCAGACCAGGGTCTCGCCGTAGAGCTTCTTGAACTCGTGCATCCGGCTGCCGTCCACGATCCGCCGGATCACCTCCCGCACGTCGTACGGCGTCCGGGTGTCCGCCGGCACCACGTCGTAGATCGACTCGGGTGGCTCGTGCGGCTCCTCGGGAGTTGTTGTTGTTTGGGTCCAAACGTCAACGTTTTGCCCTGAAACCCCGACGTTTGGACCCAAACAGCGGGAATCAGGAAGCGTCTCCACCACCGACCGAAGGATCCGCAGCGCGTGGGCGTCGTCGTCGGCGAGGTGGTCGACGACGCCGGAGGTGCGGGCGTGCACCTCGCCGCCGCCGAGCTCCTCGGCGGTGACGACCTCTCCGGTGGCGGCCTTCACCAGCGGCGGACCGCCCAGGAAGATGGTGCCCTGGTCGCGGACGATGACGGTCTCGTCGGACATCGCGGGCACATAGGCGCCGCCGGCGGTGCAGGAGCCCATCACCGCGGCGAGCTGCGGGATCCGGCGCGCCGACAGCGACGCCTGGTTGAAGAAGATCCGCCCGAAGTGCTCGCGGTCGGGGAAGACCTCGTCCTGCATCGGCAGGAAGGCGCCGCCGGAGTCGACGAGGTAGAGGCAGGGCAGCGCGTTGTCGGCGGCGACCTGCTGGGCGCGCAGGTGCTTCTTGACCGTCATCGGGTAGTACGTCCCGCCCTTGACCGTCGCGTCGTTGGCCACGACCATCACCGGCCGCCCGGCGACCGTCCCGATCCCGGAGACGATGCCCGCCGACGGGACGGCGTACTCCCCGCCGTACATGTCGTACGCCGCCAGCGCGCCGAGCTCGAGGAAGGGGCTGCCGGGGTCGAGCAGCCGGTCGACCCGGTCGCGCACGAGCAGCTTGCCGCGGGCGGTGTGCTTGGCGCGGGCGCTCTCCGACCCACCCTGGCGTATGACGGCCAGCCGGTCGCGCAGCTGGTCGACCAGGTCGCGCATCTCGCCCACGGCACGCTCCTCTCGCAAGTTAACGATCATTAACCTAGCGGATCCGGCCACCGCCCACCAAGAGGGGCGAGTAGTCCGTTCGGGCCATGCGGGACGACCGTCAGGACCGTTCTGGACCATTCCACCGTCCCACCCCGGACCGCGTTGGCACCATCGATGACCGTGCGGCCGACTCCCCTCAGGCCGCCGAAGGGATCCGGACATGACACGCCTCACCAGCGTCGTGCTCGCCGCCCTCGTGGCGTGCGGGCTGCTGATCGGCCTGCCCGGCTCCGCCCACGCCGCGATGCCGAAGCGCGGCAAGCTCAACCTCGCCGTCACCCACGTCGAGCGCGGTGAGACGGTCACCGTGCGCGGCTGGGTGCCGCCCCGCCACCGCCGCACCGTGATGCTGCAGCGCAAGACCAGCTGGGGCTGGGCGACGGTCGCACGCGGCCAGACGACCGCGAAGCGAGGGGGCTTCAAGCTCCAGTGGACCGCCGACGTGGCCCCGCAGCTGGTCTCGCTCCGCGTGGTCGCGCCCCGGCGCAAGATCAAGGGCCGGGTCTACCAGCGGATCAAGACCCCCACCAAGCGCCTGGTCATCGACCCCGGGCCGCAGCCGGCCGTGGGCGACATGAGCCCGGTGACCATGGGCAACAACACCTCCGACCGGATCTCGCTGTCGGCCGACGGCCGCTGGGCGACGTTCGACTCGCTCGCCGGCAACCTGGTCGCCCACGACGACTCGGCGTTCCAGGACGTCTTCCTCCAGGACCGCAGCACCGGCGAGACCGTGATGGTGACCAACGGCCGCGGCACCTCGACCGCCTCCGACATCACCGCCGACGGCCGCTACGTGCTCTTCGACTCCTTCGCGTCGTCGTTGGTGCCGGGCGACACCAACGGCAAGGGCGACGTCTTCGTCTACGACCGCGAGACCGCCGAGATCGAGCGGCTCACCGACGGCGACGGCGGGTCCTACGCCGCCGGCATCTCCGACGACGGCCGCTACGTCGCGCTCTACTCCTTCGCCACCAACCTGGTGCCCGACGACACCAACAACTACCGCGACGTCTTCCTCTACGACCGCGACACCGACACCATCACCCGGCTCACCAACGGCACGTCGTCGTCGTTCGACCCGTCGATCTCCGGCGACGGCCAGTGGGTGTCGTTCTACTCCGGCGCCTCCAACCTGGTGCCGGACGACAAGAACCGCGCCCGCGACGTCTTCCTCTACGACGTCGCCACCGGCACGACGTCCAAGGTCACCGACGGCAGCGCGGCGTCGTACTCCGGCATGGACGCGCTGTCGACCGACGGGCGCTACCTCACGTTCTGGTCCGACGCCCCCGACCTGGTGTCCGGCGACGACAACGGCGTCCAGGACGTGTTCGTCTTCGACCGGACCCTGGGCACCACCACCCGGATCACCGACGGCAACAACCACTCCTCGCGGCCCTCGATCTCGGGCGACGGGCAGCACGTCGCCTTCGAGTCCTACGCCACCGACCTCGCCCCCGGCAACGACAAGAACGACCAGCTGGACGTCTTCGTGTGGGACGGCCCCACCGGCGTGACCACCCGGATCGGTGGCAGCACCGGCCCGACCTCGCGGGCGGCCGTCTCCGGCGACGGCGGGGTGGTCGGCTTCACCTCGTCCGCCTCGGACCTCGCGCCGGGCGACACCAACGACCTGGCCGACGTGTTCGTCTGGGTGCGGCGCGCGGGCGACCCGACCTAGAGGTCGAGCTCGAGCCGCTCGCTCGTCGGGCGGGAGCAGCAGATCATCATCTGGTCCATCGCGGCCTGCTCCTTCTTGGTGAGCACCAGGTCGCGGTGGTCGACGGTGCCGGCGAGCACCCTGGTCACGCACGACCCGCAGATGCCGTCGCGGCAGTCGTTCTCGATCTCGATGCCCAGCGCCAGCGCGGTGTCGAGGATGTTGGCGTCGGGCTTGAGCCGCAGCGTGTGCCCCGACTGCGCGAGCACCAGCTCGTAGGTGTCGCCCTCCAGCGGCGACGGCGCCTCCTCGATCTCCACCCCCGCGCGGGAGAAGAGCTCGAAGCGGACCATGTCCTGGTCGGGGCCGTACGCCGCCTCCGCGGCCGCCTCGACCGCGCGCAGCAGCGGGAGTGGCCCGCACACGTAGACGAGCCCGCCCTGGGGGACCGCCCGGACGATCGCGTCGAGGTCGGGCCGCCCATCGACGTCCTCGGCGAGGACGGCGATCTTGTCTCCCAGCCGGTCGAGGCGCTCGAGGAAGGCCATCGAGTCGGCGGTCCGACCGCCGTACGTCAGGGAGTAGGGCCGGCCCGTGCGCTCGAGCTCCTCGGCGAAGGTCATGATCGGCGTGATGCCGATGCCGCCCGCGACCAGCGCGTGGAACGGCGCGTCCTCGAGGTTGAAGTGGTGCTTCGGCCTGGTCACCAGCAGCCGCTCGCCGACCCGCAGCTGCTCGTGCAGGAACGACGAGCCGCCGCGCGACTCCGGCTCGCGGAGCACCGCGATCTGGTAGGCCGACAGGTCGGCCGGGTCGCCGCAGAGGGAGTACTGCCGGGTGGTGCCGTCGGGGACGTAGACGTCGATGTGGGCGCCGGGCCGCCACTCGGGCAGCGGCTTGTCGCTCTCGATCCGGGTGAGGCGGATCGACACGACCCCCTCGGACTCCCAGGTCATCTGCTGCACCCGCAGCTCACGCTGTTCGACCACGGCTCCTCCTTCGGCTACCCAGCATCCCGCGTGACCGCGACCACACGTCATACGTCCCGCGGAGCGGAACGCTGCGGGCGGGCTGGGGGGATAGTCCAGTGCGCTTCCGGGGCAGATCGGCCGGTTTCGGCCCGAATGCGCACTGGACTATCTCCCAGCAGCGGACGTCGCCTCAGGCCTCGCACTCGCGGGTGCGGCGGTCGACGTAGTCCCGGAGGGCCGCGTCGACGTCGCCGTCGATGCCGGGGTCGACGTAGGAGTCGAGCAGGCGGCGCCACTCGCCGGCGGCCACCTCCGGCAGCCGCGGCGACCCCTGCTTCTCCCACGTCGGGTGCGCCTGGGAGCGGAACAGCGGGCTCATGAACACGTCGGTGCGGAACCGTTCGAGGGTGTGCTCGTGGGCGAGGAACAGCCCGCCCGGCCCCAGCTCGGCCAGCGCGCCGAAGGCCAGCGACGCGTCGTCGACCTCGATCCCGCGACCCACCCAGTCGAACATCCGCAGCAGCTCCAGGTCGAGCATCAGCTTCTCGTACGACGCCACGAGGCCGCCCTCGAGCCACCCGGCGGCATGCACCACCAGGTCGACGCCCGCGAGGTGCGTCGCCCACAGCGACATCGTCGACTCCGCCGCCGCCTGCGCGTCCAGCGGGATCCCGGAGCAGAGGCCGCCACCGCCCCGCAACGGCAGCCCGTAGCGCCGGGCCAGCTGGGCGCCGGCCAGGGTCGCCAGCACCGACTCGGGCAGGCCGAGCGACGGGCCGCCCGACCGCATGTCGACGCCGGTGAAGAACGTGCCCATCAGGCAGGGTGTGCCGGGCCGCACCAGCTGCGCCATCGCCACGCCCGACAGCGTCTCGGCGACCAGCACCGAGAGCCCGGCCGCGAGCGTCACCGGAGCCGAGGCGCCGGCCAGCAGGAACGGCGTGATCGCGACCGGCTGGGCGTAGTCGGCGCAGGCGACCAGCTGGGTCACCATCAGCCCGTCCCAGACCAGGGGCGAGTTGGGGTTGACCACGGCCAGCGTCATCGGCCGGGCGGCCAGCGCCTCGCGACCGCCGGCCGCGATCGCGGCGAGCTCGAACCCGTCGCGCGCCTTCTCGCCGTTGGTGCCGTAGACCATGAACGGCCGGTCGCTCCAGCGGAGGATCGAGTAGTCCATCGCCAGGTGCCGGCTGCTCGCGTCGCGGTCCTGCGCCTCGACCGTGCCGCTCTGCAGCACCGGCAGCCGGTCGCTCGCGTGGGCGAGCTTGACCAGCTCGTCGTGGTCGGCCAGCGACCCGTCACGGCGGCCGCGCTCCTCGTCGTGGGCGAACGGCGGCCCGCCGACCGGCATGGCGACCAGGCTGCCGCCGCCGATCTCCACGCGACGCTCGGAGTGACGCCCGGTGAGCGTGAACGACGCCGGGGCGAGCGCGAGCTGCGCCAGGACCCAGTCGGGGTCCCACCGGACCCGAGTGCCGTCCACGCGCTGCCCGGCCTCGGCCAGGCGGCGCAGCATGTCGTCGTCGTGTACCTCGGTGCCGACGTCGGCGAGGAGCCGCATCGCCTGGGCGTGCACCCGGTCGAGGTCGTCGGGTGAGAGGGGCTCCAGCGGCAGGGCGCCGCCGGTCCTCACGCACCACCCCCGGCGTCGGCCCGGCTCTCGATCGTCATGGCGAGAGGCTAGCGCCCGCGGACGCGGCGCAGGTCACACCCTCCGCCGCCGCCCCACAGGAGGCACACAGGCCACGCCCACGGGGCGGACATCCCGGCCCGGTGGAGTGGTCTCGTTCACCGCCAGTCCACCGGGAGTTCACCACGATGACCAGCTACAGCCTCTACCTCGCCGACCTGGTCGCGATCAGCGTCCTCGTCTTCGCCCTGTTCCTGCCCCGCCACCACCGACCGGAGCTGATCGTCGCCCTGCTGACGGCCAACGTCGGCGTCCTCGCCGTGACCGCGGCGCTGTCCACCTCGACCATCGGCGCCGGCCTCGGGCTCGGGCTCTTCGGCATCCTCTCGATCATCCGGCTGCGCTCCGAGGAGCTCGGCCAGCACGAGATCGCCTACTACTTCGCGGCCCTCGCGCTGGGGCTGCTCGGCGGCCTCGACCAGACGCCCAGCTGGGTCGACCTCGGCCTGATGGGGCTGGTCCTCGCGGCGATCGCGATCGGCGACCACCCCCGGATCGGGCGGCGGCCCGAGGTGCAGCAGGTGCTGCTGGACCGCGCGTACGCCGACCGCGCAGCGGTGGTCGCCCACCTGGAGCGGATGTTCGGCGGCGAGATCCTGTCGGCGTCGGTGCGCAAGACCGACCTGGTCAACGACACCACGCTGGTGACGGTCCGCTACCTCCCCGCTCCGACCGCTGCGGCCGCCGCGGCCGCGACCACCGTCACCCACGACGAGGCGCTGCGATGACGACCGTCACCACCGCGCCGCTCGGCGAGCTCGGCGACCTGGCCCCGATCGGACTGGCCGAACTGGTCGACTGCGCGGCCCTGCTGGCCCGCGTCGACCGGAAGTACCTCCTCCCCGCACGGGAGGTCCACGCCCTGGTCGCGGAGCTGCCCGCGGACACCCGCGTCCTCGAGATCGACGGCCACCGGGACTTCGGCTACCGCTCGATCTACCTCGACACCCCTCGGCACGACAGCTACCTCGCCGCCGGCCGCTCGACCCGGCGGCGCTGGAAGGTCCGCACCCGGTCCTACCTCGACACCGGCTCCAGCTGGCTGGAGGTGAAGACTCGGGCGGCTCGGAAGCAGACGGTCAAGCGCCGGATCGAACACCCGGAGGCCTGGCCGGGCACGCCCCTGACGCCGGCGGGGACGGTGTTCGTCGCCGGCATGCTCGGCGACGAGGCGACGCGGATCGAGCCCGTGCTCGCGACGGCGTACCGCCGGACCACGCTGCTGCTGCCCGCCTCGGGCACCCGAGCGACCATCGACCTCGAGCTCGGCTGGACCTCGCTGACCGGGATCAACCGCGACCTGGACCGACCCTCGATGGCGATCGTCGAGACCAAGACCGGGGCCACCCCCTCGGAGGTCGACCGGCTGCTCTGGTCCCACGGCCACCGGCCGCGCCGCCTGTCGAAGTACGGCGTCGGCATGGCCGCCCTCCACCCCGACCTCCCCCGCCTGAAGTGGCACCGGACGCTGCAGCAGCTCGGCCTGCCGCGCGCCGCCTGACTCCCCCGAAAGGAACCCCCCATGCGACCCATCCGACCCCGACGCGCCCTGTCCGCAGCCCTGGCCACCGGCGCGTTGGTCCTGCTGACCGCCTGCGGCGCGGACCTCTCGTCCCCCGACGCCGACTCCGGCACGTCCACCGACAGCGCGGCGGCCGCGAGCGGGGCCACGACTGCCGTCCCGGCGAGCTTCAGCTCACCGGCCGACACCCATGCCGACGCCGACGACGGCGACTACTCCACCGAGGACGCGACCGTCGTTACGCTGGCCGACGGCGCCAGCAGCGTCGAGGGAGCGGGGGCCTCGGTCGAGGGTGACACCGTCACCATCTCCGAGCCCGGCACCTACCTGCTGTCCGGCACCCTCAACGACGGCCAGGTGGTCGTCGCGAGCAGCGCGCAGGGCAAGGTCAGGCTGGTCCTCGAGGGGGTCGACCTCACCTCCGCCGAGAGCTCGCCGCTGGTGGTCACCGAGGCCGACGAGGTCGTGGTGATCCTGGCCGACGGCTCCAGCAACATGCTGTCCGACGCGGAGGCCGCGGGCGCCGACGACGACGAGGACGACGCGCCGACCGCGACGCTGTTCTCGATGGCCGACCTCACCATCGCGGGCACGGGCTCGCTGTCGGTCACCGGCGCCAGCAACGACGGGATCGGCAGCAAGGACGGCCTGGTGATCCTCTCCGGCAGCGTCTCGGTCACCGCCGTCGACGACGGCATCCGCGGCAAGGACTACCTCGTGGTCCAGGGCGGCACCGTGACCGTCGAGTCCGGCGGCGACGGCCTGAAGTCCGACAACGACAACGACGGCGAGCTCGGCTGGTTCCAGCTCGACGACGGCACCGTGTCGATCTCGGCCGGCGACGACGGCATCGACGCCATCGGCGCGGTCAACGTCGCGGACGGCGAGCTCATGGTCGTCGAGTCCGACGAGGGCCTCGAGGCGGCTCAGATCACCCTCGCCGGCGGCGTCGTCGACGTGACCGCGAGCGACGACGGGCTCAATGCCACCAGCGGCAGCAGCGACGGCGGGATGCGCGGCGGCGAGGCCGCCCAGGACGGCGTACTCCTGACGGTCAGCGGCGGCGAGACGCACGTGACCTCGGGCGGTGACGGGTTGGACTCCAACGGCTCGGTCGCCATCACCGGGGGCACCCTGGTCGTCGACGGCCCGACCTCGCCGGGCAACGGCGCCCTCGACGTCAACGGCAGCTTCGAGGTCACCGGCGGCAGCATCGTCGCCGTGGACGGCGGCGGGATGGCCGAGGCGCCGGACGCCGACTCCGAGCAGGGGTGGGTCGCGGTCACGCTGGACGCCACGGTGCCGGCCGGCCAGCAGGTCGCCATCGCCGACGGCGACGGCAACGTCGTCGCGAGCTATGTCGTCCCGCAGGACACGGCCTTCGTCTTCGTCTCCACCGCCGACCTCGAGCCCGGCACGGAGTACGTCGTCTACGCCGGCGAGGCGGGTGACACCGCTGGCTTCGGCGTGGGCGGCACCACCGACGGGCTCAGTCGGCTCACCACCGTGACGGCCAACGAGTTCGCCGGTGGCTTCGGCGGGCCGGGTGGCGGCGGACGACCCGAAGGCGGGCCCGGGGAGCCGCCGGACGGCGGCCCCGGCGACAACGCCTGAGGCCAGTCCTGGCGACACGCGGGTCAGCCGCCGAAGGCCTCCGCGGCGGTCGTGACCGACCCGCGCACGCCGGGCAGCACCGTGAAGGCGGCCTGGGCGTTGAGCACCGCGATCGAGTCCTCCGGCCCGTAGCCGACACCCCACTGCCGCATGTCCTCGGTGGTGTGGGCGTCGGTGACCAGCGTCATCGGGTAGCCGCGGTAGAGGCCGCCGTAGAAGGTGCTCCGCACGCAGGCGTCGGTCTGCGCACCGCAGAGCACGAGCGACTCCACACCGCGCTGCTTCAGCACGTCGTCGAGGTCGGTCTCGGCGAAGGAGTCTCCGAAGGTCTTCTCCACGATCGCCTCGCCGTCGGCCGGCGTCAGCTCGGGCACGATCTGCCAGCCGGGCGAGCCCTCCACGAGCTCCTGCTCCGCGTGGTGGCGGACCCAGACGACGGGCACGTCGGCGGCGCGGGCGCGGTCGACGAGTGAGGAGATGGTGGCGACGACCTGCTCACTGTTGACGGAGGCGGACATGACGTCGTTCTGGACGTCCACGACGAGGAGTGCGGTGGTCATGACCTCAGGCTGGGGCTGATTGCGGACACTTCCCGTCCGCAGTCGAGGACGCGGTCAGGCGAGGCCCAGCAGCGACCGCAGCTCGGCGTACGCCGCGTCGGGGCGCTGCGGGTCGAAGGCGACCGTGCGGATGCCGAGCTCCTCCGCGCCGCGGATGTTCACGGGCTGGTCGTCGACGAAGAGCATGTCGGTGAGACCCACGTCCAGCCGCTCGGCCATCAGCTCGTAGAGCCGCGGGTGCGGCTTGAGGTAGCCCTCGAGCGAGCCGTCGACCAGCACGTCGACCCCGTCGAGCACGTGCATCTGCGCGATCCACTCGTCGGAGTGGAAGGCGTGCAGGTCGTTGGTCAGCACCCCGATCGGGTGACCGGCCGCGCGGGCGTCGTGCATCAGCTTCACGGCGCCCTCGCGGATCAGTCGCGGGCGCGGGGGGTCGAAGAGGTGCGCGATCATGTCGCGGATCGACTCACCGCCCCCGCCCAGCTCGCCCCACTCCGCCGCCCGGTGGTCCCAGTAGGTCCGCTCGGTGATCCGGCCGGCCATCAGGTCGTCCCAGTCGGCGTCGGGGTGCTCGGGCGAGGCCATCGGGCCGCGCCCGTGCAGCAGCTGGTACGCCGGCGCGTCCGGGTCGAGGTCGTCGACGGCCTCGAACGCCGTCAGCAGCACCGGCCCGCCAAAGTCGAAGACCAGGGCGGGCAGGGTCTGGTCGCGAGACGCTCGCTCCGCTCCCTCGTCGACCACCGACTAGTGCTCCGGCTCGAGGATCATCGCCCGGTCGAAGAGCACGATGTTGCCGGTCCAGCGGCAGCCCGGGCACCAGGTGAGGAACACCCGCTCGTGGCCGACCCACGACTCCGACGTCAGGCCGTCGTCGAGTGAGCCGCCGCACATCGGGCAGTGCCGCGGCCGGTCGAGCAGGTGCCGCTCGGCGTCCGGGGAGAACCACTCGGTGGGCGGGGGCAGCCGGTGCGGGTCGGGCGGCAGGGAGGGGTCGAACGGCGGCACGCTCCGGTCGTGCGTGCGCATCCACCCCTGCCGCCCGAACGGCGTGGTGCCCGGCATCCGGTCCTCAGCCACCGGCACCAGCGCCCTCGCGCGCGGCCGCCGCGTCGCGGTGCAGCGCCAGCAGCTCGTCCTGGATCGGGGAGTACTTCATCGAGCCGCCGGTGATCCACTGGTCGGTGAACGCCGTGCCCGCGCCGAACTTGTTCTTCTCGCAGGGCAGGTGGATGACCTCGTGCTTCTCACGGATCACACCGGGCGGGTCCTCGCCGTCCTCGACGGCCTGCATGGCCTCCTTGAACATCTTGCGCAGCATCGCCACCCCCTGGTCGGAGCGCCCGAGGTGCTCCTGGGTGCGGTCGGTGATCGCGCCCTGGGACACCCAGGCCATCACGTCCTGGCCCTCGACGTAGTTGGTGATGAAGTTGCCG
Organism: Actinomycetes bacterium; assembly: GCA_030432975.1. Lineage (GTDB taxonomy): Bacteria > Actinomycetota > Actinomycetes > Propionibacteriales > Nocardioidaceae > Nocardioides. The sequence goes on from JAUILS010000014.1 coordinate 16,869, forward strand.
TTCTCGTCCATCCAGTCGTAGTTGTAGACGACCGGCCGCTCCTGCTTCTCCCAGGTGCCGCCCTCGGGGTGGTGCAGGGAGTAGAACAGCTTCCAGGTGGTGGTGTCGTCGATCGGCACCCGGATCTGCATCTGGTCGATCCACTGGCCGCCGACGCGCATGCCGTAGGGGAACATCAGCGGGTGGCCGACGGCCCAGTCGTCGTCCTCCTCGGTGTGACCCTCGAGCACGCGGCGCTTGATGATGCCCCACTCGAACTCGTCGAAGGCGACCTTGATGTGCTTCTTCTGGAAGGACTTCGGCGCCTCGAAGCCCTCCATCTTGCCGACGAAGTCGAAGTACATGCCGTGCAGCCACTCGACGTGGTGCGGGTCGACGGAGTTCTCCATGATCTGCAGCCAGTTGCACGGCAGCGTCGCCACGCCGACGTCGCGGATGCCGTCGAGGACGTAGACGTCGAAGCGCGGCAGCTCGGGGGCGGGGCCGGGGCCGACGTAGACCCAGACCATGCCGCCCATCGCCTCGGCGCTGCCGGCGTGCGCCTTGATCTTGTCCTTGAACGTCGTGTTGTCCTGCTCGGCGGGCTGCTCGACGCACTGGCCGCCGAAGTCGAACTTCCAGCCGTGGTAGCCGCAGCGGATGCCGTCCTCGTGCACGACGCCGTAGGTCAGCGACGCGCGGCGGTGCGGGCAGAACTCGCCGATGATGCCGTACTTGCCGGACGGCGTCTTGTAGACGGTCCAGTCCTCCCCGAGGAGCCGCACCGACTTGGTGGGCCGCTCGTCGAAGTCCTGCTCGAACGCGATGGGGTACCAGTAGTGACGCAGCAGGTTGCCCATCCGGGTCCCGGGACCGACCCGGGTCAGCTCTTCGTTCTGTTCGACGGTCAGCATCTGGCTGTCCCTCTCCTCTTCGTCGTCGGGCCGCGGGGTGCGGTGGTCGGGTGGTGATGCCGTTGGCGGGCCGCCGGTCGGGGGCGGCAGGCGGCCCGCCTCCGGAGGTCAGTCGATGACGGTCACCTTGCCGGTGTTGCCGTCGACGCGGATCATCTGGCCGGTCGTGATCTGCTTGGTCGCGAACGCCGTGCCGGTGACGGCAGGCAGGCCGTACTCGCGGCAGACGATCGCCGCGTGGCTCATCATGCCGCCGACGTCGGTGACCGTGGCCTTGATCTTGCCGAACACGGGGGCCCAGGACGGCGCCGTCAGCGGGGCGACGAGGATCTCGCCGTCCTGCAGCTCGCCGATGCCGTCGGCGTTGAGGATCACCCGGGCCGGGCCCTCGACCAGGCCGGGCGAGGCCGCGAACCCGGAGAGCGAGCCGTCGCCGCCCTCGCCGTCGCCGGCCTGCAGCCACGCCGACACGGAGTCGGACGTGATGCCCCACAGCATCACGGTGAAGGGCTCGGTCACGACCTCCGGCGGGACGCCGAGCGCCGGCGGCGGGCTCCACGCCTTGAGCGCGTCGAGCGTCGCACGACGGCTCTCCAGCTCCGTGGGCCAGTAGTTCGGGCCGCGGGAGGGCGCGCCGACCGACCAGCCGGCGTAGTAGTCGAACAGCGCGTCGGCCACCTCGTAGCGCTTGAGCAGGAAGACGTCGTCGGCCTTCTCGAAGAAGCCGGCGCCGACCAGCGCCTCGCCGATCGCCCGCATCTTGCGCCAGATCACGGAGTGGGCCCAGTGCTCGACGTAGAAGTTGTGGTTCTCCACGTAGGGGAAGACCGTTCGCGACAGGCCCAGCTTGGCGTCGAACGCCGCACGGTCGTCGTCGGAGTCGAGGAGGTCGCGGTACTCCGCCACCACCCGGTCGCGCTCCGCGTGCAGCGCCTCCACCGGGCGGTTGAGGTCGACGCCCTCCTTGACCTTCTCGATGTAGTCGGCGATGTAGCCGAACGGCACCTCGACGTTCTGGATCCAGATCTTGTCGGAGTGGTAGAAACCCGACCCGGTCGAGAAGTTGAACCACGGCTCGCAGGCCTTGTCCCACTCGGCAATCCAGGCCTGCCCGGTCTCGTCGGACTTGAGCAGCTGACAGGTGGTGTCGACGTCACCGGACTCGAACCGGTCGGCGATGCCGTCCTCGACGGCCTTGCGGGCCAGCCGCTTGAGCTCGTCGTCGGGCCGGAACAGGTCGACATCGACACCGGCGACCATCTTGGCGATCGCCAGGTCGGGGATGCTCGGCCAGGCCTGCTTGCAGAACCCGAAGAAGTCGAGGTACGCCGCGTAGCCGAGGTTGAGGAACTCGAAGTGGTACTGCCAGAGCTGGATCGCCTTGCTCAGCAGGTCGTGGTAGTTGGCGATCAGCCGGTGGCCGGAGCCCATGCCCGCGCCGGAGGTGATGACCTCCATGTCCTCCATCTCGGGGAGGGGCGAGAAGTCGAGGTCGGTCATCTCCTGCACCAGGGCGCGGATCTTGACCAGCCAGTCGTCGTAGAGCCGGTTCCAGTTGCCGAAGTAGTAGCCGGCACGCTCCATGAACAGCGGCACGCGGGACTCGATGTCCCCGGCCGGCGCGGGCACCGGGGAGAGGTAGACGTAGCCGTTGAGGATCCGGAAGTCGACGCCGTAGGCGGGCGGCACCATGTAGTGGCGGGTGTTGTACTGGCCGAGCGCGGTGATCGCCAGCTCGAACAGGGAGGCGTCCCACGGCGGCAGGACCTCGGGCCAGTGCACGCCGTCCTGGAACCAGAAGCCGCCGTCCTCGTAGTCGCGGCGCTCCTCGCCGAACAGCGAGGAGTAGGTGTAGAGGTCTTGCCATCCGTCGGCGCCGGACGGCGACTCGATGTCGAACGGGCTCGGGAAACGATCGGCCATGAGTGGTTCATCCTCCGGTGGGGTCGTGCCGAGCGGGCTGCCCGGCACTGTTGGGGTGTGCTGCGGTGGTGCTGATGGTGCTCGCGGTGTCCTCGACGTGGTGCCCCCGAGTCAGGACCCCGACCCTTCCTTGCGTGAGTACAACGGGTTGACCAGCGTCGAGACGATGCTGGACATCAGGTCGCCCTCGGCCTTGACCTCGTGCGACTTCTTGCTCCAGACCGTCTCCGGCCTGGCCTGCAGCAGGACGACGTCCTCCCCCGAGGGGAGGTCGTCGTCGACCGCCCACTCGATGTCCTGCGGGCAGCCGTAGTGCTTCTCGGCGGTGCGCGCCAGCTTGGCGATCGCGATGATCTCGTCGTCGACCAGCGACGGGGTGTTGGCCGTGTCCTCGTCGAGGTCCAGCAGCTGCACCGAGTCGTCGACGAGCTGGTAGGCCTGGGCCTTCGGTGAGATGGTCCGCCGGTTGACGCACCACATCACCTTGTCGACCAGGAAGTTGTCCGGCGTGACGGCGCCCGACACGACGCCCTCGCCGAAGCCCCACGCGGAGTCGATGCAGATGCCGGACCGGTCGCCGTTCGTCGGGTCGAGGGTGAACGCCACCCCCGCCGAGCGCGGCCGCACCATCTTCTGCACCGCCACCGCCATGTCGACGTTGTAGTGCTCGTAGCCCATCTCCTCGCGGTAGGCGATGGCCCGGTCGGTGTACATGCTGGCCCAGCAGGACTTGATCTTCTCGATCACCTCGTCGGCGCCACGCACCCACAGGTAGGTGTCGTGCTCGCCGGCGAACGACGCGTCGGGCGAGTCCTCGGCGGTGGCCGACGAGCGGACCGCGACCGGCAGGTCCTCGACGCCGCAGTAGCGGCACAGGTCGGCGTACTGGTCGCGGATCAGCTGCTCGCTCTCGGGAGCCAGTGGCCAGGCGGTGACGATGTCGCGGCACTTGGCGGCCGCGGCGGCCAGGGCGGCCGAGTCGTCGACGTCGACGTCGGCGAGCAGGTCGTTGATTTCCTGCTGCGTCTCCGACAGGTCGCGGGCGTGGGCGAACACCGCCGTGGTCACCGCGAAGCCCGGCGGGACCGGGAGCCCGGCCTGGCTCATCGTGCCGAGCGAGGCGCACTTGCCGCCGACGATGGGCTGGTAGTGCTCGGTCAGCGTGTCGAACGTGATCACATGGGGGGCGTCAGTCATCGCCGTGCTCCTCCGAGAGGTCGAACCGGTGGTCGCTGCTCGGCGGCAGCGCGTCGAGGTCGGGGATCGAGATCTCCTGCACGCGGTTGCGGTAGAGGACCAGCGCGGTGACGCCGCCCTCGATCAGCCGGATGCGGACGAACTCGGTGTTGAACGGCTCGCCGGGGTCGTAGCCCATCACCGCGGTCGCGAAGGCTCGGATCGGCCCGGAGTGGGTGGCGACCACGATCTGCCGGGCGTCGGTGTGCTGCTCGAGCTCGAGGATGCCGCGCCAGAACCGGCGTACGGCGGAGACCGGGGGCTCGAAGTAGAGCATCGGCATCGTCAGCCAGTGGGTGATCGGGTCGCCGCCGCCCTGCTGGATGCCCCAGAAGCGGTCCATCTCGACCAGCCAGCCGGGTCGCTCCCCCAGGCCGATGCGTTCGTACTTCTCCATCTCGCGGTGGTAGGTCCGGAACGCCGACGTCACGTCGCGCGGGCCCTCCGGCGTCGCCACCTCGAAGTTGCGGAAGTTGCGGTCGTCGTGGACGTCGGAGATCTCGGCACCCTCCCGGCCGTAGAGCTCGACGTTGTCCATCAGCCCGCGGCGGAGGTGCTCGGCGGTCTGCCGAGCGCGGTTGGTCGGTGCGCAGACCAGCTCGACCCCCATGCCGGGCTGCACCCGGCGGGCGATCTCCTGCCCGCGCCGGTGGGCCTGCCAGGCCCCGAGCGGCGTGAGCCCGGACTCCGAGGAGTAGCCCTGGGTCTCGCCGTGCCGCACGAGGTAGATGTCCGCCGCGACCGAGGCCATCTGGTCGCGTCGCTCCGGGACGATCTCCTTCGTGCGGGTCACCTCGGCCCAGGCACGCGTGGTGCTCAGGCTCTCCCCGTCGAAGCTGACGGTGTCACCGAGCGCGCCTCCGCTTGACTGGCGCTCCCGGAACCGCCGCAGATAGAGCGGGGTCTCCTCGTCGTCGGTGGACCGGGCCTCGACCTCCGTCGCTGCCCGCTGCGCAGCCTGGGCCGCCTGCCGCTGCTTGTGCCGCTGGAGGTACGCCGGCGCGTCGGGGCGCTCGGTCCGCGGCAGCACCGCCGGCGAGACCTGCTCGCCCGACACGGTCGCCCCGGCCTGCCCGACCTCGTCGGTCAGCGGGCCGTCGCCGCTCATCACGTCGCTGCTCATCGTCGCCCGCCTCAGGTGTGGACCGTCAGGAACTTCTGGTTGACGACGCCGTCGTAGTAGAACAACGCGCGGCCCATCTCGGACTCGGTCCAGGTGATCGGCTCGGCGTCGGGGTCGACCCAGTAGCCGCCGGTGAACATCTCGTTGCGGTTGCCGACCGGGTCGAAGAAGTAGAGGCACTGGCCGCGGGTGGCGCCGTGCCGCGTGGGGTTCGTCTCGATGTTGACGCCGTGGTAGGCGCAGACGTCGGCGGCGGTGCGCAGGTCGTTCCAGCCGTCGACCCACCAGGCGAAGTGGTGGAGCCCGCCGTTGGGGCCGGTGATCAGCGCGATGTCGTGAGAGGTGTGCGAGACCTCCAGCCAGCTCGCGATCTGGAAGCCGTCGTCGCCGACGACCTGCTCGGTGACCCGGAAGTCGAGGTGGTCGACCAGGAACCGGGTGACCGTGTCGACCTCCTCGGCGGTGAGGAAGATGTGGTCGAGTCGCGGCGGGGCCATGCCGACCAGGCCCATCGGGCGGGGCGGCGGGTTGGTCTGCGGCAGGAGGTTGCCGACCTGCTGCATCCCGTGGACGAGCTCCATCTGCTGGCCGCTCGGCAGCTCGAACCTGATCGCCTCGCCGTGGCCCTTGGCCCACTCGTCGGCGGCGTACCGCTTGACCACCACGCCGGCCGCCTCGAGCCGCTCCTGGTAGTGGTCGAGGTCCTCACGGTCGGTGACCTTGAACCCCACGTGGTTGAGCCCGTGGGTCGGCTCGAGGGTCAGGACCAGCGAGTGGTGCTGGTGCTCGTCCCAGCACTTCAGGAACACCCGGTTGGGCTCGCGGGCGGTCTCGACCAGGCCCACCACCTCCGAGTAGTAGGCGGTGGCGAGCTCGAGGTCGGGGACCCGCACCTCGACGTGTGACAAACGCAGAATGGTCATGTGTGCACCCTCATGAAGCGGTCGTTGAGCTCGCCCTCGTAGTAGAAGACGGCTCGGCCGATGTTGTCCTCGGTCCAGGTCAGGGTCGGGAAGTCGGGGTCGGGGCGGTAGCCGCCGGTGAACACCTCGTTGCGGGTGCCGAGCGGGTCGAAGAAGTAGATCGTCGAGCCGCGCGTCACGCCGTGCCGGGTGGGCCCGACGTCGACCTGGATGCCGTTGTAGGCCAGCACGTCGGCGGCGTCGCGGACGTCGTCCCAGTCGTCGAGCCAGAAGGCGAAGTGGTGGAGGCCGCCGTTGGGGCCGTGGACGACCGCCAGGTCGTGCGGGCTGTGCGAGCGCTCCATCCAGGTGCCGAGCTGGTGGCCGTTGCCGTCGAGGAGCTGCTCGGTGATCCGGAAGCCGAGCACGTCGCGGTAGAACTGCGTCGACTCGCCGACCTCCTCGGCGGTCACCAGCAGGTGGTCCATCCGGGGCGGCAGGATCAGGTTGGGGGGGCCGGGCACGCCCTCGGCGGCGTACGGCTCGGGGTTGACCTTGCCCCGTGCGCTCTCGACCTTCTCGATGTCGTGGACGAGCTCCATCGTGTGGCCGCTCGGGGTCTCGAAGCGGATGCTCTCGCCCTGGCCGACGGTCTCGCCGCGGCTGATCCGCTGCACCGGGAGGCCGTAGCGGTGGATCTTGTTCTCAAGGTCGTCGAGGTCGTCCTCGTGCGCGACCTTGTAGGCCATCAGGTCGAAGCCGACCCGCGGGGAGTAGCGCAGCCGCAGCGAGTGGTGGTCGTCCTCGTCCCAGCAGCGGAGGTAGACCGAGTCGGCGTCGCGGCCGCTGACGGTCATGCCCATCACGCCGGTGTAGTAGGCGGTCGCGAGGTCGAGGTCGGTCACCTGGATGTCCACGTGGGCGAGCCGCAGGATGCCGGCGGGGACGCCGGGCTTGGGCATCCGGCGCTTGCCGTACTTCGCGGTGTCGTTCTCCAGCCGGGTGGTGCCGGCGGGCGTGCCCTCGATGATGTCGGGCTCGGCCATCGCCGCGCCCATCGCTCGGGCGGCGGTGTGGCTGTCGACGTAGCCGGTGCTCATGGGTAGGGACGGTAGGACCGCCGTTCCACATGCGGGAAAGTGCGTACCCCTATGCGGGACAGGAGTCCGTAACCTGGCTCACATGACCGGACAGGTGGGACCGCCCGAGAGCGGCGGAGCGGCCGACGACTGGCAGGCCGCCGGACCCGAGGCGATGCGGGAGCGGCTCGCCGACTACGTCGCGGCGCTGCACCACGCCTACCTCGGTCAGGCCGACCTCCTGGCCCCCGCCGAGCGGGCGGCGCTGCCGCTGGTCGGCGCCGATCGGCTGACGGTGGCGGTCGCCGCGACCCGCGAGCTGCACCTGGTCGCCACCACCGACCCGCTGCCGCCTCCGCGCGGTCCCGAGGTCGAGATCCGCGGGGAGCAGGCGGGCATCACCTGGACGGTCCGCTTCTTCGACGCGACGATCCTGCCCGAGCTGGGGCTGCTCGCCGACGACGACCCCTCGCAGGTACGCCGCGTGCTGGGCGTCGCCGACGTGATCTACCACCTGTCCGTCTCCCCCGGCGGCGGCCTGGGGCCGCACCACGCCCAGCACGCGGGCGTCGCGCTCGCCAACCGGCACGCCGCGGCCGTGCGCGACGGCCAGGCGATCCGCCACGCCTTCCCCGGGCGCGAGGCGCTGGTCGACGAGTTCGTGGTCGCCGAGCGGCTCGGCCTGGCCCACGCGGCCCGGCTCCTCGCGGCGCAGATCGCGCCGACCCTCGGGACCGCCGAGCTGGCCGGCGACCCGGAGTCGATCCGGGGCGCGCTGCTGGCGGCGGGGCGTGGACCGCGGGGGTCCAAGCCGTGACGCGGGTGCCCGGCACCACCCAGACCCTGGGCAGCGTCGCGACGGCGGCGCGGGTGCTGTGCGAGTTCGGCAAGGGCGACACCCAGCTCGGGGTCAGCGAGCTGGCCCGACGCATCGGCGTCGGCAAGAGCACCGCCCACCGAGTCGTCTGGACGCTCGTCCAGGAGCAGCTGCTCGAGAAGGTCGACGACACCGGGCTCTTCCGGCTGACCGCCACCATGCGCAACCTCGGGGTCTCAGCCGAGACCGCCCTCTCGCTCCACCAGGCCGCCACCGGTCCGCTCGACCAGCTCCGCACGGTGACCGACCACACCCTGCACGTCGCGATCCTCGACGGCACCGACGTGCTCTACGTCGAGCGCCGCGAGAGCCCCAACGCGATGGCGGTGTTCAGCCGGGTCGGCGGCCGCAACGCGGCGTACCTCACCTCGACGGGGAAGGTGCTGCTCGCCTATCTCGACCCCGAGGAGCAAGACCGGCTGCTCGCGTCGATGCGGCTCACCCGGCGCACCCCGCACACGATCACCTCCAAGAGCATGCTGCGGGCCGAGCTCGCCCAGGTCCGGCGGCAGGGCTATGGCGAGAACCTCTACGAGTCGGAGGCCGGCATGGTGTCGATCGCGGCCCCGGTGCGGGGTCGGACGGGACGCGTCGTGGCGGCGCTCTCCGTCGCCGGCCACGCCCCCGACGACCCCGAGAACATCCGGCGACTCACCCGCCCGGTGATCGAGGCCGCCGGACGAGTCAGCCACAACCTGGGCTGGCGCCGGCCCGGCCACGGCAAGGCGGCCCGGTGAGCGATCTCGACGCCGCCCCCGGCGAGGGCTGGACCCGCGTCTGCCGCGCCTCGGACGTGCCCGCCGACACCCCGCTCGGAGTCGAGCTCCGGGGCGAGGACGAGACCGGCCGGGTGTGCGTGGTCCGGCTGCCCGGCGGAGGCTTCCAGGCGATGCTGGACCGCTGCCCGCACCGCGACATCCGGCTCTCCGGCGGGATGGTGCGCGACGGCCTGCTCACCTGCCCGGGGCACTTCTGGCGCTTCGACCTCGCCGACGGGCACCGCACCGACGAGCCCGGCCAGGTCTGCACGTTCCACCCCACCACCGTCCACGACGGCTGGGTGTGGGCCCGGCTGCCCGAGCCGGCTCCCCCGCTCGGCATGCGCGAGTGGCTGCTGCAGCAGGCCCGGCAGCGGTCCGAGTGAGGCGACGACCCACACCCGGGACAGGCGGCGGCGCGACCCGCCCGGGGGAGGTCGCCCGGGGCCACTCGGACAGGCAATCGACTGATCGGCCGATGGGCGCCCGGGGCGAGCCGTCGGTCGGGCTCGCCATTGCCTGTCCGAGTGGCCCGTTGGCCGCCCCGTCACCGGGCGGCGAGTGACATCCTGGACGGCATGGGTGACCACGGGCACGACCACGGGGGCGACCACGGGCACGACCACGGGGGCGACCACGGGGGCGGGGGCCACCACCACGACCAGGGCGTGCTCGGGGCGCTGCGCTACCTCCGGCTGCTGCCGCGGCTGTGGCGCTCGGAGGTCAACGACGCGGTGGTGGCGCGGATCGCGCCGCGGCCCGGCGAGCGGGTCGTCGACATCGGGGCGGGGATGGGCGCCGCGGCGGTCCGGGCGGCCGCGGCGGGCGCCGACGTCGTCGCGGTGGAGCCGACGCCGTTCATGCGTGGCCTGATGCGGCTGCGGACCCTGCCGGCGGGGCTGCGGAGTCGCGTCTCCTCACGCGAGCACCACCTCGAGCTCAGGGTCGGCGCGGCGGAGCGGCTGCCGGTGGACGACGGGTCCGTCGACGCGATCTGGGCGGTCAACACCCTCCACCACTGGAGCGACCTGGAGCGAGGCGTCGCCGAGATCGCGCGGGCCCTCGCGCCCCGGGGCCGGGTCTTCCTGGTCGACGAGGCCTTCAGCGACCCGCGCCACCCGGAGCACGACCGGTTCGGTGGTGAGGAGCACGGGTCGTGGGAGCAGCACGGGTTCCTCGACGTCGACGCCGAGCGTCTCGCCGCCCTCCTGCGCGATCAGGGCCTCACGTCGGTGGACACCTCCTGCCGCGAGCTCGCCGGCCGACCGGTGGTCAGCGTCTGGGCCAAGGGGCCCGCGGGCGACGGCTGAGCCGCGCCCCCCTCCGGAGGTGAACGACCGCTAACCTTGGCCAGGTGAGCCGGCGTACCCAGATCCTCGCGACGGCGGCCGAGCTGTTCGCCGCCCGCGGGTTCCACGGCGTCTCCGTCGCCGACCTGGGCGCGGCGTGCGGCATCTCGGGACCGGCGCTCTACAAGCACTTCGCGAGCAAGGAGTCGATCCTCGCGGAGATGCTGGTGTCGATCAGCGAGGAGCTGCTCGCGGAGGGTGAGCGCAGGGTCGCGGGCGCACCCGACCCCGACGCGGCCGTCGCCGCGCTGGTGGACTGGCACGTCGACTTCGCGCTGCGCCACCGGGCCCTGATCGTCGTGCAGGACCGCGACTGGGAGTCGCTCCCGGACGACGCCCGCGAGAAGGTGCGCGACCTGCAGCGGCGCTACGTCGACCTGTGGGCCGAGCAGCTCCGGGGACGGCGGCCCGGCCTCTCCCGAGACCGCTCCACGGCGATGGCCCACGTCGCCTTCGGGCTGATCAACTCCACCCCGCACAGCGGGCTGCTGCCCGACGAGGAGATGC
>JAUILS010000239.1 GCA_030432975.1 Actinomycetes bacterium
CGCGTGTGGGACGGCGGCGTGCGCACGCTCTACGGCTACAGCCCGTCCGTCGTGCCCGACCCCGCGGACTACCCCGCAACCGCGCGAGCGGTGGGCTACTGGCTGCCCGAACCGCCGGAGACATACGACGACGACCCGGCTCTGGTCGAGTTTATCGAGTCGGGCGAGCCGCCGGTCTACGTGGGGTTCGGCAGCATGACCGACGAGGATCCTCGGGCTCTCGGCGCGCTCATCGCCGACGCGGTCGCCCGCTCCGGCCGGCGTGCGGTCGTGCAGTCCGGTCAGGGTCTGATCGAGGCCGAGGGCTCCGCGTCGTTGTACGTCGCCAGCGGGGTGCCGCACGGATGGCTGTTCCCGCGGATGGCGTGCCTCGTGCACCACGGCGGCTCGGGCACCACCGGAGAGGCGATCCGCGCGCGTCGCCCGCAGGTGGTCGTCCCGTTTGCGGTCGACCAGCCCTTCTGGGCCAAGCGCATGCAGCTCCACGGCGTGGCCCCGGCACCGCTGCCGCGCAAGGCACTCACCGCCGAGTCGCTGGCGGCGGCCATCACGCGGGCTGTCGGAGACCGCTCGATGGCGGCGGCGGCGAGTCGCCTGGGCGACGCCGTGTCAGCCGAGGACGGCATCGCCGGCGCGATCGACTACCTCGAGTCCCTCACCGCGACCCGACGCTGACCCGGTCCGCCGTGGAGCGCCCGTCCGTCCCGATCATGCAAGGTCCTCGCGCTGGACGCGGGCGCCGGTGCGCTCCGCCCCCATGCCGGCGATGACGACAAGACCGATGCCCGCCACGGGGACCCACCCCGGCATTTGGTCGAGCAGCAGGGCCCCGACGGTGAGGGCGATCGCGGGCTCGAGGCTCATCAACGTGCCGAACGCGGCCGTGGTGAGGCGGCGCAGCGCGCTGAGCTCCAGGGCGAACGGGATCACGGGCAGCAGCAGCGCGAGACCCAGACCCGTGAGGACGATCTCGGGCGTGAGCGCAGCGAGCACGGAGGGGCCGGCGAAGGCCGTCGCCACGAGCGCTGCGACCGGCATCGAGATCGCGAGCCCCTGCAACCCCGACACCTCGTCGCCGACCTTCTGCGTCAGCAGGATGTACGCCGCCCAGCAGCACGCGGCCCCCAGTGCCAGGGCCACCCCGGCGGCGTCGACGACTCCGTTCCACGGTTGGGTGAGCAGCAGCACGCCTCCCGCCGCCACCCCGGCCCACACCCGAGCCGCTCCTCGCCCGCGGGCGATCGCCACCCCCAGAGGTCCGAGGAACTCCAGCGCGCTGGCGGTGCCCAGCGGCAGGCGCTCCACCGCAGCCATGAACAGCATGGTGATGCCGGCCGTGACGGCGCCCAGGACCACGCAGGCGCCCAGGCTGGAACGGGTGAAGGAGGAGGGGCGCGGTCGGACGAGCGCGAGCAGCAGCAGGCCTGCCCACGCGAGGCGCAGCCAGGCCACCCCCGCGGCGCCGAGCTGATCCATCAGCCCGATCGATGCGGCCAGACCCAGCTGCACCAGGGTCATCGACGCGAGCACCATCGCCGTGCCGGTCCTGGCCGCCGACCTGGCCTCGGTCGCAACGGTGGGAGCGGGTGGCGCGATGTCGGTCGTCATGGCGCTCAGTGCACACGACCACGACCGTTCGCGTCCACGTGAGATAGATGGACACATCGTTCATGTGTCATGAATGATTGCCGGATGGACCTGAGGCGCCTGGAGATCCTGCTGCAGCTGTCGCGAGCCGACTCCATGCGCGAGGTGGCCGAGGAGCTCGGCATCACCACCTCGACGGTGTCTCAGCAGATCGCGGCGCTGGCGCGCGAGGCCGGCACCCCGCTGCTCGAGCGCGTCGGGCGCCGGGTGAGGCTGACCCCGGCCGGGCAGCGGCTCGCGACCCACGCCGTCACCATCCTCGCCGCGGCCGAGGCCGCCCGGCACGACCTCGACCCGGCGGCCGACCCGGTCGGCACGGTGCGGATCGCCGGCTTCGCCACCGCCATCCGGCGCTCCGTCGTTCCCCTGGTCGCCGACCTCGCCCGGAGCCACCCCGGAGTGCACCTGCACCTCCACGAGCACGAGCCGCTCGAGGCCATGGGACTCCTCTCCCGGGACGAGATCGACCTCGCCCTGGTCTACGACTACAACCTGGCTCCCGCCGCGACCGATCCCACCATCGAGACACGGCCCCTGTGGTCTGCCGGCTGGGGGCTCGGCGTGCCCGCGTCGGACGCTGCCGATGAGATCGACCCCTCGCCGTTCCACGCCTACCGCGACCATGCGTGGATCGTGAACTCGCGCAACACCGCGGACGAGGTCGTCGTGCACACCCTGGCGGCCATGACGGGGTTCGCACCCACCATCGCCCACCGGGTCGACAGCCTGGAGCTGGTCCAGGACCTCATCCGCGCGGGCCTCGGCGTGGGGTTGCTCCCCCTCGACCAGCCGACCCACCCCGACGTCGCCGTGCTTCCCCTGCGATCACCCGCGGTGACGCTCCGGGCGTACGCCGCCACTCGTCGCGGACGCGGCGACTGGCCACCGGTGGCCCTGGTCATGAGCTCGCTACCACGCTGACGCGGGGCCTCGACATCACCCACGAGCCCCCTCCGGCCCGGGAGGGCGAGGAGAGCAGCGCTGGGCTGCATGGCAGCCGCGCTCGCCGCACCCCCAACGGGATTCGAACCCGTGCTACCGCCGTGAAAGGGCGGGGTCCTAGGCCGCTAGACGATGGGGGCCCGCCGCGGCCGACGGGAGTCGGCGCGCGGCCGCACCAGCATAGGATGCCGGGTCGGCGGCGACCCAACCGGAGCGGACGTGACCGGGGGCCCGGCCGCTGGTCCCGATTGCGGGCGGCCGCGCCGCCTCGGGTATCGTGTCCGCGCCGGGCTCGCCCCGGCGACGGCCAGGTAGCTCAGTTGGTACGAGCGTCCGACTGAAAATCGGAAGGTCGGCGGTTCGACCCCGCCCCTGGCCACCCGACGAGACGGCCCGCCACCTGTGAGGTGGCGGGCCGTCGTCATTGCGGCGTCAGCCGTCGGACTCCGTGTCGGACATGTCGTCGCTCATGTCCTCACTCATGTCGTCGTGGCCGTCCTCCTCCGCACCGTCGCTGTGCGTGTGGTAGCTGTCCTCCTCCTCGGTGAACTCCTTCACCGGGGCGGTCAGCTCCATCGTGGTGCCGTCGGAGAACTCCAGCGTCAGCTCGACCTCGTCTCCCGCGGCGAGCTCGTCGGTGAGCCCCATCAGCATCACGTGGTAGCCGCCCGGCGCGAGCATCTGCTGCTTGCCCGCGCGGATCGTGACGCCGTCGGCGGCCTCCTGCATCACCATGTGGCCGTCGTCGCCGTCGACCATCTCGTGGATCTGCACCATGCCGGTGACCGGCGAGGTGGCCCCCATCAGCTGGAGGTCGGCGTCGGTGGTGTTCTCGATGACCATGAACGCCGCGGTCATGGACGGGTCATCGGTGCCGGTGGTGGCGCGCACCCAGGCGTCGCTGACGACGACGGGCTCGCTGTCGGTGGCGCTGCCGGCGTCGCCGGCGGTCTCGTCGCCGCAGGCCGTGAGGCCGGCCGCCAGCGCGAGCATCAGGCCCAGCAGCAGCCGGGCAGGGTGGAATCGCATGTCTCTCCTCGAAGTCTGGTGAAGGGCGGGCCGCGGGGATGCGGCCGCCGGCCGCCGACCCATGAGGGGTCGCGGCGGGGTGTCAGCAGACCGACAGAGGAGGGCCGCGGCGACAGACGCTGCCGCTCGACAACAGAGAGGGCCGCACCGCGGCCGGGGGTACGACGGCGCGCGCCGGCGCGGCCGCCGGGGCCAGGAGCACCGGGATCCGGGGCCAGAGACGTGAGGCGACCTCCGCGCCGAGCATCAGGAGCAGCGCCCAGAGTGCACCCTCGCCGACGGCCAGCCAGCCGGCCAGCGCCGCGGCCCCGACCAGGTGCGCGACGACCATGCCCGGCCCCACGGCGGTGACGTGCTCGACCAGGTGAGTGGTCCATCCGAGGGACGGCGCTGCGGGGGCGTCGGCATAGCCACCCATCAGGGCGCTCTCCCAGCCCGCTCCGCCGGCGGGCACGGCCGGTGGAGCCGCCACCGGGTCTCCGCGGTGCCCGGCGAGCACACTGAGCGCCAGGTGCACGACGGTCTGGCCGAGCACGGCGAGGCCGACCAGCCCCAGCCAGGACACCCGGCGGCGCAGCACCCCGGCGGCAGCCGCGGCGGCCAGCACGCCGAGGACGACCAGGGCTCCGCCCGAGGGCAGCAGGCCGTCGGCGGCCGCGTGGGAGACCACGCCGGTCAGCAGCGCGATCGAGCCGAGCAGGGCGGCGCGCAGCCAGAGCAGCGCTCCGGTGGCCCGGCTCTCGGTCACGACTCGCCCTCCGTCTCGGCACACGGGTGAGGCTCCAGGGTAGGTCACCCCGAGCGAGATCCCCCCGCCGGTCGCGCAGCCGTCACCGAACCGTCACCCGTGGAGCCGCCGGAGGAAGCCCCGCTGGCTGCGCAGCAGCCCGGGGAACTCCGCGAACATCCGGTCGTACGTCGACCGGTGCGCCGGGTCGGGCGAGAACAGCCGCTCGACGGGGACCAGCCCGTGTACCTCCTCGGGAGCGACCTCGCCGAGCGCCATCCCGACGGTGAGCCCACCGCCACGCAGGCCCGCCATCCAGGGCTGCTCGATCCGCTCGAGCGTCCGGTCGAGCACGTCGGCGAGGATCTGGCACCAGACGTCCATCGTGGCGCCGCCGCCGACGAGCCGGATCGGGTCCAGCCGCCGCC
>JAUILS010000240.1 GCA_030432975.1 Actinomycetes bacterium
CCGCGGACCCCGAGGAAGAGCGCCGCGCCTGAGCCGTCGGTGGCCAGCGCGGGCCGGCCGTGGCGCAGCCAGGCGTCGAGCGCGGCGGCCGCCGGGGCGCCGTACGGCACGGCGCGCTCCTTGCGTCCCTTGCCGAAGACTCGGATCACCCGTCGGTCGGCGTCCACGTCGTCGACGTCGGCGCCAACCAGCTCGCCCACCCGCATCCCGGTGGCATAGAGAAGCTCCAGCACCGCGACGTCGCGCAGCCCCACCGGTCCGTCGTCGGCCGCGATCTCGATGGCGCGGGACACCAGGTCGGCCGCCTCGTCGACCCGGAGCACGGCGGGCAGCGTGTGCCGCGCGCGCGGGGAGCCCAGCGACGAGCCGGCGTCGGACTCCGCGCGCCCGGTGCGGGCCAGCCACGCGGTGAAGACGCGGGCGGCCGTGGCCCGCCGGGCCAGGGTCGTCCGGGACATCCCGGTGGTCTGCTGCTTGGCCAGCCAGCTGCGCAGGGTGCGCAGGTCGAGCTCGCCGGGACTGGTCAGCCCCAGCCGTGCGGCATGGTCGAGCAGCCCGTGCACGTCGCCGAGGTAGGCCCGCACGGTGTGAGGGGTCAGGTCGCGCTCGGCGGTCAGGTGCCGCTCGTAGGCTGCGAGTACGGACGCCAGCTCCTCGGGGAGGTCCGCCGAGACCTCCGCCTCGGGGTCGGGAGCCGTCGTCATGTCCGGCAGTCTAGGAAGCGGACGGCGACTCCCGGGGGACGCGCGCCCGCGGCGGTCAGGGCTCCGGCGCGAGTCGCCAGCCCTCGGCAGAGCCGAGCACGAGGGACCGGGCCGCCAGCCGCTCCAGCGTGCTGCGCACCTCGACCAGGCCCATGCCTGCGGTGCGGGCGATCGCGTCGGACGGCGCGGGCCGGACCAGTGGCACGGCGTCGAGCACCTGCCGGTCGCGCCGCGGCAGGCGGTCGCGCGGGCGCTCCGGCGCCCGTCGTGGCTCGACCAGATGGTCGCCGGCCGACCCCACCAGCTCCAGCACGTCGGCCGCCCGGGTGACCAGCGTGCCGGCCCCGCTGCGCAGCAGCTCGTGGACGCCGACGGACGGCTCGCTCGTGACCGGACCGGGCACGCCCATCACCGCCCGGTGCAGCCGGCTCGCCCAGCTGGCGGTGTTGAGCGCCCCGCTCCGGTCGGCCGCCTCCACCACCACCGTGCCCCGCGACAGCGCGGCGATCAGCCGGTTGCGCGAGAGGAAGCGCAGCTTGGTGGGGGCGCATCCCGGCGGCGTCTCGGCCACCACCGCGAAGTGGTCGGCGAGGTGGTCGAGGAGCGCCCGGTGTGACAACGGGTAGGCCCGGTCGACGCCGCAGGCGAGCACCGCCACCGTGACCCCCTGGGCGCCGAGGGCGCCGCGGTGCGCCGCGACGTCGATGCCGAAGGCCGCCCCGGACACCACACCGTGGCCCTCCCGGGCGATCCCGGCGGCCAGGTCGCCGGCCACCTGGACGCCGTACATGCTCGACGAGCGGCTGCCGACCACGGCCACCGACGAGGCCAGCTCCGACAGCGGCAGCGGGCCGCGCACCCACAGCCCCAGGGGTGGACCCCCACTCCCCTGCAGCGGCTCGGCGGCGGCCAGGTCGTCGAGCCCGGCCGGCCACTCCTCATCGCCGGGGACGACGAAGCGGATGCCCCGCCGGGCCGCCCGCTCGAGGTCGCCGACGGGGTCGAGCGCCGCGAGCCGGCCGGCGACGTCGGTGGCCAGGCCCTGCAGGTCGCGCTCGGAGAGCAGGTGGTCGCGGACCGCAACCGCGCCCAGCTCGCCCACCACCGACGCCATCCGCGGGTCACCGGGCTCGGCGAGCCGGTTGAGCGCGACCCGGGCGATCCGCTCCTCGTCGGGGGCCCGCGCCGCGCCGCTCATCCGGCCCTCTGCAGCGCCGCGGCGGCCAGCGGCCGGCCGAGTCTCAGGTCCAGCGCCGTCTGCACCTCGGCCGCCCCGGGAGCCTCCAGGCCGGCGAGGTCGGCGATCGTCCACGCCATCCGGTGCACCCGCGTCGCGCCGCGCCTGCTGAGCTGCCCCTGGTAGAGCGCGTCGTCGACCTTGCGCTGGCCCTCGTCGGGCAGCGGCCACCGCTCGCGCAGCACCGGCCCCGGAGCCTGGCCGTTGAGCCGCCAGGCCTCCTCGGCGTAGCGCTCCGCCTGCCGCTCGCGCGCCCGCGTCACGCGAGCACGCACCTCGGCGCTGGACTCGTTGACCGCCAGGGGGTCGTGCATCTCGTGCTGGCCCACCGGCTCCAGGTGGCGGGTGATGTCGACCCGGTCGGCCACCGGCCCGCCCAGCTTGCGGCGGTAGTCGCGCCGGGCCACCTCGGAGCAGTCGCACTGGCTGCGCCCGGCGGAGGGGTGGTACTTCCCGCAGGGGCAGGGGTTGGCGGCCAGCACCACCATCCCGCGCGCGGGGTAGGTGGCCGACTCGTGTCCGCGCGCGATCGTCACCTCGCCGCTCTCCAGCGGCTGCCGCAGCGCCTCGATCACATCCGCCCGGAACAGCGGGAACTCGTCCAGGAACAGCACTCCGCAGTGGGCGCGGCTGATCTCGCCGGGACGGACCAGGCCGGTGCCGCCCCCGAGCAGGCTGGCCTTGCTGGCGTCGTGGTGCGGAGCGGAGTACGGCGGCCGGAGCAGGCGCGGGTCACCGGGCTCGAGGACCCCCGCCAGCGAGTGGAGGGCGGTGAGCTCCAGCGCCTCCTCGGGGGTGAGGTCGGGCAGCAGGCCGGGGATCCGCTCGGCCAGGGTGGTCTTGCCCGACCCCTTGGGCCCAGAGAGGAGCAGGTGGTGGCCGCCGGCGGCCGCCACCTCGACGGCGAACTTGGCGTCGAGCAGCCCGGACAGGTCGGCGAGGTCCTGGTCGTCGAGGCGGTCCTGGCCGCGCCAGGCCAGCAGGCGGGTGCCCGACATCGGCACCACCGGCGGCGCCTCGGGCACGTTCTCCCCCGACAGCTCGGCGACCACCTGGGCGAGCGACCGCATGCCGAGCACCTCCAGGCCGGGCACCATCGCGGCCTCGGCCGCCTGCGGCTCGGGGACCACGATCCGTCGGATGCCGCGGCTCGCCGCAGCCAGCGCCATCGGCAGCACGCCGGGCACCGCCCGCAGGCCGCCGGACAGGGTCAGCTCGCCCACCAGCACCGTGCCCGCCAGCGCCGAGCGCGGCAGCTCGTCGGCTGCCGCGAGCACGGAGACCGCGATCGCCAGGTCGAAGTGGGTGCCGCGCTTGAGCAGGTCGGCCGGAGAGAGCAGCACCGTGACGCGGCGGGTGCCGGGCCAGCTGAGCTGGCTGTTGAGCACCGCCATCCGGCACCGGTCGCGCGCCTCGTTGAGCGAGACGTCGGCCCGCCCCACCACGGAGGTGCCGACCATCCCCGCGCTCACGTCGGCCTGCACCTCGATCAGGTGGCCCAGCGACCCCTGCAGGGCCACGGCGTACGCCGTCGCGAAGGGCATCAGCCGACCCCCACCACGTGGTCGACGCTGGACGGCCCCCGGCGCGGACGGACGACCGCGACCAGGTCGATCCGCACCTCGGGCACCACGAGGTCGTGCTCGCTCAGCCACTGGGCGGCCAGCCGCCGCAGCCGCGCCAGCTTGGCCGGCGTGACGGCTTCGTGAGGGGTGCCGAACTCGACGGAGCTGCGCGTCTTGACCTCGCACACCACCAGCACGCGCCCCTCGCGCAGCACCAGGTCGAGCTCGCCGGCCGGGCATCGCCAGTTGCGGTCGAGCACCACCATCCCCTGCGCCACCAGATGACGCTCCGCCAGCCGTTCGCCGTACCTCCCTAGGGCCTGGTTGTGCTGCCCCAGGGACGGCGGCACCTGGGCGTCCGGGCTCGTGTCTGCGCGGTCCATCTCCCACCTCCTGGGAGCAGGCTGCCCGGCCGGCCACGTCTAGACAGGGCGGCGGCCGTGATCTGTGGATAACCGCAGGTCAGCCGGGCGTTGTTGGCCGCTTCCGGCCACCCGGAGGCATTCCGCGTCGGGGGGATCCGACGCGGCAGTACGTTCCGCACAGCTCACATGACAAGAGAGGGATCGCCCATGTTCAGGACGCGCAGGCGTGGGGAGCGGGGAGCCGTGGCGGTCGAGGCCGCCCTGGTGACGCCGATCCTGTTCTTGTTCGTTCTCGGGATCATCGAGATGTCGCTGCTGATGCGCGACACCGTGGCCGTCTCCAGCGCCGTGCGCGTGGGCGGTCGCGTGGCGTCGGTCTCCGCCGGCGCCGGACCCGGCGTCTGCCAGGCCTCCGCCGACCCCCCGCCGTGCAGCCCGGTCACCACCCCCGCGCTCGCGCAGGCTGCCGCCGACTCCATCCAGCGCGCGGGCTCGGCGATGCCCAAGGACCAGATCGACTACATCCTGGTCTACCGCGCCAACAGCCAGGGCTACCCCATGCCCAACGGCAACACCACCATCAGCTGCTTCTCCGACTGCGTGAAGTACGTCTGGGACTCCGGCATCGAGCGGTTCCGCTACGCCGGCGGCACCTGGACCTCCACCACGATCAACGCCTGCGTCAACCACCCCAACCGGATGGCCGTCGGTGTCGCCATGCACGCCCAGCACCCCTGGATCACCGGCCTGTTCGGCTCCGGCGTGACGGTCGAGGAGCGCACCGTGATGAACTTCGAGCCGCTCCCCAGCGAGCAGTGCATGCCCGGGACCCACCAGTGAGCGCCCGACCCC
>JAUILS010000241.1 GCA_030432975.1 Actinomycetes bacterium
CGAGGCCAGGCCCGCGACCAGCCAGATGCCCCACCACACGCAGGCGTCGCCGAAGTAGTTGGGATGCCGGGTCCAGCCCCACAGCCCGGTGTCGAGGATGCGCGGACGGGTCTCCCGCGGCTCCTGTCGGTACGCCGCCAGCTGGGCGTCGCCGACCGACTCGATGGTGAGCCCGGCGGCCCAGACGAGCAGCCCCAGCCACAGCGCGAACCCGAGCTCCAGGTCGGCCACGGCCGAGACCTGCACCGGCAGCGAGACCAGCCACATCGCCAGCGCCTGCGGCACGAACACCTTCCGCACCGCGCGCGCCATCCAGGCGTCGTCGTCGGCGTCGACGCCGAGGATCGCGGCGTAGCGCGGGTCCTCGCCGTGCCCCCGCGCCCGGCCGCCGATGTGCCAGGCCAGCCGGCCGCCCCACACGCCGACGACCACGACCACGATCAGGTCGTGCCAGAGCTCCCCGCGGCCGAGTGAGAGGCCGACCGCCGCCGAGACCACGGCGACCAGGACGAAGCCGAGCCCCCAGGTGACGTCGACGACGGAGACCCGCCGGAGCCTGCGGGCCACCACCGCGGTGACCGCCATGGCCGCGACCACGGCGGCCAGGGAGGCGGCCGCGGTCAGCAGCCAGGCGGTCGTCACGCCCGGTCCACCTCGAGCACGATCTGCTGCACGTCGAGGTACTGCGCGGCGAAGCCGGCCCGGCAGTAGGTGAGGTAGAAGTGCCACATCCGGCGGAACGTGTCGTCGAAGCCGAGCGCCTCGGCGTCGGTCGCGAGGAAGGCGTCGTCCCAGCGGCGCAGCGTCTCGGCGTAGTGCAGCCCGAACGACAGCCGGTCGGTCACGGTCAGCCCGGCGTCGCCGGCGACCTCGTCGATCAGCTCGACCGAGGGCAGGAAGCCGCCCGGGAAGATGTACTTGTGGATCCAGGTGTAGGTCTCGAGCGTGGCCAGCATCCGGTCGTGCGGCATCAGGATCCCCTGGATGCCGGCGCGGCCGTCGGGCGCCAGCCGCTCGCGGATCGTGCGGAAGTACTCCGGGAGGTACTCGTGGCCGACGGCCTCGATCATCTCCACCGAGACGACGGCGTCGTACTCGCCGCGCACCAGGCGGTAGTCGGTGAGCTCGACGTCGACGCGGTCGGCCAGCCCCTCGGCGGCGATCCGCTCGCGGGCCAGTGACTGCTGCTCCTTCGACAGCGTGACGCTGTGCACCCGGGCTCCGCGGCGGGCGGCGCGCAGCGCCAGCTCGCCCCAGCCGGTGCCGATCTCGAGCACGCGGGTGCCGGGGCCGACGCCGGTGACGTCGAGCAGCCGCTCGATCTTCCTCGCCTGGGCGTCGGCCAGCGGCTCGTCGCTCGGGGCCGGCGCGGCGGCCACCTGCGTCAGCCCGCGGCCGCTGACGGAGGTGTCGAACAGCGCCGAGGAGTAGGTCATCGTCTCGTCCAGGAACGCCCGGAAGAGGTCGTTGGAGAGGTCGTAGTGGTGGGCGATGTTGGCCTGGCTGTTGTCCACCGAGTTGCGGTGGTGGTGCGGCATCCGGGCGACGTACCACCCGCGGAGCCGCTGCAGCCGCTCCGGCACCAGCGTCCCGATCTCGGCGGCCAGCACGGTCAGCAGCCGCGGCAGGTCGGGGGAGTCCCAGGCGCCGGTCATGTAACCCTCGCCGAAGCCGATCAGCCCGTCCCGACCGATCCGGGCGTAGAACTCCTGCGGCCGGTGCAGCACGATCGTGGGCCGGTCGCCCGACGGGCTGGTGCCGTCGGATGCGACGCAGAGGTCGAAGCGGCGCGCGACGGCGTCGAAGAGGCGCCGCGCCACGGCGGCGGAGATCCGGGTCCGCGGGCCGGAGGGCACCTCGAACAGGCCCGGCCAGCGCTCGCCGGCCTCCTGGCGGCGGTCGTCGAGCTGGGTCATCAGACACCCTCCTGTCGGGCATGGGTCGGTCGCGGGCGGACGGGGAGCCGGCGTGCCCACAGCCAGATGCCGTGGGCCCGGATCAGCAGGGAGCCGGTGAGCGCCGCGGGGGCCGCGCGCAGCAGTCGGGTCCGGGTGGGGGCGGCGCCACGACGCCCGGCGAGCGCCGCCGAGAAGACGGCCGGGCGGCCGGCGTCGTCGGGGTCGCTGTGCAGGGTCACCGCGATCCGCAGCTCCTCGCCCGGCAGCGGCACGGCCAGCTCGTAGCGGCCGTCGGTGCCGTGGAACGGCGAGACGTACATCTGCTTGTCGGTGGTCGCGCGGCCTTGGGCGTCGGGGTGCACGAGGTAGGCGTGTCGATCGCCGTAGGTGTTGTGGACCTCGACGACGGCGGCGGCGAGGTCGCCCCGGGCGTCGAGGCACCAGTGCACGCTGATCGGGTTGAAGCAGTAGCCCAGCGCCCGCGCGTTGGCCGCCATCAGCACCCGGCCGCCGGTCAGGTCGACGTCGTGGGCGGCGAGGAACGCCACCACGTTGTCCTTGATCGACCGGTCGGGGTCGCCGAGGTGGTCGCGCGCCTCGAACCGGCCGAGGGGACCGTGGTCGGGGAGGTCGTCGAGGTCGACCAGCCAGGTCAGGTTGTGGTGGGTGAACGCCCGGCGGAACGGCGTCCGCCGGGTGTGGGTGATCGTGGCGTCGTAGAGCGCCGGCACCGACGGCGGGGTCGGCCGCGCGTCCTCCCAGCGGAAGCCGAGCCGCTCGGCGGCCGCCAGCCCGGAGCGCGCGCCGTCCTCGTGGAAGCCCCAGCCGTGGTAGGCGCCGGCGAAGACCACCCGGTCGGTGTCGATCTCGGGCAGCCGCGCCTGGGCGGCGACGGAGGCCGGGGTGTAGAGCGGGTGGGCGTACTCCATCGTGTCGATGATCGACGCCGGGTCGACCCGGTCGCTGCCGCCCAGGGTCACGAGGTAGTGGGTGTCGGTGGGCAGCCGCATCAGCCGGGTCAGGTCGTAGGTCACGGTGACCTTGCCCTCGGAGCGCCCCGGCCGCAGGAAGTTCCACGACGCCCACGCGTTGGTCGCCTCCGGCAGCACCGAGGTGTCGGTGTGCAGGTGGGCGGTGTTGGCGGAGTAGGGCATCGCGCCCAGCACCTCGCGCTGCAGCGGGCTCGGCTCGGCGAGCATCGCCAGCGCCTGGTCGGGGTGGGTGGCGATGACGACGGCGTCGTAGCGCCGCGTCTCGCCGTTGCCGTCGGTCACCTCGACGCCCTGGGGAGTCTCGGCCACCGAGGTGACCTTGGTGCCGACGCGGATCTCGTGGAGGCCGGCGGCGACCTTGGCGACGTACTCGCGGGAGCCGCCCGACACCGTCTTCCACTGCGGGGACCCGAAGACGCCGAGCATGCCGTGGTGGTCGAGGAAGCGGAACAGGTAGCGCGCGGGGTACTCCAGCGCGACCTCGGGGTCGCACGACCACACGGCCGCGACCAGCGGCTCGGCGAAGTGCCGCCGGAAGTACGCCGAGAAGCGGCCCGCCGCGAGGAACTCGGCGAACGTCTGCTCGTCACCGTCGCGAGCCAGCAGCGCCTTCGCGCGGCGGTGGAAGCGGGGGATCTCCACCAGCATCCGGAGGTACGCCGGCCGGCGCAGGTGGCCGGCGGTGGGGAAGAGCCCGCGCGCCCCCAGCGCGCCGGCGTACTCCAGGCCCGAGACCTCGTCGGAGACCGACATCGACATCTCGGAGTCCTGGGTGGCGATCCCGAGCTCGCGGAACAGCCGCAGCAGCACGGGGTAGGTGCGCTCGTTGTGGACGATGAAGCCGGTGTCGATGGCCAGCTCGCGGCCGTCCTCGAGCACCAGGTGGGTGTCGGCGTGCCCGCCGAGGCGCGCGTCGGCCTCGACCAACGTGACGCGCGCCTGGCGGGCAGCCACGTGAGCCGCCACCAGCCCGGCGACGCCGGAGCCGATGACGGCCACGTGGGCGGGCGGGGAGTGGGGGGTCTCCTCACCCTTCGGGGTGGTCTCCATGGCTGCTGTGGTTCCCTCTCGCTCCGGACTCATGCCTGCTGCAGGTCGAAGAGCGCGATCGGGTCGGTCGTCGGCTGCGGCGACCCGCCGGCGGGCTCGATCGTGATGCCCGCGGCGACGGCCTGTGAGGCGTCTCCCTCGAGTAGCAGCGTCTGGTCGGCCGCGACCGGCATCAGGCCGGCGGGGGCGAACTGGCCCTCGGGGTCCTGCAGCCAGAGCTCGTAGACGCGGCCCGAGGGTGGCGCCGCCATGTCGCGGGTGGTGATCACAGCACGTCCTTCGGAGACCGACCGGGTCAGGGTTGCCGACGACCCGTCGTCGAAGGAGAGCGTGACCTCCTCGGCGTCGTCGGCCTGCAGCACCCGCTCGGTCGCCGTCAGCGTCGGCGCCTCGGTCGACCACGGCTGCCAGGCGGCCAGGCCGACGCCGAGCACGGCCAGCACCGAGGCGGCCACCAGCAGCGGCAGCCAGGCGCGGGTCCGGCGCGTGGAGGGGGCGTCCGCGGCGGGGCCGTCCGCGGGGGCGTCCGCGGGCGTCGTGCCGGGCACCACGGGCGGCAGCGGCCGCACGGTCTCGATGCCGACGAGCACCCGGTCGCGCAGCCCGGGCGGCGGCGTCGTCGCCGAGTCCTCGGCCAGCAGCGCCGCGGCCTCGCGCAGGCTCTGCACCTCGGCGCGGCAGTCCTCGCACTCGGCGAGGTGCCGCTCGAAGCGGGCCCGCTCCAGGTCGTCCAGCGCGTCGACGGCATAGGC
>JAUILS010000242.1 GCA_030432975.1 Actinomycetes bacterium
GGCGCTCGCTGGCGCTGTGGCCGGCGGCGCTGGCGGCCACCGCGACCGCCGTGCTCGGCGTGCACCTCCAGGCGGACCGCACCACCGACCGTCTCGTCGCGGCCGGCGCGGCCTTCGACGCTGCGACCGTGCCGCCGGAGCTCCGCACCCCGCCCAACGGGCGCCGCGTGCACGACCTGATCGCGGCCTCGCTCGACCGCGCCGCCGTCGGGGCGCCGATCCCGTTCCCGGTGCGCAACGACCTGGCCGAGCTCGACCGCGACCGTCCCGACTACGGCGGGCACTGCGTCGCCGGCGACCCCGAGGTCGGCCACGACCTCTGCCCGCTCGGCACCGTCGGCTCCGAGCGCCGCGTCGTCGTGGTGGGCGACTCCCATGCCTACATGTGGGTGCCGGCCCTCGAGCTCCTGGGGCAGGGCGACGGCTTCGAGGTGGTGCCGCTGATCAAGTTCGGCTGCACGCCCTACGACCTCCCGATGCTCCTCGACCTCGACGGG
The DNA here is from genome assembly GCA_030432975.1 of Actinomycetes bacterium. GTDB lineage: Bacteria > Actinomycetota > Actinomycetes > Propionibacteriales > Nocardioidaceae > Nocardioides. The sequence goes on from JAUILS010000242.1 coordinate 498, forward strand.
CCGCCGTTCCCCGAGTGCGCCGAGCACCACGGCTGGGTCCGTGAGCAGATCGCCGCCCTCGACCCCGACCTGGTGCTGGTCTCCTCGCGCAGCTATCCCCACCGGCTCCTCGAGGGCCGCCCCGACCGGGAGGCGTGGTCCGCCGCCGCGGCCGGGTTCGTGCGCGACATCCGGGCGCTGGGGCCCGAGGTCCGGGTGTTGGGCGACGTGTCGCTGCTGGCCGTCGACCCGGCGGCCTGCCTGCTCGGCGACGGCGCCACGATGGCCGACTGCACCCGCCCGATGAACCGCCACGTCCGCTCGGTCAACAAGGGCGTGCGCGAGGGCGCCCACGCCGTCGGCGCGAGGTACGTCGAGGTCAACCGGCTGGTCTGCGCGGCGGGCCGCTGCCCGTTCGTCGTCGACCACGTGGTGACCTACCACGACGGCCAGCACCTCAGCGCGACCTGGGTTCGCGCGGTCGCCGACGACCTGGGGCAGATGCTCGGCCTGGACGAGGCTCTCGTCGCGCCGACGACCGACGTGGTTGATTCCCCGCGCCCTGGCCCGCGTGGGTAGCATGACGAAGGCGCCGCCCGCCGGCCGCGCTGCCCTGCCACGCCTCAGGAGTCACCGACCGTGCCAGCCATTCTCGACAAGATCCTCCGCATCGGCGAGGGCAAGATCCTGCGCCAGCTCGAGGCCGTCGCCAAGGCCGTCAACGCGATCGAGGACGACTTCGTCGCGATGACCGACGAGGAGCTCCAGTCGATGACGGGGGAGTTCAAGGAGAGGCTCGAGAAGGGCGAGACCCTCGACGACCTGATGCCCGAGGCGTTCGCGACCGTCCGCGAGGCCGCCAAGCGGGTCATCGGGCAGCGTCACTTCGACGTGCAGGTGATGGGCGGGGCCGCGCTCCACCTCGGCAACATCGCCGAGATGCGCACCGGCGAGGGCAAGACGCTGGTCGCCACCCTGCCGACGTACCTCAACGCCCTCACCGGCGAGGGCGTCCACGTCGTCACGGTCAACGACTACCTCGCGAAGTACCACGCCGAGTGGATGGGCCGCATCTACTCCTTCCTCGGCCTCACCACCGGCGTCATCCTGCCGGCGATGAAGCCCGACGAGCGGCGTGAGGCCTATGCCTGCGACGTCACCTACGGCACCAACAACGAGCTCGGCTTCGACTACCTCCGCGACAACATGGCCAGCTCCATCGAGGAGTGCGTGCAGCGCGGCCACCACTACGCCATCGTCGACGAGGTCGACTCGATCCTCATCGACGAGGCCCGGACCCCATTGATCATCAGCGGCCCCACCCAGGATGAGGTGCGGTGGTACGCCGAGTTCGCCACCATCGCCAAGACGCTGACCAAGGACGTCGACTACGAGGTCGACGAGAAGAAGCGCACCATCTCGGTGCTCGAGCCGGGCATCACCAAGGTCGAGGACTACCTCGGCATCGACAACCTCTACGACTCGGTCAACACCCCGCTGATCTCCTTCCTCAACAACTCCATCAAGGCCAAGGAGCTGTTCCGCTACGACAAGGAGTACGTCGTCCTCGAGGGCGAGGTGCTGATCGTCGACGAGCACACCGGCCGGATGCTCTCGGGCCGCCGCTACAACGACGGCCTGCACCAGGCGATCGAGGCCAAGGAGGGCGTGCAGATCCGCGAGGAGTACCAAACCCTCGCCACCGTCACGCTGCAGAACTACTTCCGCCTCTACGACAAGCTCGCCGGCATGACCGGCACGGCGATGACCGAGGCCAGCGAGTTCGACAAGATCTACGGCCTGGGCGTGGTCCCGATCCCGACCAACAAGCCGATGCAGCGCATGGACCAGCCCGACCTGGTCTACCGCACCGAGGACGCGAAGTACGACGCCGTGGTCGACGACATCGAGGAGCGGCACCGCAACGGCCAGCCGGTCCTGGTCGGCACCGTCTCGGTCGAGAAGTCCGAGCACCTCGCCGGACTGCTCAAGAAGCGCAACATCCCGCACACCGTGCTCAACGCCAAGCAGCACGCCGACGAGGCCAAGGTCGTCGCGCTCGCGGGCCACAAGGGCGCGGTCACCGTCGCCACCAACATGGCCGGCCGCGGCACCGACATCATGCTCGGCGGCTCGGTCGACTTCCTGGCCGACCAGGAGCTGCGCAAGAAGGGCCTCGACCCGCAGGAGACCCCGGAGGACTACGAGGCGGCCTGGGCCGAGACCGTCGAGCGGGTCAAGGAGCAGGTCGCCGCCGAGCACGACGCCGTGCGCGAGGCGGGCGGCCTCTACGTCATCGGCACCGAGCGCCACGAGTCGCGCCGCATCGACAACCAGCTCCGCGGCCGCTCCGGCCGGCAGGGCGACCCCGGCGAGTCGCGGTTCTACCTGTCCCTGCAGGACGAGCTGATGCGGCTGTTCAAGTCCGACTGGGTCGACCGGGTGCTGACGGTGCTCAAGGTGCCCGACGACGTGCCGATCGAGAACAAGCGGGTCACCAACGCGATCGCCAGCGCGCAGGGGCAGGTCGAGTCGCAGAACTTCGAGTCCCGCAAGAACGTCCTGAAGTACGACGACGTGATGAACCGCCAGCGCGAGGTCATCTACGCCGAGCGCCGCCGCGTGCTCGAGGGCGCCGACCTGCACGACCAGGTGCGCACCTTCATCGACGACGTCATCAAGGGCTACGTCACCGCGGCCACCGAGGACTACCCCGAGCAGTGGGACCTCGAGGCGCTCTGGGTGGCGCTCCAGCAGCTCTACCCGGTGTCGCTCGACCACGCGCAGCTCGAGGAGGAGGCCGGCGGTCGCGAGGCGATGGACCGCGAGGAGCTCGTCGAGCTGCTGCAGGCCGACGCGCAGGCGGCCTACGACCGCCGCGAGGAGGAGGTCGGCGAGGAGGTGATGCGCGAGCTCGAGCGCCGCGTCATCCTGTCTGTGCTCGACCGCAAGTGGCGTGAGCACCTCTACGAGATGGACTACCTCCGCGAGGGCATCTACCTCCGGGCCTACAGCCAGCGCGACCCCCTGGTAGAGTACCAACGCGAGGGCTTCGACATGTTCGCCGCGATGATGGACGGCATCGAGGAGGAGTCGGTCGGCTTCCTGTTCAACCTCGAGGTGCAGGTCGAGGAGGAGCCCGCGCCGGTCGAGATGGAGGACGCCGGCATGTTCGACGTCGTCTCCGCGCCGGCCGCGATGGGCGCGGCGCGCGACGCCGCCAAGGAGGCCCCCGTCATCCAGGCGAAGGGGCTCGAGGCCCCCAAGCAGCCGCAGAACCTGTCGTACTCCGCTCCGTCGGAGGACGGCGAGGTCGAGGTCACCGGTGGGACGGTCACCAACGCCGACGACGAGTTCGCCGGTGTGGGCCGCAACCAGCTCTGCCCCTGCGGCTCCGGCAAGAAGTTCAAGCGCTGCCACGGTGCGCCCGGTGGTCCGACCGGGCAGACCGCCCGGGTCAGCGGCTGAGGCTGGTCAGGCGAACTCCAGGGCGGTGCACAGCCACCGCCCGTCGGCGAGCTCGAAGCGGGCGGCGATCGCCCGGGAGCGCTCGCCGTGACGCACGTGGACGCTGACCTCCACCCGGGTGTGGGTGACGAAGCAGCTGCGCACCCCCTGCACCTGCGGGCGGACCACCTGGCCGGTCCGGCCGCCGCCGGGCTGGTGGCCTCCGGCCCGGGCGACCAGCTGGGCCCGTCGCACCAGGTCGGCGTGGACGGCGGGAGCCGTCCAGCGCACCAGCTGGCCCGCGGGCCGGTCGCCGGCGACGATCTCGACGACCGCCTGCGCGTAGCGGTGCGCCCACTGCTCGACCCGGCGGCGGTGGCCGGCCTCGATCGGCACGATGTCGCCGCCGGGGCGTCCGGGCGTGCGGCCCGGCACCGGGGGCGGGTCGTAGCGGGGCGCCAGGTCGAGGGCGAGCGTGCCCTGCACGCTCGCGAGCGGCACCGGCCCGGGGTGGTGGAGCAGGCTGGTCATCGGGTCTCCTCTCGGGGGGTCGGCAGCTCCAGTGAGGTGCCGGGGACGATGAGGTCGGGGTCGGGGCCGATGGCGGCCCGGTTGAGCCGGTAGATCAACCGCCACCGGTCGGTGATCTCCGCCGCGGACGCCGCGGGGGAGAGGTCGCGGGCGGCCAGCGCCCACAGGGTGTCGCCGGGGCGGACCACGTGGCTCGGGGCCGGCGGGGCGCCACCCCGGC
>JAUILS010000243.1 GCA_030432975.1 Actinomycetes bacterium
GCCAGCACGGCGGCGACCGTTCCGCGGCGGTCGCCCCCACCGTCGTGGGCCAGCAGCAGCTCGCCGGGGCGCACGGCGCGGCGCAGGTTGTCGCGCAGCGTCCTGGCGTCCTGGGTGCGCCAGTCGTCGATGGTGTTGCGCACCGCGAGCGGGGCCATGCCCAGGTCGCGCGCGACGGGGATGCTGGCTCCCCAGCTGCCGTTGGCGGCCCGGAAGTAGGGCACGCGCACCGCGAGACCGACGGCGTCGGCGATCGCCGCGCCGGTGGCGACCAGGTCGGCCCGCACCCGCGCGGCGGGCCAGCCGCCCAGGTCGTCGTAGGACCACCCGTGGTTGCCGAGCAGGTGCCCCTCGGCGACGATGCGGCGCACCACGTCGTCGCCGCCGGGCGCCGCGACCCGGCTGCCGACCACGCAGAACGTCGCCGGGACGCCGCGTGCGCGGAGCCCGTCGAGCAGCGCTTCTGTCGTCGCCCCGGCGGGGCCGTCGTCGAAGGTGAGGGCCAGGCTGCGGCCCGGACGGCGGGCGCGCCACAGCGGCCCCGGGTCGCTCATCCGCGGCCTTCCAGGTCGGTAAGGGGAGGGGTGTGACGGAGGTTACGATAACGTTATCGACAACGATTGACACGCGCGCCCTCCCGGTGCCACGTTTGTGGGGCGACCCTGCAAACCCTTCGAGGAGCATCCATGACGAGGACTGCGTTCACCCGGGCCCTGGCGCTCGGTTCTGCCGCCGTACTGCTGGCCGCGTGCGGCTCGGACGGCGGCGGCGATGCCGGCGACTCCTCCGGCGACGGCGTCACCATCACCTGGTGGCACAACTCCAACAACGACCCCGGCAAGGGGTTCTACGAGCAGGCGGCCGCCGACTTCGAGGGCGACAACCCCGGCGTCACCATCGAGATCACCGCGCTGCAGCACGAGGACATGCTGACCAAGCTCGACGCGGCCTTCCAGAGCGGCGACGCCCCCGACATCTACATGGAGCGCGGCGGCGGCGAGCTGGCCGACCACGTCGAGGCGGGGCTGACCAAGGACCTCACCGACGCCGCCTCCGACACCATCGAAACGCTCGGCGGCTCGGTGGCGGGCTGGCAGGTCGACGGCAAGACCTACGGGCTTCCGTTCTCCCTCGGCGTCGTGGGCTTCTGGTACAACACCGCGATGTTCGACGAGGCCGGGATCACCGCGACCCCGACCACCTGGGAGGAGATGTACGCCGCGATCGACCAGCTCGAGGCCGCCGGCATGGAGCCGATCTCCGTCGGTGCCGGCGACAAGTGGCCGGCGGCGCACTACTGGTACTACTTCGCGCTCCGCGAGTGCAGCCAGGACGTGCTGAGCGCGGCGGTCACCAGCCTGGACTTCTCCGACCCCTGCTTCGTGGCGGCCGGTGAGGACCTCGAGGAGGTCATCGCGGCCGACCCGTTCAACAAGGGCTTCCTGTCGACGCCGGCCCAGTCGGGCCCGACCAGTGCCTCGGGGCTGCTGGCGACCGGCAAGGTGGCCATGGAGATGCAGGGCCACTGGGAGCCCGGAGTGATGCAGGGCCTCACCGAGGATGGCCAGGGTCTCGGCGACAAGACCGGGTGGTTCGCCTTCCCGGCGGTCGACGGGGGTGCGGGCGACCAGGCCGCGGCCCTCGGCGGCGGCGACGCATGGGCGCTGTCGGCCGACGCGCCCGACGAGGCCGTGGCCTTCGTCGAGTACCTCCTGTCCGACGACGTCCAGCGTGGCTTCGCGGAGAACTCCATGGGGCTGCCGACCAACCCGGCGGCGAGCGACGCCGTGGCCGACCCGGCCCTGGCCACGCTGCTCGAGGTGCGCGACCAGGCGCCGTACGTCCAGCTCTACTTCGACACCGCCTTCGGTGCCTCGGTGGGCGGCGCGATGAACGACGAGATCGCGCTCATGTTCGCGGGCAAGGCCTCGCCCCAGGACATCGTGGACGCCACCCAGGCGGCCGCCGACGCCGAGAAGTGACCGGCCCGACGGTGCTCGGCCCAGGGGTCCGGTGACGTGACGGTGGCAGCGCGTGGCGTCGTCGATGATTCGACTTCCGGGTCGACGGCGTCATCCCCGAGGTCGGCCGGCCGTGCGAGCGCACGGCCGGTCGGCCACGGGTCCCCGCGGTGGCGGCGCTCGCTGCGCACGACCGCCGAGGTGGCCTTCTTCGTGGGGCCGGCGCTGTCGCTGTTCCTGCTGTTCGTCGTCTGGCCGATCATCAAGGCCGTGCAGTTCTCGGTCTACCGCTGGAAGGGGTTCGGGCCGCTCACCGACTTCGTCGGGTGGCGCAACTACGACTCCGTGCTGCACAACGAGGTGTTCACCGGCGCGCTCCTCCACAACCTGGCCATCGTCGCGCTGTCGCTGCTGATCCAGCTGCCCCTCGGGCTGGCGATCGCGCTGCTGCTCAACCGGCGGATGTGGGGGCAGGGAATGCTCCGCACGGTGATCTTCGTGCCCTACGTGCTGTCCGAGGTGATCGCGGGCGTCGTGTGGTTCCAGCTCCTCCAGCCGCAGTACGGCGTGGTCGACGCGCTGCTGGCGGCCGTGGGCCTCGAGGGCCCCGAGCAGGGGTGGCTGGGCACCCCGGAGTACGCCCTCTACACGGTGTTCGCCGTCCTCACCTGGAAGTACCTCGGGCTCGCGGTGATCCTCTTCCTCGCCGGCCTCCAGGGCGTGCCGGAGGAGCTGTTCGAGGCGGCTCAGCTCGACGGGGCCTCGTGGTGGCAGGTGCAGCGGCGGATCACGATCCCGCTGCTCGGTCCGACCCTGCGGGTCTGGGCGTTCCTGTCGATGATCGGCTCGCTCCAGCTCTTCGACATGGTCTGGATCCTCACCGGCGGCGGCCCGGCGAACGCAACGACGACCATGGCGACGTTCCTGGTGACCGAGGGCACCAAGCGGCAGAACTACGGCATCGCGGCGGCCGCCTCGGTGGTGCTGTTCGTGGTGGCGCTCGTGATGGCCCTGCTCTACCAGGCCCTGGTGCTGCGCCGCGACGTCCGCGACGCGAGCGTGGGAGCGGGCCGATGAGCGGGGGACGGCTGGGTCGGTCGCCGCGGGTCTTCGGCGGCGGCACGCCGCTGGTGTACGCCGTCGCGCTGCTGGTCGCCGTCGTCACCCTGGCGCCGGTGTCGTTCGCCGTCATCGGCGGGCTGCGGAGCAACGCGCAGCTCGCGGAGTCGCCGGCCGGGCTGCCCGACCCCGTCGTGACCGACAACTACCGCCGGGTGCTGACCAGCCAGGCGTTCTGGCAGTACGCCCTCAACTCGACCGTGATCGCCGTGATCACCACCGCGCTGGTGGTGGTGCTCGGCCTGATGGCGGCGTACCCGCTGGCGCGCTACCGCTTCCGCTGGCGCGAGCCGCTCTACATGACGTTCGTGGTCGGGCTGCTGTTCCCCGCGACGGTGGCGATCATCCCGCTGTTCGTCCTCGTCACCCGCGACCTGCACCTCGGCAACTCCTGGTGGGGCGTGGCCCTCCCGCAGGCCGCCTTCGCGCTGCCGGTGACCGTGGTGATCCTGCGGCCGTTCCTGATGGCGCTGCCCGACGAGCTCGAGGAGGCCGCGCTGATCGACGGCGCGTCCCGGATCGGCTTCTTCTGGCGGATCGTGGTGCCGCTCTCGCGGCCCGGCATGGTCACCGTCGGGGTGCTGGCCTTCGTGGGGTCCTGGAACGCCTACCTGCTGCCGCTGCTGCTGCTGCAGGGCGACCGCAAGACGCTCCCGCTCGGCGTCGCAGACTTCAGCACGCAGTACTCCTCCGACACCGCCGGCGTCTTCGCCTTCACCACCCTCGCCATGATCCCCGCCCTCGCCTTCTTCCTGCTGCTGCAGGGCCGCATCGTCAGCGGCCTGCAGGGAGCGGTGAAGGGCTGACCGACCCCCCACCCGAGATGCAGTCCGGAAGGACCCCCACGTGACCGACCTGACCACGAGCCCAGCGCCCCCGGCGTCCGGCGGGCGGCCCACCCCCGTCGACGCCGCGACCTCCGACCGGGTGGCGGCGCTGGTGGCCTCGATGACCCTGGAGGAGAAGCTCGGCCAGATCACCGGCTTCTGGGAGAAGTCCGACGGCGAGGCGGTGGCGCCCCTCCAGGGGAGCTTCGCCGCCGAGCACACCCTCGGTGAGGCGCTCCGCGACGGCATCGGGCACCTGACCCGGGTCTACGGCACGCGGCCGGTCGACCCGGTCGAGAGGGCCCGGTGGCTGTGGGAGACGCAGCGCCGGCTGGTCAGCGAGACCCGCCTCGGCATCCCCGCGCTCGTGCACGAGGAGTGCCTGACCGGCTTCGCAGCGTGGGGCGCGGCGACGTACCCGACGCCCCTGGCCTGGGGGGCCGCAGGCGACCCCGACCTGGTCGAGCGGATGGCCGTGGCGATCGGCCGGTCGATGCGGGCGCTGGGGGTGCACCAGGGCCTGGCGCCGGTGCTCGACGTGGTCCGCGACCCCCGCTGGGGCCGGGTCGAGGAGTGCATCGCCGAGGACCCCTACCTCGTCGGCAGCCTCGGCACGGCCTACGTCCGCGGGCTGCAGGCGGGCGGCGTCCACGCGACCCTCAAGCACTTCGTCGGCTACTCCGCGTCCCAGGCGGGCCGCAACTTCGCGCCCGTCCACGTGGGACCGCGCGAGCTGGCCGACGTGCTCCTGGTGCCGTTCGAGAT
>JAUILS010000244.1 GCA_030432975.1 Actinomycetes bacterium
CGTGACGGTGACCCGGTCCGCGACCTCCTGGTTGTCGCGGCAGGCGACGCCGCTGCGGCTCGGGTCGGCGGGATTCGTGGCCGGGCCCCGGGTGCCGCGTGCGGCGGCGGAGGTGACGGCGGCGGCGCAGGCGTGGCCGGGAGCCGAGGTGCTGGTCGGCGAGGACGCGACGGCAGCGGCGGTGTCCGACCTCGCCGCGCGCGTCGACGTACTCCACGTGTCCGCGCACGGCCGGCACTCCGCCGAGAACCCGCTCTTCTCCGGCGTCGAGCTCGTGGGCGGGCCGTGGTTCGGCTACGACATCGACCAGCTCGCCGAGATCCCCGACGTGGTGCTGCTGTCGGCGTGCGAGGTGGGGCGGTCGGAGGTGCGGTTCGGCGAGGAGCTGGTCGGGATGACGACCGCCTGGCTGCACGCCGGGGCGCGCTGCGTGATCGCGTCCGCGGCCGCCGTCAACGACGTGGTCGCGCACGACGTGCTGGTCTCGGTGCACCGGTCGCTGGGCGCCGGGGAGGACCCGGCGACGGCCTTGGCGGCCGCCTGTCCGCCGGCCTCGGAGGATGCGGCGCCGGCGCCGTTCGTCTGCTTCTGCTGAGCCGTTTGTGGCCTTCTGTGACACCAGAGAACGTGTGGGGCCGAACGGGTTGCCGAACCTTTACCTTTGTCGCCCCCAGCGGCGGTATCAGCCGTTGCCAGGCGGGCTCTTGAGGAGTAGACAGACTCCTGAGGTTGCCGTGGGGGGCAAGAATGCTCAAAGTCATCACCGATCCGACGACGGGACAGACCGTGCGAGTGCCGGCGGGCGCCGGGCTCGAGCTGCGGTTCCGTCGCGGCATGAGTCGCAATCGCTGGCGCATCGCGGAGGCGCCGGCGAACCTTCTGCCCCTCGCGGGTCCGGGCGAGGTCCCGACCCAGGCGACGGCGGAGGAGAGCCAGTGGGCGCTGCGCTTCCTGGCGTTCAAGGGGTCCGAGGGTCAGGCCGAGCCGCTCTGCCTGGAGCTGACCCGCGACGACCTCTCCGAGCCGGCGGAGGTACGCCGGCTCCGCGTGGTGGTCACCGACTGACCACGCGAGGTCCCGGGGTGCGGTGATCCGCACCCCTCAGCGGACGTGGCGCCGGCGCACTCATGGGGTGTGGGCCGGCCTCACGGCTGCCCTCGCCGACGCGTCGCGGATTTCGGGCTGACGCGTCGTCAATGTCGGGCTGACGCGTCGCGGATATCGCGGTGAGGCTCGGCGAGTCGGCGGGGCGAGCGCGGCCGTGGACGACCGTCCGTCGATGGCCCGGTGGGTCGCTCCCGGGTTCACATCTACTGGTGCGTACGGAGCAGGGGGTGCGTCGTACACACCAGTAGCCTCCGCCCCTTCCCGGGCCAGGATGTCTACTGGTGCGTACGGAGCACCAGGCGCGTCGTACGCACCAGTAGATGTCCCCGCCGGGTCGCCCGGACGACTCCGCCGCCCGGCGTGCACCGGCGCCGGCGACGCCCGGGGGAGCGGCGACGTCCCACCGACCGCGTCCCCGCGCCGCCCCGCGCCGCCCAGCCAGCCCACGCGCTCGCGGAAGCCGCGCCAGGGCCACCCGGCGTCCACAGCGCGTCCATCAACGCCGGTGCTCCACAGCCCGCGGCGTGCCCGCCCGCGCAACCGCCTGGAACGGGCAGGCTCGGCGCATGGAACCGACCTCGATCCCGGCCCGGCTGGCCCGCCAGTCCGGCGTCATCTCGCGAGCCCAGGTGCTGCACGCGGGTGGGACCCCGGCCGACATCGCCCGCCGACTCCGCCGCCGCGAGTGGGTGCGGCTGCTGCCGGGGGTCTACCTCGATCACACGGGTGAGCCGACCTGGCTGCAGCGATGCTGGGTGGGCGTGCTCTACCACTGGCCCGCGGCGCTGGCCGGTGTCTCCGCGATCCGTGCCGTGGTCGGCCCCGGGTGGCGACGCCACGACGACGCGGGCCCGATCGAGCTGGCCGTGCCGCAGCGCAGGCACGTCGTCCCGCGCGACGGCTACGTCATCACCCGCCCGAGCGGGTTCTTCGACCGGGTGCACTGGGGAGCCGACCCGCCGCACGTCCGCCTCGACCATGCGGGCGTCGACGTGGCGGCCCGGCAGCGCGACCCGTTCGAGGTGGTCGCGGTGCTGGCCGACCTCTGCCAGTCCCGCCGCACGGCGCCGCCCCGTCTCCTCGACGTGGTCGCCGGGCGCGGCAAGGTCGCCCAGCGCAGCCTGCTCAACGAGGTGCTGCGCGATCTCGACCGCGGCACCTGTTCGGTGCTCGAGCGGGAGTTCCTCCACCGCGTCGAGATCCCCCACGCCCTCCCGTCCCCCAGCCGGCAGCAGCGGCGGACGGCGCCCGGGCTCAGCGCCCTGCACGACGTCGAGTACGCCGACCTCGGGCTGGTCGTCGAGCTCGACGGCCGGCTCTTCCACGACACCGCCGGCCAACGCGACCGCGACCTCGACCGAGACCTGCTCGTGGCGACCATGGGCGCGTCCACGGTGCGCCTCGGCTGGGGCCAGGTGCTCGACCGGCCGTGCCTCACCGCCGCTCGACTGGTGGCCGTGCTCCGGCAGCACGGCTGGACGGGGCAGCCCACGCCCTGCAGCGACGCCTGCGACCTGGCCGCTCTGCCGGCGATCCCGTCACGGCCGCCCGAGCTGCGGCTGCGGGCCGGCTGACCAGGGTCGCCCCAGCTCGGCCGCTCAGCCCACGCGCTCAGCCCAGGCGCTCGGCGACGAACGCGAAGTCGGCGACGTGCTCCTCCGCGCCACCCGGCGTCTCGACGAGCGCTGGGCAGCCGGCCTCACGGACGACGTGCACGAGCAGCTCGGGGTCGACCCGTCCGGCGCCCAGGTTGGCGTGCCGGTCGGCGCCGGAGTCGGCGTCGTCGCGGCTGTCGTTGAGGTGCACCAGGTCGATCCGCCCGGTGATCGCCCGGATGTCGTCGACCACGGTCGCGAGGTCGAGCCCGCCCGCGTGGGCGTGGCAGGTGTCGAGGCAGAAGCCGACCATCTCGGCGCCGTCGGCGGCCGAGATCGCCTCCCAGACGCCGGCGATCCGCTCCAGGCGTCGGGTCATCGAGTGGTCGCCGCCGGCGGTGTTCTCGATCAGGAGCGGGAGCTTGAGGTCGGTGGCCTCGACTGCCTTGCGCCAGTTGTCGAACCCGACCGCAGGATCGTCGCCCTTGTTGACGTGACCGCCGTGGACGATCAGTCCCTTCGCGCCGATCTCGGCGGCGGCGTCGACGTGCTGCTGCAGGAGCTTGCGCGATGGGATCCTGATCCGGTTGTTGGTGGTGGCGACGTTGACGATGTAGGGCGCATGCACATAGAGCTCGACCCCCGCCGCCTCCGCATCGGCCCGGAGCGCGTCGGCGCCGCCGGCGTAGCGGATCTCGGGGCCCTTGTATCCCTGGGGGTCCCCCAGGAAGAACTGCACCAGCGGCGCCTGCCGCGCCGCGGCCTCCGCCAGCGGGTCGGTCTGCTCGACGTGGGCGCCGAGCCGGAGCTCTGCGGTCACGCTGCCTCCTTCGGCCGGTGGTCGTGGGATGGAGCCGGGTGCGGGCCGGACGAGCCGGGGCCCGCGCCCGACCCTAGCCCGCGCCACCGACCGCCCCGTCGCGGCCGGGCTCGTCGTCGGCGGTGGTCGGCCGGCCTCGTGGGCGACGCTGGTCGGCCGGGCTCGTCGGTCGGGCTCGTGGGCGGGGCTCATCCGCTCAGCGCCACGACCAACGAGGTGACGCTCAGGGCGAGCGCGAGGACGACCAGCACGGCGAGCCCGCGGCCCCCGGTGGAGCCGTGGTCGGCGTCTACTGGTGCGTACGACGCACCAGGCGCGTCGTACGCACCAGTAGACATCCCCACCGCCGCCCGCCGACGCCCGCCGACGGGCCCCGATCCCGGGGGGACCCATCGCCGGAGCAGCGGCGCGGGACCCACGACGTCGGGCACCGGCGGCATGCCCAGCGCGGGCCACGCGGCCGCGCGGGGCACACCCACCTCGGCCAGCAGCGCGCGGGCCTCGCCAGCCGCCAGCCGGTCGCTGACGAGGGTCGCCGCGAGCTCGAGCAGGGCCGCGGCTGCCGGAGCAGCGCCGGCCCCCTCGTCGCCGGCGCCGCCGTCGCGGGTGCCGCCGACGCCCGGCCCCTCGGCGGCCGCCCCTCCAGCCCCCGCCCCGCCCGACCCCACCCCGCCCGACCCGGGGCCCGCGCCGGCGCGCGAGCCGAGCAGCAGCTCGCGCGCCACGACGCCGGCGGCGTGGACGTCCCACCAGCCGGCCGGCTCCCCGCCGCACGCCTGGGCGGCGGGCATGTAGCCATCGGTGCCGACCACGCCGGTGTCGGAGGTCAACCGTGGCCGGTGCGGGTGGACCGCGACACCGAAGTCGGCCAGCCCGAGGCACGGGTAGCCGCGCCCGGTCGCGGCGAGCAGCAGGTTGGCGGGCTTCACGTCGCGGTGCACGAGACCCGCTCGATGCACCGTCTCGAGCGCGGCGAGCAGCTGGTCGAGCAGGACGGCGACCAGCGGCGCGGGCAGCCGGCCGTGTCGGCCCTGCAGCTCGGCGACCGAACCCCCGCGCAGCAGCGGCATCGCGACGGCCACCGCGCCGTCGTCGGCCGCCCACCCGGTGGCCGTCACGACGTGCGGGTGAACGAGCC
>JAUILS010000015.1 GCA_030432975.1 Actinomycetes bacterium
GACGAGCCGGCGTACGGCGTCCGCCTCGTCGCCGCGCAGGTCGGGGAGGGTGCGGCAGACGGCGGCGACGGCGGCGTGCCAAGGCGACCCGATGGTGCCGTCACGGCCTCGCCAGCCATCGAGCGCGAGGCGCAGCATCTCCAGACCTGCCCGGTGGTCCTGCAGCAGCCGACGGGTCGCGTCAGCGTCCGCGACCGCGCCGAGCTGGAGGACCGCGCACAGGTGGTCGGGCAGCTCGCCCTCGGCGTCGTCCCAGGCCAGCCCGGCGTCGCGGTACGCCTGCTTGAACTGCAGCAGAGCCGCTCCGCGCCGTCGGGTGTCGCCGTAGCTGAAGTAGGTGAGGTAGAGCGCGCAGCGGCGGGTGTGGTCGAAGGTCTCGACGTACTGCTGCTGGAGGTCGCCCAGCGGAGAGCCGCGGAGGTGTCTAACGAGGCCCTGGAGGTCAGGGTCGCCGGGCACCAGGGCGGCCACCCCGTCGAGCGAGTCGAGCAGCTCGGGTGTGGGGTAGTCCAACAGGGCGGCGCACGCGGCCCAGACCGACCGGGCGTCAGCGGAGCCCGCGCCTCGGGTTCGCCGGAACATCACGCCTCACCGTCCTTCGGCGGGAACAGCCCATCGGGGCTTCCCTTGCCGTCCCAGTTGAGGAGGTTGACCCGACCCTTCGTGGAGCCGCCGCCTGCCAGCTCCTCCGAGGTCTGCCGGTCCTGCAGCATCCGAAAGTTCTCGACGGCCACCGGCGTCGGGAACCCGGAGCCCTCGCCGAGGAAGTCCTGCTGGCCGCCGCCGTAGTCACTGACCGGGCAGTCCGTCGCCAGCTCCTCCAGGGCGTGTGCCTGCTCGGCGTGGGCGGCGGGGATGACGTAGCGCTCGTCGTACTTCGCGATCGCCAGCAGGCGGAACATCTCGTAGATCTGCTCGCCGGTCATGCCCACGGACGCCGGGATCGACTCGTCGGTGTCGCGGCCGAGGTTGACGTCACGCATGTAGGACCGCATCGCCGCGAGCTTGCGGAGGACGTCGTTGACGGGCTCCACGTCGCCGGCGGTGAACAGGTTGGCGAGGTACTCGACCGGGATCCGGAGGGCCTCGATGGCGGCGAAGAGGTTGCCCCGGTCCTCGGCGTCGTGGCCGGTCTCCTTGATGACGTCGACGACGGGCGAGAGCGGCGGGATGTACCAGACCATCGGCATCGTGCGGTACTCCGGGTGCAGCGGCAGGGCCACCTGGTAGGTGTTGATGAGCCGCCACACCGGCGACCGGCGCGCCGCCTCGACCCAGTCCCCGGGGATGCCGGCCCGCTCCGCCTCACGCTGCACCGCGGGGTCGTCGGGGTCGAGGAAGCACGCCCGCTGGGCCGACAGCAGCTCGTGCTCGTCCTCGACGCTGGCCGCCTCGAGCACCCGGTCGGCGTCGTAGAGCACCAGCCCGATGTAGCGCAGCCGGCCCACACAGGTCTCCGAGCACACCGTCGGGATGCCCACCTCGACCCGGGGGTAGCAGAGCGTGCACTTCTCGGCCTTGCCGGTCTTGTGGTTGAAGTAGACCTTCTTGTAGGGGCAGCCCGACACGCACATCCGCCAGCCGCGGCAGCGGTCCTGGTCGACGAGGACGATGCCGTCCTCGGCACGCTTGTAGATCGCGCCGCTGGGGCATGACGCGGCGCAGGACGGGTTGAGGCAGTGCTCGCAGATCCGCGGCAGGTAGAACATGAACGTCTGCTCGAACTCGAGCCGGACCTTGTCCTCGATGCCGCGGAGCATCACGTCTCGGGCGGCGTGCTCCTGCGACCCGCCGAGGTCGTCGTCCCAGTTGGCCGACCACTCGACGTTCATGTCCTCGCCGGTGAGGAGGGACTTGGGCCGCGCCACCGGGAACGTGTCGGTCCGCGGCGAGCTGATCAGGGTGTCGTAGTCGTAGGTCCAGGGCTCGTAGTAGTCCCGGATCGAGGGGAGCTTGGGGTTGGAGAAGATCGTGAGGAGCTTCTTGAGGCGCCCACCCGCCTTGAGGGCGAGCCGGCCGTTCGGTTTGCGGACCCAGCCGCCCTGCCACTGCTCCTGGTCCTCGTAGGTGCGGGGGTAGCCGAGCCCGGGCCGGGTCTCCACGTTGTTGAACCAGACGTACTCGGTGCCGGTGCGGTTGGTCCACGCCTGTTTGCACGTGACCGAGCAGGTGTGGCACCCGATGCACTTGTCGAGGTTCATCACCATCGCCATCTGAGCCATCACGCGCATGTCAGTAGGCCACCTTCGTCGTGCGCTTGCGGATCGTCGTCACCTCGTCGCGGTTGTTGCCGATCGGCCCGATGTAGTTGAAGAAGTAGGCCAGCTGGGCATAGCCCCCGACAATGTGGTTGGGCTTGAGCAGGATGCGGGTCAGGCTGTTGTGGATCCCGCCCCGCTTGCCGTCGCGTTCGGTGAGCGGTACGTCGATCAGCCGGTCCTGGGCGTGGTGCATGTAGACCGTGCCCTCGGGCATCCGGTGGCTCACGATCGCGCGCGCGGCGACGACGCCGTTGCGGTTGACCATCTCGATCCAGTCGTTGTCGCGGACGCCGATCTTGGCGGCGTCGCGGTCGGAGAGCCAGACGGACTGGCCCCCTCGGGAGAGGGACAGCATGAACAGGTTGTCCTGGTACTCGCTGTGGATGGACCACTTGTTGTGCGGGGTGAGGTAGCGCACCGCCACACCGAGCTCGCTGGTCGTCCCGATCTCCGGCTCCCCGAACAGCGCCGTCATGTTCAGCGGAGGACGATAGACGGGCAGCATCTCCCCGGTCCCGAGGAACCAGTCGTGGTCGACGTAGAACTGCTGCCGGCCGGTGAGGGTGTGGAAGGGCTTGAGCCGCTCGATGTTGATCGTGAACGGCGCGTAGCGGCGACCACCCGACTCCGAGCCCGACCACTCGGGCGAGGTGATGACGGGGACGGGCGCGGCCTGGGTGTCGGCGAACGTGATCTGCTTGCCCTCGTGCTCGGCGGCCAGGTCGTGCAGCCGGGTGCCGGTGCGCTTCTCCAGGAAGCGGAACCCTTGCGTGGCCAGGTGGCCGTTGGACACCCCGGCCAGATGCAGGATCGCGTCGGCCATCTGGACGTCGGTCTCCACGCGCGGCTGCCCGTCACCGGCGCCGCCGTGGGCGACCCCGTTGCGGGTGCGGAGCAGGTCGACCTCGCGCGTGACGTCGTAGGCAACGCCCTTGGTCAGCATGCCGACCTTCTCCAGCAGCGGGCCGATCGTCGTCATCTTGTCGAAGACCTGGGCGTAGTCACGCTCGGCGACGGCGATCACCGGCATCGTCCTGCCCGGCACCGGGTCGCAGCCGTCGGGGTGGTCGGCCCCGAGACGCCAGTCCTTGACGATCCCGTGCGGTGTCGCCATGGCCTCGGGGGTGTCGTGCCACAACGGCTTGGCCACGACGTCGCGGCGGGTGCCGAGGTGGTCGACGGCGAGCTCGCTGAACCGCCGGGCGATGGTCTTCCACGCGTCCCAGTCGGACCTCGTCTGCCACGGCGGCGCGATGGCAGGGTTGAAGGAGTGCACGAAGGGGTGCATGTCGGTGGTGGAGAGGTCGTGCTTCTCGTACCACGTGGCGGCGGGCAGCACGACGTCGCTGAAGATGGTGCTGCTGGTCATCCGGAAGTCGATCGTCATCAGCAGGTCGAGCTTGCCCTCGGGGGCCTGGTCGGCCCACCGCACGCTGGTGGGGCGCTGCTCGGGAGCCGCCTCCTGAGCGGTGGCCGCCGAGTCGGTGCCGAGCAGGTGACGAAGGAAGTACTCGTTGCCCTTGGCCGAGCTGCCGAGCAGGTTGGACCGCCACAGCGACAGCACGCGCGGATGGTTCTCCTCGGCCTCCGGGTCCTCGACAGCGAAGCGCAGGGCGCCGTCCTTGAGCTGCTGGGCGACGTAGGCGGGCACCTCCATCCCCGCCGCCTCGGCGTCGTCGGCCAGGGTGAGGGAGCTGCGGTCGAAGGTCGGGTACGACGGCGTCCAGCCCAGCCGCACGGACTGGGCGAGCAGGTCCATCACCGTCTTGCCGGCGAACGCCCCGGTGCCGGCGTCGAGGTCGTCGGCGGTGAAGGTGTCGTAGCGGTACTGCGAGGTGTTGACGTACCAGTACGCCGTCTGGTTCATGTGCCGCGGCGGGCGGAACCAGTCGAGCGCGAAGGCCATGTGCTGGAAGCCCATGATCGGGCGGATCTTCTCCTGCCCGACGTAGTGCGCCCAGCCGCCGCCGTTGCGCCCCTGGCAGCCGGTGATCGTGGTCAGCAGCAGGATCGCGCGGTAGATCTGGTCGGAGTGGTACCAGTGGTTGGTGCCGGCCCCGAGCAGGATCATCCCCCGGCCCTCGGTGTCGATCGCGTTCTGTCCCCACTCCCGGGCCAGCCTGGTGACCTGGGCGGCGGGGACCCCGGTGTGCTGCTCCTGCCAGGCCGGCGTCGCCGGGCCGTCGGGGTCGTCGTAGCCCTGCGGCCAGGCGCCGGGCAGGTCGTCGCGGGCAACGCCGTACTGGGCGAGCAGGAGGTCGAGCACCGTGGTGACGACGCGGTCCCCCACGCGGGCGACCGGCACGCCGCGGCGCTGGCGGGCCACCTTGCCGTCAAGGCCGTCGAAGCGGGGGAGCTCGACCTCCACGGCGTCCAGGGGGGACCCTGTGCCCGGGTGGAGCGTCAACATGGGATCGATGTCGCCGAGGTCGAGGTTCCACTGGCCGACGCCCTCGTCGCCGAAGCGGTGACCCAGGGCGCCGCGTGGGATCCGCACCCGGCCGTCGGCGTCCATCACCGCGGGCTTCCAGAGCTGGTTCTCGGTGCCGCCCTCGGGGTGGTCGATGTCGCCGGCGACGAGGTACTTCCCCGGGCGGTAGGCGCCGTCGTCGGTGGGCTCGAGGCAGACCAGGTGGGGAAGGTCGGTGAAGCGCTTGGTGTAGTCCTCGAAGAAGGGCGTCCGTCGGTCGACGAAGAACTCCTGCAGCACCACGTGGCCCATGGCCATGGCCAGCGCACCGTCGGTGCCGGGCGCGGGTGTCACCCACTCGTCGGCGAACTTGACGTTCTCGGCGTAGTCCGGCGCGACGGCCACGACCTTCTGACCGCGGTAACGGGCCTCGGTCATCCAGTGCGCGTCAGGGGTCCGCGTCATCGGGACGTTGGAGCCCCACATGACGAGGTAGCCCGCGTCCCACCAGTCGCCCGACTCGGGCACGTCGGTCTGGTCGCCGAACATCTGGGGGGAGGCGTTCGGCAGGTCGGCGTACCAGTCGTAGAAGGAGAGCATGGGGGCGCCGATGAGCTCCAGGAACCGGGCCCCGGAGGCGTAGGAGACCGGCGACATGGCGGGGATGGGACTGAACCCGGCGATCCGGTCGGGGCCCCACCGCTTCACGGTGTAGACGTGGGCGGCGGCGACCAGGTCGGCGACCTCGTCCCAGGACGCGCGAACCAGGCCACCCTTGCCTCGGGCCCGCTTGTAGGCGGCTGCGCGCCCGGGGTCCTGCACGATCTCCGCCCAGGCGAGCACGGGGTCCCCCAGGCGGGCGCGGGCCTCGCGGAACATGTCGAGCAGGGCGCCGCGGACATAGGGGTAGCGGACCCTCGTCGGGCTGTAGGTGTACCAGGAGAACGCGGCCCCGCGCGGGCATCCGCGAGGCTCGTAGTCGGGGCGGTCGGCGCCGGGGGAGGGGTAGTCGGTCTGCTGGGCCTCCCAGGTGATGATCCCGTCCTTGACGTAGACCTTCCAGGAGCAGGATCCCGTGCAGTTGACACCGTGCGTCGAGCGCACCACCTTGTCGTGGCTCCAGCGGTCTCGGTAGAACACGTCGCCCTGGCGTCCGCCCTCCTTGAACAGGGCGCGGTCGTCCGACGACACCTCTGCCTTGGTGAAGAAGCGGCGGCTGCCGATCAGGGCCTGCTGGACGGGGCTTTCGAGGCTCATGCGGTCTCCTCCGTGGGGAGCGTGCGAGGGCGGAACGGCGTGCGCGTGCGGACCTGCGCCTGGCAGAGGTCGGGCTCGACGAAGGGCTCGAGGGAGACCTGGGTCTGGCTCTCGCCCAGCTGCTCCATCGCGCCCTTGATCAGCCCGCGGTGGATCCCGCAGACCACGGCGGGGTTGGTGCGAGCGAGCTCGAGGAACGGGCAGCGGACGAGGTCGATCCGGCAGGTTCGACCTCCCTCGGAGGTGGTCAGGTCGGGGGTGTAGCCCCAGTCGTGGAGGACGTCGATCATCTTGCCGACCTTGGTGAGCCACTGCCCGGCCGACTCGGCCGGTCCGGTGTCGTCGGCCGGCACGTGCTGATGTGCCCAGTGAGCGCCCGCCTCGGCGGGGGTGGCCTCGGAGCCGAAGGAGTCGGCCAGCAGCGCGCTGAGGATCTGCAGTGCCGGGTGCGGGGCGGTGTCGTCGAGCGCTCCCGGCGCGAGGGAGTAGACCTTGCGGGGACGCCCGACGCCGAAGCGCTTGGTGAAGTCTGCTGCCACGAGCCCTGCGGCGACCAGCTGGTCGAGGTGGAACCGCACCGTCGTGACGTGCAGGTCCAGCAGGTCTGCGAGCTGTGCGGCCGTCATGCCCTCGGGGTCGGCGGCGGTGTCGGAGTGCTCGGCCAGCGCGTCGACGATCGAGCGGCGTACCGGTGACGTCAGCAGCGCGGCGCCGACCGGCTCCGTGTCGTCGGTCTCTCGCCCCATGACCGCCACCTTCCGCTCCTAGGCCGTCTCTTGGACCCTAGCATCATTCAGAGGAACAATGTCCACGTAATAGGCGTCACAGCCGGGGAGAGGTGACGTGCCCGAGGGAGTTGTGCTTGAGTTGGCTCTATATAGAGGACAATCCTCCACTAAATGAGAGGCCCTGTCGATGCCCACCTCGCCGCCCCCGGAGTCCCAGCGTCCGGCGTCGCACCCCGACCTTGCCCCCGAGCCCGGGCACGACCACGCCGGGGCCACCCGCGTCCTCGCGCTCTCCACGATCGCGTTCACGCTGATGTTCGCGGCCTGGCTGATGTTCGGCATCCTGGGCAAGCCGATCACCGAGGAGTTCGGGCTCAGCGAGGTCCAGCTCTCGTGGATCATCGCCGTCGCGGTGCTGAACGGCTCGATGTGGCGGTTGCCTGCCGGCATGGTCACCGACCGCATCGGCGGCCGGAAGGTGATGACGTTCCTGCTGCTCGCCTCGGCGCTCGCGTCGTACCTCGTGTCCCGCGCCGACTCCTACGCGATGCTGCTGGTGCTGGCGTTCTTCGTCGGCTTCGCGGGCAACTCGTTCAGCTCGGGCATCGCCTGGAACTCGGCGTGGCAGCCACGCGAGCACCAGGGCTTCGCCCTCGGCCTCTTCGGTGCCGGCAACGTGGGTGCCTCGGTGACGAAGTTCATCGGCCCCCCGCTGATCGCCGGGACGACCGTCGGCGTGACCTACTTCGGGATCTTCCCCGGGGGATGGCGGTTCATCCCGGTCGTCTACGCCGTGCTGCTGCTGGCGATGGCCGTGGCGACGTGGACCCTTGCGCCCCACCACGACCGCGCCCCGGGGCGGTCACAACCGCTGAGCCGGCAGCTCGCGCCGCTGCGGCACGTGCGTGTCTGGCGTTTCAGCCTCTACTACGTCGCCTTCTTCGGGGCGTACGTCGCCCTCGCGGCCTGGTTGCCGACGTACTACATGGACAACTTCGACGTCAGCCTGCAGACAGCGGCGTACCTCACGGCGTCCTACATCTTCCCGGCGTCGCTGCTGCGCCCCGTCGGGGGCTCCCTCTCGGACCACTTCGGCGCCCGGCGGGTCCTCTACTGGACGTTCGGCGTGATGGTGGTCGTGACCGGCGTGCTGATGATGCCCAACGGGCACATCGTGATCGCCCACCCCGACGGGTCGGAGACGCAGCACCTCGGCTACTCGATGGCGCTGCTGCCCTTCGTGCTCCTGGTCTTCGTCCTCGGCTGCGCGATGGGCGTCGGCAAGGCCGCCGTCTACAAGCACATCCCCGAGTACTTCCCCGACAACGTCGGGTCGGTGGGCGGGCTGGTCGGGATGCTCGGCGGGCTGGGCGGGTTCTTCCTGCCGCCGATGTTCGCCTACACCAAGGCCTGGTCGGGCTTCCCCTCCAGCACCTTCTTCGTCCTGTTCCTACTCTCCGTCGTCTGCGCGGCGTGGATGCACTGGACGGTCGTCCACATGCTGCACCGCGAGGCCCCCGACCTGGCCCGCCACATCGAGAACCCCACCGAAGCCCCTGAGGAGGCCCTGGTATGAGTGACACCGTCCCCGCTCGCTCGAGCGAATGGCTCGAGTCGTGGGACCCGGAGGACCAGGCCACCTGGGACTCGGGGCTCGCCTGGCGCACCCTGTGGATCACGACGTTCTGCCTGACCCTCGCGTTCGTCGCGTGGTTCCTGCCGAGCGCGATCATCCCCAAGCTCAACGCCCTGGGCTACACCTTCACCACGACGCAGCTCTACTGGATGGCCGCCATGCCGGGGCTGTCCGCGGGTCTCTTCCGGCTGGTGTGGATGACGCTCCCGCCGATCCTCGGAACCCGCAAGATGGTCTCGCTCACCTCACTGCTGCTCATCGCCTCGACGCTGGGCTGGGGCGTCCGGGTGCAGTCGCCCACCGCGCCCTACTGGGAGCTGATGGTGCTGGCCTTCCTCGCAGGCATCGGTGGCGGGGCGTTCTCAGGCTTCATGCCGAGCACGTCGTACTTCTTCCCGCGGAGCAAGCAGGGCACGGCGTTGGGCATCCAGGCCGGCCTGGGCAACTTCGGCGTCTCACTGGTGCAGCTGCTCACGCCATACCTCATCGCCGTGTCCTTCTTCGCCTTCCTCGGCGGCAGCCAGGAGCTGGCCGTCCCGGGCAAGCCGTCGGAGGAGGTGTGGTTCCAGAACGCCGCGTTCGTGTGGATCCCGTTGATGGTGGTCGGCGCGGCGCTGGCGTGGACGATGCTGAGGTCGGTGCCGGTCAAGGCCAACATTCGCCAGCAGTTCGACATCTTCAACAACACCGACACCTGGCTGATGACCCTGCTCTACATCATGACGTTCGGGACGTTCTCGGGCCTGGCCGCCCAGTTCGGCCTGCTGATGTCGAACCTCTACGGCGCCGGCAACGGCGACATCGTGAGCGGCTCCGGGGCCACCGCGACCCTGCTGGTGGACGGTTACGACGTGCCCGACCCGGTGAAGTTCGTCTTCCTCGGCCCGCTGATCGGCGCCGGCGCCCGTGTGCTGTTCTCCCCGCTGACCGACCGCATGGGCGGCGCGATCTGGACCCTGATCTCCGGCGTCGGCCTGTTCGCTTCGATCCTCTGGACGATCCCGGCCCTCACGCCCGACGTCGCCTCGGCCGAGGCACTGAGCTCCGGCTTCGACCGCTTCCTGTGGGGGATGCTGGCGATCTTCCTGTTCTCCGGCATCGGCAACGCGTCGACGTTCAAGCAGATGCCGATGATCTTCGAGCGCCGCCAGGCCGGAGGCGTGATCGGCTGGACCGCCGCGATCGCAGCGTTCGGGCCGTTCTTCTTCGGCGTGGGCATCACCACGCTCGGTCCGACGGCCTTCTACGCCGTCGGCGCCGCCTGGGCCGCGATGTGCATCGCGATCACGTGGGTGCGCTACGCCCGGAGGGGCGCGCCGCGCCGCAGCTGACCCCCACCCCCACCGCCGGCGGCGCCGTACCCCCTGCGGCGCCGCCGGTGCTCGGCCGGCGGTAGTTGACTGCGAATCTGTCGCGACACGCCGATGCCGGCAGCAGATCTGCAGTCAACTATCGAGCGGGTCCGTCGGTGAGGCCCGGCGTGCGGATGTGGCCGAGATTGCCGGTTCCGAGGCCCGACCACGTAAGGTGGAGCCACCAGGACCGCCAGTCTTACCTCGGTCCTGACGGTGTGTTGCAGCCCCGACCAAGGGTGCTCCGCACCTGGCCTCCCAGCGACGAGACCACTCGTCGCGGCTGTGGTGAGACGCCACACAGTGAGTGAAACCCCCTTGTCTTCTGATCGTTCCTTCCTCGACCTCGGCGTGCCCGCACGCCTCGACGACGTCCTGCGCGCGCAGGGCATCACCGTCCCGACCCCCATCCAGGCCGCGACCCTGCCCGACTCCCTGGCCGGACGCGACGTCCTCGGCCGCGGCCGGACCGGCTCCGGCAAGACCTACGCGTTCCTGCTGCCCGTCGTCGCGCGGCTGACCGCCGCGGGCGGCCGTCCGCAGCCGAAGCGGCCGCGCGCCCTGATCCTGGCCCCCACTCGCGAGCTGGTCGCCCAGATCGACGCCGCCCTGGCGCCGCTCGCGGCGGCCGCCGGACTGCGCACGCGCACCGTGTTCGGCGGCGTCGGCCAGGGCCCCCAGGTGCAGGCGCTCCGCGCCGGCGTCGACGTCCTCGTCGCCACGCCCGGGCGGCTCGAGGACCTGATCGGCCAGCGGGCCTGCGACCTCGGCAGCATCGAGGTCACGGTGCTCGACGAGGCGGACCACATGTCCGACCTCGGCTTCCTGCCCGCCGTACGCCGGCTGCTCGACGCCACACCGCGCGGCAGCCAGCGGCTGCTGTTCTCGGCCACGCTGGACAACGCCGTCGACGTGCTGGTCCGGCGCTACCTCGACGCCCCGGTCACCCACGAGGCCGACTCGGCCCAGTCGCCGGTCTCGGCGATGGACCACCACGTGCTCCACCTGGCGCACGACCAGCGGATCCCGGTGCTCGTCGACCTGACCAGCGCCCCCGGCCGCACGGTCGTCTTCACCCGCACCAAGCACGGCGCCAAGGCGCTGGCCCGCCAGCTCAACAAGCACGGCGTCCCGACCGTCGAGCTGCACGGCAACCTGGGCCAGGGCGCCCGCACCCGCAACATGGAGGCGTTCCACTCCGGCCGGGCGAGCACGCTGGTCGCCACCGACATCGCGGCGCGCGGCATCCACGTCGACGACGTGGCGCTCGTCGTGCACGCCGACCCGCCGGCCGAGCACAAGGCATACCTCCACCGCTCCGGGCGTACGGCGCGGGCCGGGGCCGCCGGGACCGTCATCACGCTGATGACCGACCAGCAGCGCAAGGACGTCCGCGCCCTCACCCGCGCCGCCGGCATCACGCCCACGACGACGCAGGTGTCGGGTCCGGGGCACGCGATCCTCCGCACCCTCGCTCCCGGGGAGCGGGTGCTGGTCGCCGGCGGGCTCACCACCGGTGACGCCGGCCAAGCCTCCGGCCAGTCCTCCGGCCGACGTTCCGGCGGCGGCCGCGGCAACAGGGGCCAGGGCAACGGCGGCCAGGGGAACGGCGGCCGGGGCAATGGCGGCCGAGGCAGCCGGGGCCAGAGTGCCCAGGGTCAGGGCGGCACCGGTCGCTCGCGTCGACGCCGCTCCGGCCGTCCCGCCGGCTCGACGGCACCGGCCTCCGGGCGCCGGTCGCACTCGGCCGCGAGCTTCAGCGCCGGCCGCTGACCAGGCCGACTGCGGCGCGAGGGTCAGGACTCGCCGAGCACGTCGTTCACACCCTCGGCGACGACGTCGGGGTGGTCCTCGGGGGTGAAGTGCCGGCCGCCGGGGATGGGCCGGACGTCCGTCCCGAGGTCGGCGGCCAGACGCTCGCCGAAGGCGAGCTTCTGGAACGGGTCGGCCGCGCCCCAGACGACACGCGCGGGCAGGCCGAGGCCGGGGAGCCGGTCGGCGATCGCCAACGTGTCGCGAGCGTCCAGCGACGTCAGCTGGGCCAGGAGCGACCGGGCCGCGCCGTACGTCGCGTAGTGCGGCCAGTGCACACCGAACGACTCGCGAGCCATCGCGTCGGTGTCGTGGCCACGCCCCATCAGCTGCGTGAACGAGCGTCGCATCGCGGCGTCCGGGAGACGCCGGGTCAGCGGGGCCAGCCGCGCCATCGCCTTGGCGCTTGCCACCGGCCAGGAGTCGTAGCAGACCGCGTTGGTGAGCATCAGCCCCGAGAACCGCTCGGGGGAACGGGTCGCGGCGATCTGCGTGACCCCACCCCCCAGGTCGTGACCCACGAGGACCGGCCGGTCGAGATCCATGATGTCGAGCCAGGTCAGCAGCCGCTCGGCCTGGGCGGTGAGGCCGAGGTCCAGGCCCGCGCCGTCGGGGATGCTGGCGCCGTAGCCCGCCATCTCCCAGGCCAGGCTGCGACCCCGCACCAGGGGCATCACATGCCGCCAGAGCGCGGCGGAGGCCGGGACGCCGTGGACGAGCACCACGGGTCTCCCGGTTCCGTGCTCGACCCAACGGATGCGGAGACCGTCGTGCGTCGCGACCCTGGACTCCATCGTGTTCTCCCATCGCCCGGCCGAGGTGGCGGTGAGCCGGGAGTGGTCCCACCGTCGCAGATGCTTCGGGTCCTGGCGAGGGCGCGCCGGGTCAGCCCGGCCCGGGGCCGCCCGCCAGCCGCATCGCCTCGACGGCGATCGGCGGCGGCGCGTGGAAGTCGAACGCGCGGAACAGCACGGCGTGCGAGACGCCCTCCATCCGCTGCGCCTGCAAGGCGGCGATGCCGGTGATCATCGGCCGCACCGGCGGGTGGCCGTCAAGACTGGCGAGATACTCGGCGTGCGCCTCCAGCGAGGCCACGCCGCGCTCCAGCGCGTCGCCGGCGACGTCGACGCCGTGGGTCGGCTCGGGGTCGCCGGCGATGAGCAACCAGCGCGGCGACCACGGCTGGAGGCCCTCGTCGACGAGGTCGGTGAAGACCCAGCGGTTGCCGGCGTCGCGCACGGCGTCGAGCGCGGCCAGCCCGGCGACGCGGTGGTCGGCCTGGTTGAGCCCGGCCATGAACTCGACCTGCCACGCGCTGACCATCACCGCGTCGGGCCGGAAGGCCCGGATCGCGCGGGTGATGTCGCGGCGCATGCCGAGGGAGTACTCCAGCACGCCGTCGGGATAGTCGAGGAAGTCGACCTGGGTCACGCCGACGGCGGCCGACGCGGCGATCTGCTCGCGCACCCGAAGCTCGGCCGTGGCGGCCGGCTCGCTGCCGTCCATGCCGGCCTCGCCGCGGGTCAGCAGCAGGTAGGCCACGTCGATGCCCTGCGCGGTCCAGGCCGCGACGGCGGACGACGAGCCGTACTCCACGTCGTCGGGGTGGGCGACCACGCACAGGACCCGCTCGAAGGCGTCGGGCGGGAAAGGGGGCAGGGGAGCGTCGGAGGTCATGGCCCGACGCTAGCGGCCCAGGCGTCGCAGCGACATGGCCCGCCGCTCCTCCCCGGCGCCGCCGGCGTACGGCGTCAGGGTCGGTCGGCGTCGGTGGCGAAGCCGTCACGCGCCTCGCGCTCCTCGCGCGACTCGAGCTCCTGGTAGACCGTGACCTGCAGCCCGGCGGGGGCGTCGAGGCGGGCGTTGAGCGACTGCCACGGAGTCAGCACCGGCTCGGCGACGACGGTCGCCCCGGCGTCGGCCAGGTCGCGCGTGACAGCCGCGGCGTCGTCGACCTCGAAGGCGAGGCGGATGCGCGGGCTCGGCTGCCCGCCGGCCTCGATGTCGTCGATGATCTCGCGGTGCCGGGGGCTGGCGATCTCCAGCGACGCGCTGCCGGCCAGCAGGATCGCGACCCGGTCGTCGGCCTCGCCGGCGAAGGCCGCCTCCTCGTCCATCCCGAGCACGTCGCGATAGAAGCGCACCGCCTCGGCATAGTCCGCCGCCTCGACGACCACCCGCAGGTGTCGCACGCGTGGCCCGGTCATGTCGTCCCCGGTCATGTCGTTGTCCGTCATGTCGTCCTCCTCGGGTCGATGTCCCTCGGTCAGCTGAGGAACGGCAGCAGGATCACGTAGCCGGTCACCAGGGCCGCGGCCTCCGTGCGCGACACGACGCGCTGCGTCGTGAGGAACAGCAGCGCCACCAGCGACGTCACGATCATCGCCCCGACGCCGACTACGGCGAGGTTGGCGGCGCCCTCCGGCCCCGGCGCCACCAGCGCCACTGTGGCGCCGACGCCGAGCGAGTTGAACATGTTGGAGCCGAGCAGGTTGCCGACCAGCAGCTCGGTGCGGCCCTGGCTGGCCGCCTGCGTCGAGGTGACGATCTCCGGCAGCGACGTGCCGATCGCGACGATGGTCATGCCGACGAAGCCGCCCGACAGACCCAGGCCGTCGGCGACGCCGATCGCCCCGAAGACCAGGGCCTGGGCACCGAGCACGACGCCGAGCAGCCCGAGCCCGGCGGCCAGACCCGGCCGGCGTACGTCGCTCTGCTCGGGCGCGTTGTCGGCCGCCTGGTCGGTGAAGCTGTCAGACCGCCCTCGTCCGCTGAGCAGGATGAACGCGAGGACGCCGACCAGTGCGGCGAGCAGGAGCAGCCCCTCGACGCGGGTCAGGCCGTCGTGGACGAACCAGCCGAACAGCACCGTGGCGCCGATCCCGAGCGGGACCTCGCGGCGGATGGTCGCCGAGTCGACGGCGATGCCGGTGCCCACCAGCCCCGCGATACCGAGCACCAGCGTCAGGTTGGCGATGTTGGAGCCGATGATGTTGCCGAGGGCGATGTCCGGGCCGCCCTCCGCGGCCGCGATCCCGGAGACCAGCAGCTCCGGGGCCGACGTACCGAAGCCGATGACGACGGCGCCGACGACGACGGCCGGGAGGCCCCACCGCAGGGAGAGCGCGGCCGCGCCGGAGACGAAGGCGTCGGCGGCCTTGGCCAGGACCAGGACCCCGACCCCGATGGCCGCCAGGTGCAGGAGCATGCCTGAGAGTACTGGCCGCCGGAGCGGCGGGCCGCCCGGCGGCGAGGTGTTGGGGGCCTCCCCCTACGGTGGCGTCATGGAGTTTCGATACCTCGGCAACAGCGGGCTCAAGATCAGCGAGATCACCTACGGGAACTGGCTCACCCACGGGTCGCAGGTCGAGAACGACGCGGCGACGGCCTGCGTGCGGGCGGCCCTCGACCACGGCATCAGCACCTTCGACACCGCCGACGTCTACGCCAACACGGTGGCGGAGGGCGTGCTCGGCGAGGCGCTGAAGGGCCAGCGACGCGAGAGCCTGGAGATCTTCACCAAGGTCTACTGGCCGACCGGTCCCGGCGGGAAGAACGACACCGGTCTGTCGCGCAAGCACATCATGGAGTCGATCAACGGCTCGCTCTCGCGGCTGCAGACCGACTACGTCGACCTCTACCAAGCGCACCGGTTCGACACCGAGACGCCGCTGGAGGAGACGATGCAGGCCTTCGCCGACATCGTCCGTCAGGGCAAGGCGCTCTACATCGGCGTCAGCGAGTGGACCGCCGACCAGATCCGCGCCGGACATGCGCTCGCGCAGGAGCTCGGCTTCCAGCTGATCTCGAGCCAGCCGCAGTACTCCATGCTGTGGCGGGTCATCGAGGACGAGGTCGTCCCGACCTGTGCGGAGCTGGGCCTGAGCCAGATCGTCTGGAGCCCGGTCGCCCAGGGCGTGCTGACCGGCAAGTACAAGCCCGGCGAGGCGCCGCCGGCCGGCTCGCGGGCCACCGACGAGAAGGGCGGCGCCGACATGATCAGCCGCTTCATGCGGGACGACATCCTGGAGCGGGTGCAGCGCCTGCAGCCGGTCGCCGACGAGGCGGGGCTGAGCATGGCCCAGCTCGCCATCGCGTGGGTGCTGCAGAACGACAACGTCGCGGCCGCGCTGGTCGGTGCGTCGCGCCCCGAGCAGGTCGAGGAGAACGTCAAGGCCGCGGGCGTGCGCCTGGACGACGACGCCATGAAGGCGATCGACGACGCCCTCGGCGACGTCGTGGTGCGCGACCCGGGCATGACCGCCGAGAACGCGCCGAAGGGTCGCGTCGCCTAGGGGCGGTCGCCTCCGGCGATGAGGGCGGGAATCCTCGCGCTGCGATGTCTGTTGAACGTTCAACAGACATCAACGTGAGGAGCAGGACATGGTCACCATCGTCGTCGTCGGAGGCACCGGCTACACCGGAGGCAACATCGCCCGGGAGGCCGCCGGCCGCGGCCACACCGTGGTGTCGGTGAGCAGGTCGGAGCCGGCCGAGCCGGTTGCCGGGGTGCGCTACGAGCTCGGTCAGGTCGACGAGGTCGCCCCGCGGGTGGTTCCGGACGCCGACGTGGTCGTGGCGGCGCTGTCGCCGCGCGGCGACATGGCCGGGCGTCTCGTGGCGGCGTACCAGCAGCTGGCCGAGCTCTCGGCCGAGGCCGGCGCGCGCTACGTGCAGGTGGGCGGGTTCAGCTCGCTCCGACCGGCGCCCGGAGCGCCGCGGGTCGTCGAGGGCGAGATCCCCGAGGAGTACCGCGCCGAGGCCCTCGAGGGCGAGGACACCCGGGCGATGCTCGTGGAGAAGGCGCCGCACGACCTGGACTGGTTGTTCGTCAGCCCGGCCGGGGCCTACGGCGCGTTCGCGCCGGGTGAGCGGCGCGGGGAGTACCGCGTCGGCGGCGAGGTCGCGCTCTTCGCCGAGGACGGCTCGACGAGCATCTCGGGCGCCGACTTCGCCCTGGCCGTCGTCGACGAGATCGAGCGGCCGAGCCACCACCGGGCGCACATCGGCATCGCCTACTGACCGTCGGAGGGCCCGCCTAGGGTCGGGCCCATGACCCAGCTGACGCCCTACCTCCACCTGCCCGGCACCGCGCGCGAGGCGCTCGAGCGCTATGCCGAGGTCTTCGACGGCACGCTCGTGCTCAACACCTTCGCCGACTTCCAGCGCACGGATGGGCCGGGCGAGTCGATCGCCCACGGCATGCTCCAAGGGCCGGTGACCCTGTTCGCGGCCGACGCCGGGGAGGGCGAGGCCACGCTCCGCACCGAGGGCGTGATGTTCTCGCTGCTCGGCACCGCCGACGCCGAGACGCTGCGGGGCTGGTTCGCCGGGCTGTCCGAGGGTGGGCGGTTGGTCGACGACCTCCAGCAGCGGCCCTGGGGCGCCTGGGACGGCCAGGTCGTCGACCGGTTCGGCCTGCACTGGCTGATCGGCTTCGAGACCGAGTGAGGCCGACCCTCCCAGGCGCCGGTCCGCGGTCGGGTCAGTCGCCGGCCGCGGGGCACTGGGCGCGGTCGACCGGCGCGTTCTCGAAGCCGACCGGCGGAAGCGGCAGCGACTGCGCCGGGTTGTGGGTGCGCAGCGCGTTGGTGGCGGTGGGGTTCGCGCCGCCGGCGTAGTCGGACTGCCCGCAGGTGTTGGCGGGGAGCGCGACGTGGTGGAAGGCGAGGGCCGGGCCTGCGGTGGCGACGACCACGGGGGTGGCCCGGTCGGGCCGACCGGTCAGGCCGGCTGCTCGCGCCGCTCGGCCCGGTCGGTCACGAACGTCACGACCGCGCGCACGACGCCCGGGTCGGCGAGGATCCGACGGTGCCCGAGCCCCTCGGTGGTGACCAGGGGGGCGTCGATCGCCTCGGCGAGCTCGACCGCGTCGGCGTACGGCGTCTGTCGGTCGCCGCGGTCGGCGACGACGAGCGTGGGCGTCGGCTCGAAGCGGCTCGCCTGCACCACGGCGTCGAAGTCGCTGCCCGGCACGCCCACGAAGGCCTCGACCGACCGGTCGAAGGCGCGCCGGGTGCGCGGTCCGAACCCGAGGGCGGCCTGGAAGCCGTCGAACAGCGAGTCGGCGTGGACCATCGGCGCGATCAGGACCAGTCGTCGGGTGCCGAGCCAGCCGTGCTGCAACGCGAGGTAGGTCGCGATCGTCCCGAGCGAGTGCGCCACCACCGCCTCGGCGGGGCCGAAGCGCAGGAACGCCGCGTCGAGGGCGCGCGCGAACTCGATGCCGTGCGTGCGGCCCGGTCCGGCCGCGCCGTGGTCGGAGTCGCCGTGGGACGGCGCGTCGAGCATGACCACGCGGTGTCCCGCCGCCACCAGCGACTCGACGAGAGCGGCGAACTGGGCACCCCGGCCGCCCCAGCCGTGCATCAGATAGACCGGCGTCCCGTCACCCCAGGTGTGCCCGCGCACGGTGTGTCCCTGGACCTCCAGCTCGAACGGCTCGCCCCCGTCGGGGACCGGGAGGGCGTCCATGCGCGGCGGGGCGCTGAACCACAGGTCGCGAGCCATCCGGCCCGTGCGACGCGGCGCGAGGTGCTCGCCGTAGCGGAACAGCAACCGCAGGGCCACGTTTCTAAAACGAACGATCGTGCTTTTCTGTGACCATGACATGATCCGGCTCCTTCGTGGTGGTGATGGGTCAGGCGGCGCTCGCGGCGAGCAGCTGTGCGAACGAGGCCCGGGTGAGGTCGAGCGCCCTGGGGTCTCGCAGCAGGCGTGCGCTGTGGTGGTAGGCGTACATCAGCCCCTGCAGGGCGAACGCGAACTGCTCGAGGTCGAGGTCGGCGCGGAAGTCGCCCTCGCTGACGGCCGTGCCGGCGACGGTGGCGATGAACTCCGCCCAGTCCCGTTGGTTGCGCACCAGCGCGTCGCGCATCGGGCCCGGCTGGTCGTCGTACTCGACGGAGCCGGCGACGAACACGCAGCCGCCCTGGAGCGCCTCGGTCTCCCAGACCAGCCAGCTCTCGACGAGGGTGCGGACCCGGTCGATGCCGCGCGGCGCCCGGAGCGTGGGCCGGATGACGAGGTCGGTGAACCGCTCCCGCCCGCGCTCGAGCGTCTCGAGCTGGAGCGCCTCCTTGGACCGGAAGTGCGCGAAGAGGCCCGACTTGCTCATGCCGGTCGTCTCGGCGAGCTGGCCGATGGTGAGGCCGTTGAAGCCGACGCGCGACGCGATCCCGACGGCCTCGTCGAGGATCGTGTCCTTGGTCGCCTGACCCTTGCTCATGCGAAGAGAATCGCACGATCGTGCTTTTTGGTCAAGCGGGCACTGACGAGCCCGACGTACTCGCGGGCGATAGGACGTGGCAGGGGCCTCACGGCTCGGCACTGCCGCGGCGCTGAAGGGACTACCGCGGTGGTCGAGCCCCGCGGCAGTCCCGACAACGCCGCGGCAGTCGTCACAGCGCCGAGGTAGGGAGCGCGTCCACGCACACAGCGGACGGAGTGCCCCGGGCTCAGCCGGCGGCCCATCCGGTCCGTCGTCAGGCCTCGCCGGCCTCGGCGGTGAGCACGACCTGCCGGAGGGCGCGGGTCATCACCTCGAGGTCCTGGGCGCCGACGCCGGCGACGAGGGTGGCCTCGGCGCCGTTGAACTCGGGGTAGAGCTCGGCCATCAGCGCCTGCCCGGCCGGGGTGAGGGCGAGCTCGACGAGGCGCCGGTCGGTGGTGCTGGGGATGCGCTCGACGAGGCCGCGGCTGACCAGGGTGTTGGCGACGCCGGTGAGCGTCGCCTTGGAGATGCCGACGCTCTCGGCGATCTTGCGGGTCTCCATCCGCTCCCAGATCCACAGCAGCCAGAGCACCAGGAAACCGGTCCAGGTGAGGTCGTGCGGCCGCAGCACGGTGTTGGTGAGCCGGCTGCGGGAGGCGTTGGCGGCGCGGTAGATGCTGAGCACCGCCTGCATCGCGGGGACGTCGATCGGCAGGTGGCCGACGCGCTCCTGCGTCGCTCGCTCGGTCTCGCTGAGCGAGTGCTGGTCGGGCATGACGTCGACCCTACCGGCGTCCACCGCAGCCCCCGACCACCGCGTGCCCCGTCGTACCTCAGTCGGTGGACAGCCGGGCGAGGGTGCGGCCGCCGTCCCAGACGACACCGACCTGGCGGTAGTAGCCGCCGATGACCTCGTCGACGCTCAGCCGGGACAGCTCCTCGGTGGGGGAGTCGTAGAGGTTGAGCTCGACGTCGCCCTGCCACGACTGGCCGCCTTCGAACTCCGCGCCGCCCGACTCGATCAGCTCGGCGTAGGCGTCGCCGTGGCCGGCGATGTCGGGATAGACGCGGTGGTGGGCCATCGGGTGGCCGTTGACGAAGCCGTTGGTGTCCGACTCGCCGGTGATGGTGAGCACGGCGTCGGCCACTCGGCGGTCGCCGGCCGCCAGCGTGGCGCCGAAGACGCCGCCGGGGCCGAGCGTCGGCGAGGCGTGCGGGAAGGCCATCGGCCTGGTCTGCCACATCGATCCGAGCTTCTTGGGGTAGCCCTGGTGGATGCCGCGCGCGATCGCGAAGTCCTTGTCGACCCAGATGTAGACGCAGCGCGAGTAGGTGCGGCCCTCGAAGGAGCAGCGGACCACGACGAAGCACTCCTTGTACTGCGAGCGCACCGGGTCGAGCAGCTCTTCGCGGCTCGCCGAGCACGACTGCCAGTCGGCCCAGATCAGCGCGACGGCGCCGGGGTCCTCGTCGGCGAGGGTGAGCGGCGCGGGGAGCAGCTCGGCGACGCGGGCCGGGTCGGTGCGGTACTCCACGGTGAGCAGGTCGCCGGAGTAGGACCACGGCGGCGACGGGATGAGGGAGGACTGCCCGGTGGCGGTGCGGGGGAAGAAGAAGCCCTGCATCTCGGGGGTGGCGGCGCCGTCGGCGGGCGTGGGTACGTCGGTCAAGGGAGCGCTCCTGGATCGGGCGCGCAGGGCGCGGCGGGGCGGCGTACGCGGTCGTTTGGGTCCGTACGATAGCGGCCCGTCGCGTCGGAGGGAACCTCTTGCCGGGCCCCGTGACCGTCGGTACTGTTCGGACCCTAACGATCGCTGGTGTGGCGCACGCAACGCCGCCTCGACCGGGTCCGGGGAGCGCCGGGCCACCGCCGCGAAGGGAAGGACCGCCTGTGGCGCACTTCGACACCTCCGGACTCCAGCCGGCCGCCGACCGCCTCACCGAGCAGGGCATCGACGTGGTGCGGCTCGGCTACGCCGACATCATCGGCACCGACCGCGGGCGCGACGTGCTCGTCAACCGGATGGCGCGCACGGTCAGCAGCGGGGTGGCGTTCTGCCGCTCGGTCTACGGCACCACCCCGCGCGGCGGCGTCGTCGACATCGAGGGCGGGCTGTCCGCCGGGCTGCCCGACATCCTCGCCTTCCCCGACATCGACACGCTGCTCCCGATCCCGTGGGAGCCCGGCGTCGCGCACTGCATCGCCGACCTCTACAACCCCGACGGCACCGCGTCGGAGGAGAGCCCGCGGGCGGTGCTGAAGTCGGTCGTCGCGCAGTTCGCCGAGCTCGGCATGCTGCCGATGGTCGGGCCGGAGCTGGAGTTCTACATCCTCGAGGAGGACAAGAAGTCGGCGTCCGGCTGGTCGCGCTACGGCGAGGGCACCGGCAACGTCTACGTCTCCGGCCTCAAGGGCGACCCGGAGAACGTCCTGCTCGCCTCGCTGCGCCAGCTGGGGGAGTACGGCATCGACGTGGTCGCCGCCAACCACGAGTTCTCCTCGGGCCAGTTCGAGATCAACCTCTGGCACGGCGAGGCGCTCGACGCCGCCGACCGGGCCCATCGGTTCAAGGCCGCGATCAAGGAGCTCGCCCGGGCCAACGGCCACCTCGCGACCTTCATGCCCAAGCCGTTCAACGACGAGGGCGGGTCGGGCTTCCACCTGCACTTCTCGATGTGGGACCCGGCCGGCGAGACGCCGCTCTTCGACGACGCCTCGGGCCCCGACGGGCTGTCGAAGACCGCGCGGCACGCCGTGGCCGGCATCCTCGCCGACGCCCCGGCGCTGGCGGCCGTGTCGAACCCGACGATCAACTCCTACAAGCGGTTCGGCCCCGACACCCTGGCACCGTGGCTGATCGACTGGGGCATGGACAACCGGTCCGCGATGGTGCGGATCCCGCCGGAGCGCGGCTCCGCGGCCCGGCTGGAGCTGCGGCTGGGCGATGCCAGCGCCAACCCCTACCTCGCGATCGCCGGCATGCTGGGCGCCGCGCTGCTCGGCGTACGCAACGAGCTGGAGCCGCCGGAGCCGCTGGTCGGCTACGGCTACGACCCCGAGCGCTCCGAGCAGCTGCCCGCCAGCCTGCCGGCCGCGCTCGACGCGCTCGAGGCCGACCGCGAGCTGGTCGAGGTGATCGGCGAGCCGTTCGTCAACCTGTTCCTCGCCTACAAGCGCGACGAGATCGAGCGCTTCAACTCCTGGATCACCGACTGGGAGTTCCACGAGTACACCTACCACCTCTGAGGAGGCTTGATGCCCCGGCACGACCCGGTCCCTCTCGACGAGGTCGACCTCTCCGACATCGACGGCTTCGCCGACCTGCGCGGCTTCGCGCAGCTCGACACGCTGCGCGCCGAGGACCCGGTGCACTGGAACCCCGAGGAGGGCGGCCCCGGCTTCTGGGCGGTGACGAAGTACGCCGACATCTGGGAGGTCGACAAGGACTCGGAGACGTTCACCTCGGAGAAGTTCGTCAACCTCGAGGACGTCGACGACGACCTGATGGACTTCCGGCGCTCCATCCTGGAGACCGACGGGGCGCGGCACCTCGCGCTGCGCAAGCTGGTGCAGCGGGAGTTCACGCCGCGCAACCTGATGAAGAACTACGAGGCGTTCCTGCGCGAGCTGACGAAGAAGACCGTCGACGAGGCGTTCGCCGAGGCGCGCGACAACGGCGGCGAGATCGACTTCGTCAAGAAGATCAGCGCCGACTTCCCCATCAACGTGCTCGCGCGGCTGCTCGACGTGCCGCAGGAGATGACCGGGCAGCTGATCGCCTGGGGCAACGAGCTGGTCGCCAACACCGACCCCGACTATGCCAAGGTGCGCGCCGACCTCGACGAGTCCGACGAGTATCGCCACCTGCCTTTCCGGTCGCCCACCGTGCAGGAGGTGTGGGACTACGGGCAGGAGCTGCGGGCGGCGCGCGTCGGCGGCGATGGGACCGACCTCGTCTCGATCCTGGCCAACAAGCTCCCCGAGGACGGCGTACCCCTGTCGCAGCAGGACTTCAACAACTACTTCTCGCTGCTCGTCATCGCCGGCAACGAGACCACGCGGCACTCGATCTCCAACATCATGGTCGCGCTGATCGAGAACCCCGACCAGCTGGCCTACCTGCAGGAGGACCCGGCGTCGCGCGTGGCCGCGGGCCTGGAGGAGATGCTGCGCTGGGCGTCGCCGGTCTACCACTTCCGGCGTACGGCGACCCGCGACGTCGAGCTCGGCGGCCGGCAGATCCGCGAGGGCGACAAGGTCGTCATGTGGTTCGGCTCGGGCAACCGCGACGACGAGGTCTTCGAGGACCCCTACTCGTTCGACCTGACGCGGGTCAACGTCGACCACATGACGTTCGGCAAGGGCTCGCCCCACCTGTGCCTGGGCAACAACCTGGCGCGGATGGAGATCCGGCTGATGTACGAAGAGCTGGTCCCGCGCCTCGCGTCGGTCGACTTCGCCGGCGACGTCCGCCGGGTGCGCTCCAACTTCGTCAACGGCATCAAGGCCTTCCCCGTCGCCATCACCGAGAAGGCCTGACCTGGCCCCGTTCTGACGCGAAACGGCGATGCCGCGCCGCGAACTGGCGCTTGGGTGCCGCGAGACGGCGTTGCGGTGCCCCGAGACGGCGCTCCGGTGCCGCGAGACGGCGCTCCGGTGCCGCGAGACGGCGCTCCGGTGCCGCGAGACGGCGCTCCGGTGCCGCGAGACGGCGCTCCGGTGCCGCGAGACGGCGTTGCGGTGCCGCGAGACGGCGTTGTGCCACACGCCGTACCGAATCGCCATCTCAAGCCGCCGAGATGCCATCTGGGCGCACGGTCGCGCCGCTTCGTGGCGCACAAGTGCCGTTTCGGGGCGCGAAGGCGCCGTTTCGGGGGGAAACGACGGGTCAGCGGGTGCCGGTCTCCTCGGCGACGAGCCGCTCCACGATCCGGCGTACGGCGCTCGCGGCGGCGTCGGCGGCCACCCGGACCTCCGGCCGCGGCCCGTCGACGTCGACGACCCGCTGCATGGTCTCGAGCACGTCGCGCACCCGTCCGTAGTACCGCTCGAAGATCGGCGCCAGGGTGCCCTCGGCCGCGGCCGACGGGGTGAAGTTGCGGCTCACCCGCCAGACGTGGCGGGTGGTGCGCTCGTCGACCGGCGTCAACGCGTGGGTGAAGACGAAGCTGTGCGTGCCGTCGGCGTCGCCGTGCCCCTCGACGTAGACGTGCCACCGGTCGACCCACAGCCCCGGCGCGACGAACTCGCCCTCCTCCCGCTGGGCGTGCGCGGCGTCGGCGGGGAGCTCGAGCACCTGGGCGTTCCAGTCGGCGAGCGGGGCGGGCGGGTAGTCGCGGGCGAAGCGCATCGTCGTCTCGGTGACCGTGACCTGCAGCGGCGGCGGCGCCGCGCCGAGCGCGAGCGGCGCGATCTCGGGGTCGACGTGGGCGACATGGGTGATGTCGGCGAAGTTGTCGAGCAGCAGCGCGATCGACGCCCCGGTCTCCCACGCGCCGCCGAAGGTCGACCACGCGGGGTCGCGCAGCCAGCTCGTGTCGGGCGCCGGGCGCAGCGCCGCCAGCCGCGGGTCGCCGGCCCACACCCACACGAACGACCCGTCGTCGTGCACCGGGAAACAGCGCACCGCCGCCCCGAACGGCACCTGCACCTGGGTCGGCACGCCGACGCAGCGCCCGTCTGGGGCATAGCGGAACCCGGTGTACGCCGCCACGATGTCGTCGCCGTCGACCCGGCCGTCGCTCAGCGGCACGGGGCGGTGGGCGCAGCGGTCCTCCAGCGCGACGGCGGCGCCGTCGGAGGTGCGGTAGAGGGCGACCGGGGTGCCGAGGACGCGGCGGGCCAGGGGCGTCCGCCCGACCTCCTCGGTGGTGGCGGCGGCGTACCACGCATGGTGCGGGACGTCGGGGCAGCGACGGGCGGGGGCGGTGGTGTGGGCGGCGGGGTCGTGGCTCATCGTCGGCTCCTCACGCGTCCAGCACCAGTCGGTCGCCTCGGCACCGCGAGACGCACACCATCATGCAGTCCATCTCGGCCTGCTCGTCAGGGTCGAGCACCGAGTCGCGGTGGTCGACCTCGCCCTCGAGCACGCCGGTCTCGCAGGTGCCGCAGATACCCTCGAGGCACGAGCCGAGCACCGAGACTCCGGCGTCCCGCATCGTCTGGAAGACCGTCGCGTCGGGCGCCACGGTGAGGGTCAGGCCCGAGCGCTGCAGCACGATCTCGAAGGTCTCGTCCTCACCCTCCCGCTCGACCTCCTTGGCGGCGAACCGCTCCAGGTGGAGCGACCCGTGCGGCCAGCTCGCGCACCGCTCCTCGACCGCGTTGAGCAGCGGCTCGGGGCCGCAGCAGTAGACCAGCCGGCCGGGGTCGGGGGTGCCGACGATCGTGTCGAGGTCGAGCATCCCGGCCTCGTCCTGCGGGACCAGCGTGACGCAGCCGGCGTACTTCTCGAGCTCGGCGAGATAGGCCATCGAGGCCCGGCTGCGGCCGCCGTAGAAGAGGTGCCAGTCGGCGCCAGCCGCCTCGGCCTCCTCGATCATCGGCAGCAGCGGCGTGATCCCGATGCCGCCGGCGACGAAGGCGTAGCGCGGCGCACTCAGCAGGGCGAAGTTGTTGCGCGGCCCACGGATCCGCAGTGGCGCGCCCTCGGCGAGCGCGTGCACCGCGATCGAGCCGCCGCGCGAGTCGGGGGTGCGCAGCACGGCGACGCGGTACGCCGTGGGGTCGGCGGGGCTGCTGCACAGGGAGTACTGCCGGACCAGGTCGTCGCCGAGCAGCAGGTCGACGTGCGCTCCGGGGGTCCACGGCGCGAGCGGGCGGCCGTCGGGGGCGGCGAGGGTCAGCTCGACGACGTCGGTGGCGAGACGGCGCACGGCGCTGACGACGACATCGGTCTCCAGCTCGGTGACGACCGTGCCGACACTGGTGGTGGTCATGGGTGCTCCGTGACTGTGGGGGGCCTGTTGGCGGCGTGCGGGGCGGTGCCGGACCGGGGGTCGCGGTCGAGCCGCCCAGACCGTTAGGATCCGAACGATAATGGCCCGGCGGTGGCTCGACAAGAGGTCCGCCGGGTCCCGACCGCAGCTCTGCCTCGCAGCACGAGGAGGTGCCGATGCGCGCCCTGGTGATCCAGCACGACCACGTCTCGCCCCCCGGCCCGATCGCCGAGCGGCTCGAGGACCGGCTGGTCGAGGTCGTCTGCCACCAGGTGGTGCCGGAGGAGTCCTTCGACCACCCCGGCGTCCCGCCCGCGTTCCCCGACGTCACGGGCTTCGACCTGGTGATCCCGATGGGCGCACCGTGGGCGGCGTACGACGTGGAGCGCGTGGGCTCCTGGGTCGGGCCGGAGGTCGAGCTGCTGCGTCAGGCCGACGCCGCCGGCATCCCCGTGCTCGGCATCTGCTTCGGCGGTCAGCTCCTGGCGCTCGCTCACGGCGGCGACGTCGCCCGGTCGCCGATGCCCGAGATCGGCTGGGTGGCCATCGAGAGCGACCGTCCGGCGCTGGTGCCGCCGGGCC
>JAUILS010000245.1 GCA_030432975.1 Actinomycetes bacterium
GCTGCTGCTCGACGGCCTGCCGGGTCTCGGGATCGACCGGCTGGCGCCCGCCGACGGCGCGTTCTACGTCTACGCCGACATCGGCCACCTCACCGACGACTCGATGGCGTGGTGCCACGACACCCTCGCCGCCACCGGCGTGGCGCTCACCCCGGGCGTCGACTTCGACACCGCCCACGGCGAGCGGTTCGTCCGGTTCAGCTTCGCCGGCCCGACCGACGACATCCACGAGGCGCTCGCCCGGCTGGGCGAGCACCTCGCGTGAGGGTCAGGAGACGGTCACCGTCGTCAGGTGCGTCGCGCTGTCATAGCTGAACGTCACCGTCGCGCCATCGGGCACGGACACCGGGATGTTGGCACCGTCGAGCACGCCGCCGGCGCCGTAGTTCTCGTCCCAGCCCAACCCGTGAGCGACCTTGAACTCGTAGTCGCCGGCCGGGATCAGCTTCGTCAGCCAGGTGTAGGTGCCGTCACCGTCGGGGTCCTGCAGCCAGGGCCGCATGCAGTCGGGCTGCCAGTCGCCCGGACAGCCGAGCTCGCTCTGGAAGCTGCCGGGCGCGGTGATGATCGGCCCCTGCGCATCGCTGGTGACCCAGTGCGTGCCGTGGTCGTAGTAGAACGTCACGGGGTCGGCGCCCACGGTCAGGTCGATGTTGGGACCGTCCTGGACGGCGCCCGCGCCGTAGTTCTCCTCCCACGCCTTGTTGATGGCGACCTTGTAGCCGTAGCCGCCGGCCGGCAGGGTGTAGGTGCCCTTCCACACCAGGTCGTCGGCGTCGAGCGCCAGCTGCGCCTCGTCGCAGTCGGGCATCCAGTCGGCCGCGCAGCCCATCGCGGTGTTGAGGGTGCCGGGCACGCTCACGTTGTCGGGCTGCACGACGGTGCCGCCGTCGCCGCCGACCGGCGGCTTCGGCGGGTCGCCGACGACCGCCGAGGTCGACACCGCGGAGAGGTGGCCGCGGGCGTCGCGGACGACGGCGCGGTACTCCAGCAGCGTCCCCTTGGCCATGCCGCTCACGTCGTGGAAGACGCGGTACGGCGCGTTGTCGTCGACGCCGAGCGGGGTCCAGTCGTCGGTCCCGACGGGACGGTAGGACAGCGACACCTGGTTGAGCCCGGCCGCGCCGGTGCCGCTGAGGTCGACGCCGATCTCGGCGCGCCCGCCGACCTCGCCGGTCGGGGTCCGGAAGGCCACCGCCGGCGCCTTCTTGCCGACGTCCATCGGCTTGCTCGACCGCAGCACGACCGCGGAGAGCGGCGGCACGGTGACCGTCACCGTCGCGTCGGCGCCCGAGCGCACCGAGCGGCGGGTGCCGTAGACCGGGTGGAACGTCGCCCGCGACGTGCCGGTCGCGAACGTCGCCGACGCCTCGGTGGTGCTGTTGTTGAGGGCGACGAGGTACTCCTTCGGGAGCGCGCCGCGCCCGCGGGAGGACTTGCCGTGACCGCGGCTCTTCTTGCCGGAGTCGACGCGTGAGAACGCGAAGATGCCGGAGTCGTCCGCGGCGTACCGCGGCAGCTGCGCGCCGTCGGCCAGCGCCGGGTGCCGCTCCCGCAGCCAGCTCAGCCCGCGGATCTGGCGATAGAGCGGGTGCTTCGGGTTGAACCGGTCGAGCGAGCCGGACGGCCCGGCCAGGACCTTCTCGGTGGCGTACTGCTCGGTCTGCGTCGCGAACATGTCCTCGCGCGCGTCCTTGTCGCCGCCGAGCCCGATGAAGCCCTGCTCGTCGCCGTAGTAGACGACCGGCTGACCGCGGGTGAGGTACATCAGCGCGTTGGCCAGCTCAACCCGGTCGAGCAGCTCGGCGTCGTCGGCGGCCGAGCCCTGCAGCATCATCGCGACCCGGCCCATGTCGTGGTTCCCGAGGAACGTCGGCAGCTGGTAGGCGTTGGAGTCGGTGTCGGTGTAGTAGTCGTCGAGGGCGTAGAAGTCGGCCATCTTCGTCGGCTCGCTGCCCTGCGCGAACGGCACCGCCCGCGCCTGGAAGCCGAAGTCGAGCGTGGCCTGGAGCTTGCCGTCGGTGGTGAACGTGCTGAGGTACGTCGGGTTGCCGTCGTAGACCTCGCCGAACATGAAGAAGTCGTCGTTGCCGATGCCGGCCGCGTGGTCGAGCAGCGCCGGGGTGAACTCCTGCCAGAACTCGATGTTGACGTGCTTGACCGTGTCGATCCGGAAGCCGTCGATGCCGAGGTCGGCCCACGCCTGGTAGATCTCCGTCATCCCCTGCACGACCTCGGGCCGCTCGGTGAAGAGGTCGTCGAGCCCGACGAAGTCGCCCCACTCGCTGGACTCGCCGGCGAAGGTCGAGTCGCCGCGGTTGTGGTACATCGTCACGTCGTTGAGCCAGGCCGGCACCTTCACCGTGGCGTCCGCCGGGGTCGGGAACACCGGCGTGTAGGGGAAGGAGACCTCGGGGTCGAGCGCCGGGAAGTCCGGCGAGCCGGCGTAGTCGTAGGGGTCGAAGACGGTGCCGTCGGCGTCGCGGTAGGGGCTGGTGTCGGCGTTGATGTAGCCGTAGGTGCCCTCCTCGTAGGAGATCACGTCGGCGGTGTGGTTGGTGATGATGTCGAAGAAGACCTTCATGCCCTTGGCGTGCGCCTGGTCGATGAGGTTCTTCATGTCGTCGTTGGTGCCCAGGTGGGGGTCGATCTGGGTGAAGTCGGTGATCCAGTAGCCGTGGTAGCCGGCGCTGACGTTGGCGCCGGTGCCCTGCACCGGGCGGTTCTTGAACGACGGGGTCAGCCAGATCGCGGTGGTCCCGAGCTTCTTGATGTAGTCGAGCTTGCTCGTCAGGCCCTTGAGGTCGCCACCGTGGTAGAAGCCCTTGTCGGTCGGGTCGTAGCCGGTCTCGAGGCGGTCGCCGGTGAGCCCGCCCAGGTCGTTGGAGGTGTCGCCGTTGGCGAACCGGTCGGCCATCAGGAAGTAGAACCGCTCCTTGGTGAGCGAGGAGCGCAGCGAGCTGCCGGCCCGCCACCGGTCGGCGCGGGTGGCGCCGCCGAGGACCTCGGCGCTCACGGTCAGCAGGTGGCTCTCCTCGTCGAAGGAGAAGGTCAGCCGGGCGCCGCCCTCGAGCACCAGCGGCAGGTTGGGGCCGTCGAAGACGCCGCCGGCGCCGTAGTTCTCGTCCCAGCTGTCGTTGACGGCGATCTTCATCTCATAGCTGCCGGCCGGGACGTCGTAGGCGCCGCTCCAGACGCCCGTCGCGGCGTCGAGGGTCAGGTGGGTCGCCGAGCAGGCCGGGTCCCAGTCGGTGGCACAGCCGAGCTCGTCCTGCAGGCTGCCGACCAGGGTCACGCTGTCGGTGGCGGCCCGCGAGGGGCCGCCCGGGACGAGCACGAGCGCCGCGACCAGGGCGACGACGACGGCCGCCCAGGCGGGCCGGAGGGAGCGCGCGGAGACGGACGGACGGGGTCGAGAGGGCATTCGCTGGCTCCAGGACTTGGGCCCCCGAGACGGGGCGGACGGGTGCCGGCCGGCTCGTCGCGGCCGTCCTTCGCACCCTAGTGGCGCCGCCGGTGGTTGTGAACCCCGTCACAGCGCCTGGTTGTCCCCAGGTCGAGCCGAGCAGGTTTGGCGGTCCTCGCGGGCGGGCAGGAACCGGCCATGACGGCCGCGGCGGGCAGGTCCGTCAGCCACCCGAGGAGGCCAGATGTACGGCGACCCGACCGCGATCCGCGGACTCGCGACCCGGCTCCGCGACCAGGCCGACGACCTCCGCGACCAGGCCGACGGGCTGCTCGCCCGCGCCGAGGGGGTGGCCTGGCGCGGATGGGCGGCCGACGCGATGCGCGCCCACACCCGCGACCGGGTGGCCGCGCTCCGCCAGACCGCGCGCGCCCACGACGACGCCGCCCAGGCCCTGGAGCGGCACGCCGCCGAGATCGAGCGGCTGCAGGCCCTGATCGCCGCCCTCGAGCGCCGCGCCCACCAGCTCGTCTCGGCCGCGCGGGAGCGGCTGGCAGGCCTCGCCCACCAGCTGGTCGAGGGCGTGGGCCGGCTGCTGCCCGACCCGCGCGACCAGGCGCTCGCCCGGTTCGCGGCGCCGCCGCCGGGGCATCGCGACTGGCTCAGCGTCGAGCTGCCGGGGCTGCACCGATGACCACCACCGCGGTCCGGCTCGGTCCCCCGCCGGCCGCTCCCGAGGCGGTCGCGGCGCTGCCGGTGCGACTGCCGCTCAGCCCCGCGGCGCTGGCCTGGCTGGCCGCCGCGGCCGGCGTACCCCTGCCGTGGCAGCGGCCCTCGACGGCCGGGGCTGAGGAGCTGGCGCGCCGGCTGTCGGGTCTGCCCGAGCCGGCGGCCGAGGCAGACCCGGTCGCCGAGCTCGCCGGGCTGGGCGCGCTCGACGCCGACGGCCGGGTGCGGCCCGCGCTGCTCGCGGCGCTGGTCGGCTTCGCCCGGGCCCAGGTCGCGGTCGACGTCGACGTGGCGCGACGCCTCGAGGGCGGGTCGGTCGCCCTCCACGCCTGGCACCGCCGCTCGGGCGACCGGGTCACCTGGCTGACCGCGACCGGCGGCGGGTTCGAGCTCGGCTGGTGCGGCCTCGCGGGCTGGCCGGCCCAGCTCACGGCGCTCGCCGCGGGCGGCTCGGACGCCCCGGGCGCCGACGGGCCTCG
>JAUILS010000246.1 GCA_030432975.1 Actinomycetes bacterium
GCCGCAGG
Source organism: Actinomycetes bacterium (assembly GCA_030432975.1). Classification (GTDB taxonomy): domain Bacteria; phylum Actinomycetota; class Actinomycetes; order Propionibacteriales; family Nocardioidaceae; genus Nocardioides. Next base: position 9 of record JAUILS010000246.1, read on the forward strand.
GCGAGGCGCTGGCCGTGACCTCCTCGGGCGAGGTCTTCGTGTCGTCGGAGGGTGCCGGCACGCCGGTGTGGCGGGTGGACCTGCCCGCCGAGATGGTCGCCGCGCTCGCGGGGGAGGGCGCGGCCGGGGCGGGGTCGGGGGTGGAGTCCGAGTCCGCTGAGGCCGGGGCGGAGGGCGGGGCGGAGGGCGGGGCGGGGCCTGGGGCGTCGCGCGGGGCGGAGCCTGGAGCGGAGCCCGGGGGCGCCGAGCCGACGGACGAGGCCGCGTCGTCGGCTGGCGAGCGGGCGTGGGGGCAATCGCCGGCCGCCGGCCTGGTGGTCGGGGCGGCGGGGGCGCTGCTCGGCGTGACGGGCGCCGTGATCTGGTGGCGAAGGAAGGAGCGTGACCGATGACCGAGGTGACCGTGGTCCAGGGGGACCTGACGAAGCAGGAGGTCGACGCGGTCGTCAACGCCGCCAACCGCGCCATGCGCGGCGGCGCCGGCGTCGACGGCGCGATCCACCGGGGCGGCGGCCCGGCGGTGCTCGAGGACTGCCGCCGGCGCTTCCCACACGGGCTCGCGACGGGCGACGCGGGATGGACGACGGCCGGCGACCTGCCCGCCCGCTGGGTGATCCACGTGGTGGGGCCGAACCACACCCGCGGCGAGACCGACCGGTCGCTGCTCACGTCGTGCTACTCCCGGGCGCTGGCCGTCGCCGACGAGCTGGGCGCGAGGACGGTCGCCTTCCCGCTGGTGTCGGCCGGCGCCTACGGGTGGCCCAAGGACGACGCCGTCGCCGCCGCGGTCGACACGCTCCGCGCCACGCCGTCGGAGGTCGAGGAGGCCCGGATCGTGGCCTTCGACCGGCCGACGTACGACCTGGTCGCCGCGCGGCTGGGCGTCTGACGCGGGGGCGTGGAATTGTTGCTGTTTGGACCCAAACGTCAAGGTTTGACCCGAAAATGCTGACGTTTGGACCCAAACAGCAGGAATCAAGCCGCCCGGCCGGCAGCCGTCAGAGGCGCTCGACGACCCAGTCGATGCAGGCGGTGAGGGCCTCGACGTCGGCGGGGTCGACGGCGGGATACATCGCGATCCGCAGCTGGTTGCGGCCGAGCTTGCGGTAGGGCTCGGTGTCGACGATGCCGTTGGCGCGCAGCACCTTCGCCACCTCATCGGCGGCGATGGCGTCGTCGAAGTCGATGGTGCCGATCACCAGGGAGCGGTGGCTCGGGTCGGCGACGTACGGCGTGGTGTACGCCGTCTTCTCGGCCCAGCCGTAGAGCGCGTCGGAGGAGGCGGTGGTCCGCTCCACCATGCCGGCCAGGCCGCCGTTCGCCAGCATCCAGTCGAGCTGCTCGGCCATCAGGAAGAGCGTCGCCACCGACGGGGTGTTGTAGGTCTGGTTCTTGCGGGAGTTGTCGATCGCCGTCGGCAGGTCGAAGAACGCCGGCACGTAGCGCCCGGACGCGGCGATCTCGTCGGCCCGCTCCAGCGCGGCGGGCGACATCAGCGCGAGCCACAGCCCGCCGTCGGAGGCGAAGCACTTCTGCGGCGCGAAGTAGTAGGCGTCGACCTGCTCGACGTCGACGGGCAGCCCGCCCGCGCCGGAGGTCGCGTCGACCAGCACCAGCGCGCCGTCGGTGCCGGCCGGGCGGACGACCGGCGCCATCACGGCGGTCGAGGTCTCGTTGTGCGCCCAGGCGTAGACGTCGACGCCGTCCTCGGCGACCGCCGTCGGCCGCGACCCGGGGTCGGCCTTGATCACCGACGGCTCGGCCAGCCACGGCGCGGCGGCCGCGGCCGCCGCGAACTTCGAGGAGAACTCCCCGAAGGACAGGTGCTGGCTCTTCTCCCGGATCAGCCCGAAGGCCGCGATGTCCCAGAACGCCGTCGCGCCGCCGTTGCCGAGCACGACCTCGTAGCCCTCCGGCAGGTCGAAGAGCGAGGCCACCCCGTCGCGCACCCGGCCGACGACGTTGCGCACCGGCGCCTGCCGGTGCGAGGTGCCCATCAGCGAGGAGCCGGTGGCCGCGAGCGCGGACAGGTGCTCGGGCTGGATCTTCGACGGGCCAGCGCCGAAGCGTCCGTCGGCGGGCTTGAGGTCGGCGGGGATCTGGAGGGCGCCGGCTGCGGCGTCGTTCATCGGGCTGCCTTTCGCGAGGTCTGGTCGGGCGCCTGACGACGCTGTCGGCCGCACTATTGTGGCACTCCGGCCCGTGCGTACGCGAAAGGGGACCGCAGCGTGACCGCCACCGACGAGAGCCTCGCGACGCCCTCGCCGGGGTGGCTGATCCGGCGGGTGCCGATCACCCACCCCGACGCCGAGCGGCTGGTCGCCGAGGTCCAGGCGGAGTACGTCGTCCGCTACGGCGGCCCCGACAACACCCCGCTCGAACCCGGCATCTTCGACGCCCCGTCGGGAGCCTTCTTCGTCGTCTACGACCCGGGGACCGGCGAACCCACCCCCGTGGCCACCGGCGCCTGGCGCCGTCGGCGCGACGTGGAGGCGTTCGGCAGCACCGACGCGGCGGAGGTGAAGCGGATGTTCGTGTCGCCGAGCCACCGCCGGCGCGGGCTGGGCCGCGTCGTGCTCGACCACCTCGAAGCGACCGCCCGTGAGGCGGGGGCCGCCGTGATGATCCTGGAGACCGGGGAGGCCCAGCCGGAGGCGATGGCGCTCTACGAGTCCTCCGGCTACACCGCGATCCCCGGCTTCGGTCACTACGCCTGGTCGCCGCAGAACCGCTGCTATGCCAAGTCGTTGCGCTAGCGTCGACCCATGTTCGTGGCCCTCCACGCGCTCATCTACGCCGACGACCCCGAGGCCGCCCGCGCCTTCTTCCGCGACGTGCTTCAGCTGCCCTTCGAGGACACCGACGGCGCCGGCTGGCTGATCTTCCGCACCGGCCCGAGCGAGCTCGGGATCCACCCCTCCCACTGGGAGTACGCCGGCGACCACGGCGGCACCGACCAGGCCTACGACCTGTCGCTGGCCTGCGACGACCTCGACGCGACAATGGCCGACCTCGCTTCGCGCGGCGCGGTGTTCGGTCCCAGCGCCGTCCAGAGCTGGGGGCGCACCGTCGAGGTGGAGGTGCCGGGCGCCCGGCCGGTGATGCTCTACCAGCCGACGTACCCACTGCCGGCGCTGGGTGGCGACTCGTAGCCTGGACCCATGCCGCGGCCGCTGATGCTCTACGACGCCGACTGCGGCTTCTGCGCGCGCACGGCCCGGCTGGTGCCGCTGCTCCGCGTCGATGTCGAGATCGCCTCGATCCAGGAGACCGACCTCGCCGCGCATGGCGTGGACGCCGACCGCGCGGTGCGGGAGATGCCGTTCGTGGGTGCCGACGGCCAGGTGTCCTACGGCCACCGCGCCTGGGCCGACGTGCTCCGGGCCGGGGCGGCGCCGCTGCGGCTGCTGGGGGCGCTGCTCGGGTCGCGCGCGCTCTCACCCCTGGCGGGTCGGGTCTACACGTGGGTGGCCGAGCACCGCTCGTCGCTGCCGGGCGGCACGCCCGCCTGCGCCCTCGACGACCCGCCCCGCTGAGCCTTCGCGCCGGGCCGTCGCGGCGGGCCGACAGAGGGGGTCAGTCGGCCCAGGCCTCGTCCCAGCCCTCGACCGAGGCGGCGGGCCGCGTCGACGGGCCGGCATACACGGCCGAGGGGCGGATCAGCCGCCCGGTGAGCTTCTGCTCGAGGATGTGGGCCGACCAGCCGGCGGTGCGGGCGCAGGTGAACATCGAGGTGAACATCGGCGCCGGCACCCGCGCGAAGTCGAGGACGATCGCCGCCCAGAACTCCACGTTGGTCTCGAGCACCCGGTCGGGGCGGCGGGCTCGCAGCTCGGCGAGCGCGGCCTGCTCGAGCGCGACGGCGACCTCGTAGCGAGGCGCGTCGAGCTCCTGGGCGGTACGCCGGAGCACGCGGGCACGCGGGTCCTCGGCGCGGTAGACGCGGTGTCCGAAGCCCATCAGCCGCTCGCCCTTGTCGAGGAGCTCCTTGACGTAGGGCTCGGCAGCGCCGCGCCGCTCCACCTCCTCGATCATGCCGAGCACCCGCGACGGGGCGCCGCCGTGGAGCGGGCCGCTCATCGCGCCGATCGCGCCCGACATCGCGGCCGCGACGTCGGCGCCGGTGGAGGTGATCACCCGGGCCGTGAAGGTGGAGGCGTTCATGCCGTGCTCGGCGGCCGACGACCAGTAGGCGTCGATCGCCCGGACGTGGCTCGGGTCGGCCTCCCCGCGCCAGCGGATCAGGAACCGCTCGGCGAGGGTGGCGCCCCGGTCGACCTCCGACTGGGTGACGACCGGCTTGCCGAGCCCGCGGGCGGCCTGGGCGGCGTACGACAGCACCATGACGGCGACCCGGGAGAGGTCCTCGCGCGCCGCCTCGTCGGAGATGTCGTAGGTCTGGCCCATGCCGAGCATCGGCGCGAGCATCGCCACGCTGGCCTGTACGTCGGCGCGCACGTCGCCGGTGTGGATGGCGATGTTGTAGGGCTCCGCCGGAGGGAGGCCGGGCTCGTAGGTGCCGTCGACGAGGAGGCCCCAGACCTTCTCGAACGGCACCCGGCCGACGAGCTCCTCGATGTCGACGCC
>JAUILS010000247.1 GCA_030432975.1 Actinomycetes bacterium
GCTGCGGCTGGGGTGCGAGCACCCCCGACTACGCGGCCTACCACGACACCGAGTGGGGCGTCCGGGTCCACGGCGAGGCGGCCTACCTCGAGCGGCTCACCCTCGAGGCCTTCCAGTCCGGCCTCTCCTGGCTGACCATCCTGCGCAAGCGGCCGGCGTTCCGCGAGGCGTTCGCCGGCTTCGACCCCGACGCCGTCGCGGCCTACGACGACGGCGACCGGGCCCGGCTGATGGCCGACGCCGGCATCGTCCGCAACCGGGCCAAGATCGACGCCGCGATCACCAACGCCCAGGCCACCGTGGCCCTGCGGGAGGCCGAGGGGCTGGAGGCGCTGGTGCTCTCCTTCGCCCCCGAGCCGGGGCCCGCCCCCCAGTCGTTCGCCGACGTGCCCGCCGTGACGCCGGAGTCCACCGCGTTGTCCAAGGCGCTGAAGAAGCGCGGCTTCGCGTTCGTCGGCCCGACCACGATGTATGCCCTGATGCAGGCAATCGGGCTGGTCGACGACCACCTGGCCGGCTGCCACCGGCGCGGCTGACCCACGCTCCCGCCGGCGCGCGTGCTCCCTGACACGAGCCGCCGCGCTCACTAGCCTGCGGGGCATGACCCGTGTGCACGCGTTCTCCGACGACGCCCTGGGCGACCACGACGCGGTGGGGCTGGTGGCCGAGCTGCACGCGGGCCGGGTGTCGGTCCCGGAGGTGGTCGAGGCCGCCATCGCCCGCACCGAGCAGGTCGACGGGCGCCTCAACACCCTGGCCCATCGGGCCTACGAGCGGGCCCGCAGCGAGGCGGCCGACCCGCGCGGCGGCTACTTCGCCGGCGTGCCGACGTTCGTCAAGGACAACGTCGACGTGGAGGGGATGCCCAGCCAGCACGGCTCCGACGCCTTCGTCTGCCCGCCGCGCCCCGCCGACGGAGAGTTCGCGCGGATGTACCTTGCGACCGGCCTGATCCCGCTCGGCAAGACCCAGCTGTCGGAGCTCGGCTTCTCGGGTGTCGCCGAGCATCCGCGGCTCGGAGCGGTGCGCAACCCGTGGGACCTGGACCACTCGGCCGGGGCCTCCTCCAGCGGGGCGGGTGCGCTGGTCGCGGCCGGGGCGGTGCCGTTGGCCCACGCCAACGACGGTGCCGGCTCGATCCGGATCCCGGCGGCCGTCAACGGCCTGGTCGGGCTCAAGCCCAGCCGCGGGAGGGTGGCGCTCGACAAGGCGCTGAGCCGGATGCCGGTCCGGATCATCGCCGACGGGGTCGTGACCCGGTCGGTGCGCGACACGGCCGCCTTCCTGCGCGAGGCCGAACGGGTCTATCGCAACGTCTCGCTGCCACCGGTCGGTGACATCACCCGCCCGGCGCGCAGCCGGCTCAGGGTGGCCGTCCATGTGGAGTCCCCCTACGCCACGATCGACCCGGTGGCCGTCGAGGAGACGATGAAGGTCGCGGCACTCTTGGAGGAGCTCGGCCACCAGGTCGAGGAGGCGAGCCTGCCGGTCACCGACACGCTCCTGGAGGACTTCCTGCTCTACTGGGGCTTCCAGGCCTACTACCTCCTCCGCACCGGTCGGTGGACCTTCGGCCGCACCTGGGACCCCACCAAGGTCGACAACCTCACCCGCGGACTCGCCGACCACGCGGCGGCCCGCCTGCGGCACTACCCCCGGGCGGTCCGGCGACTGCGTCGGCTGGGATCGCTGTCCGCGGAGTTCTACGGCGACGTCGACGTCGTCCTGTCGCCCACGCTCGGCACTACGACCCCCCGGGTCGGCTACATCGACCCGACGCAGGACTACGAGACGGTGATCGGGCGGCTGATCGACCTGGCCGCCTTCACGCCGTACCAGAACGCCACCGGGGAGCCGGCCGTCTCGCTGCCGCTCGGCACCGACCCCGCTGGGCTGCCGCTGGGCCTCCAGCTGAGCACCGGACTGGGCCGCGAGGCGACGCTGCTGGAGCTGGCCTACGAGCTGGAGCAGGCCCGCCCGTGGCGGCGGATCCAGGACTGACCGAAGGCCCTCCCGACCGGCGCTCGGCCGATTTCTCACGCACCCCCGCGCGTGTGTATCCTTGCCAGTCGTTTGCCCCTTTAGCTCAGTCGGCAGAGCGACTCCATGGTAAGGAGTAGGTCTACGGTTCGATTCCGTAAAGGGGCTCGGGGTTGGGGCTCCGCCGTACGCTCGGCGGGGGACCGGACCCGGCGGCGGGGTAGCTCAGGTGGTTAGAGCACACGGCTCATAATCGTGGTGTCGCGGGTTCGAGTCCCGCCCCCGCTACGACGCATGACTGCAGGGCCCACCAGCCCTTTCGTACGACGACCAAGAAGGACCCACCGTGGCCAGCAAGAGCTCCGACGTTCGCCCCAAGATCACGCTCGCCTGCACCGAGTGCAAGGAGCGCAACTACATCACCAAGAAGAACCGCCGCAACAACCCCGACCGCATGGAGCTGTCGAAGTTCTGCCCGCGCTGCCGCAAGCACACGCCGCACCGCGAGACCCGCTGACGGTTCGTCACCCAGTCTTCGAAGCCACGGCCCGCCCGGTCCTCCGGGCGGGCCGTCGGCATGTCCGGGGGACCCGCGGAGCGTCGTCGCTCCCCGCGTCACCAGCGGGCGTGCACGTGCTCCCGGATGCGCTCGTCGTAGATCCTCGCCAAGACGTTGGCCGTCTCGGCGTCGACCGGGGAGAGGCCGGCGGCGGCGGCGTTGCCCCGGGCCTGCTCGGGCTTGCTGGCGCCGGGGATGACCGTGGTGACCCCCGGTTGGTCGATGATCCACCGCAGCGCGAGCTGGGCCGTGGTGGCGCCGTCGGGAGTGAGCGCGGCGACCTCCTGTGCCGCCGCGACGCCGACGTCGTAGGGCACCCCGGAGAAGGTCTCGCCGACGTCGAAGGCCTCGCCCTGCCGGTTGAAGCTGCGGTGGTCGTCGGCCGCGAACCTCGTGGAGGCGTCGTACTTGCCGCTCAGCAGGCCGCTGGCCAGCGGCACCCGCGCGATGATGCCGACGCCAGCCTCGGCCGCCGCGGGCAGCACCTCCTCGAGCGGCTTGCGGCGGAAGATGTTGAGGATGATCTGGATGGTCGCGACGTGCGGCCGGGCGATCGCCGCGAGCGCCTCGTCGACGGTCTCGACCGAGACGCCGTAGGCCGCGACCCGGCCCTCCTCGACGAGCCGGTCGCAGTCGTCGTAGGTCTCCTCGCGGTGCAGGACCGCCGTCGGCGGGCAGTGCAGCTGCACCAGGTCGAGGGTGTCGACGCCGAGGTTCTCCCGCGACCGGTCGGTCCACGCCCGGAAGTGGTCGAGGGTGAACATCTCCGGCACGTGCGGGTCGGCCCGCCGGCCCATCTTCGTGGCGACGGTGAACGCCCCACCGCGGGCGGCCACGAAGCGGCCGACCAGCCGCTCGGACCGGCCGTCGCCGTAGACGTCGGCGGTGTCGTAGAACGTCACCCCGCTGTCGGCCGCGGCCTCGAGGATGCCGAGGGCGGTGTCCACCGTCACCTCGCCCCAGTCGGCGCCGAGCTGCCAGCAGCCCAGCCCCACCACGCTCACGTCCCGCCCGGTCCGGCCCAGTCGTCGGTGCTCCATGCTCGGCTCCATGCTGGCGACGCTAGCGTGCGGCCGATGGCGGTCGGCGGCTAGGTTGGCTGCATGGCGATCGACGAGTCCCTGGTGGGCAAGGAGTTCCCGCCGACCCGGCCCTACGCCGTGTCGGAGGAGAAGGTCCGCGAGTTCGCGGCCGCGATCGGGTCGGCAGCGCTTCGCCTACGAGCGGCCGCCGCGGCCGGGCGACGTGCTGTCCGCGACGCTGACCGTGGCGTCCCTGCGCCAGATCGGCGGCAACGACATCATCGGCACCCGCAGCCTGGTGACCGATGCCGCCGGCGAGCTGGTCTGCACGACCACCGCCACCCTGGTGCACCGGGGGGCCGACGCGTGAGCGCGCTCGAGGCGGGCCAGGCGCTCGACCCGCAGACCTACGCCGTGCGGCGCTCCGACCTGGTGCGCTACGCCGGCGCCAGCGGCGACTTCAACCCGATCCACTGGTCCGACCGGGTCGCCACCTCGGTCGGGCTCCCCGGCGTGATCGCCCACGGCATGTTCACGATGGCGCTGGCCGCCCGCGCGGTGGCGACCTGGACCGACGCCGCCGAGGTGGTCGAGCTCGGCTGCAAGTTCACCAACCCCGTGGTGGTGCCTGATGACGACGACGGGGTCGAGGTCGTCGTCGCCGGCACCGTCAAGAGCGTCGCCGACGGGCTGGCCACGATCGCCCTCGAGGTGATCTGCGACGGGCAGAAGGTCCTCGGCATGCCGAAGGCCGTGGTGCGTGCCTGAGCCCGCCCCGGACGCCGTGCTGCTCGGCGACCACACCACGCTGCGGCTGGGCGGCCCCGCCGCCGACTGGGTCGAGGCGACCACCGAGGACGCGATGGTGCGGGCCGTCGCCGACGCGGACGCCGCCGGCCGACCGGTGCTGGTGCTGGCCGGCGGCAGCAACGTCGTGGTCGCCGACGAGGGCTTCGACGGGCTCGTCGTGCACGTCGCCACCACCGGCGTGACCCCCGACATCGACCACTGCGACGACCTCGCCGCC
>JAUILS010000016.1 GCA_030432975.1 Actinomycetes bacterium
CGCGGGGGAGGGGCCGTTCGTGCGCTACCGCGCGTCGCTCGTGGTGCCGGAGCGGACCCGGCTGGAGATCGCGGTGCTCAAGGGGATCGCGGCCCACTACGTCATGCGCGCCGACGACCGGGTGGCGCTGATGGAGCGGCAGCGAGCGCTGCTCGCCGAGCTGGTGGCGGGAATGCACGCCCGCGGCCCCGATGCCCTGGACCGCCCGTTCGCCGACGACTGGCAGCGGGCGGGCGACGACGCCGCGCGGCTGCGGGTCGTCGTCGACCAGGTCGCCTCACTCACCGACGCCAGCGCGGTGTCGCGGCACGCGGCGGTGTGCCGATGAGCCGGCTGGTGTGGCTGCCGTTCGACCCCGCCGAGCTCGGCGAGCTGCCGGCCGGGCTGCGCGCGGAGCAGGTCGTGCCCGGTGCCGACGACCTCCCGGCCGCCGCGGCGGAGGTCGAGCTGTTCGTGCCGGCGTACTCCTTCGGCGCCGACCTGACCGTGCTCTCTCGCATGCCCCGGCTGCAGGTCGTCCAGACGCTCACCGCCGGCGTCGACCACGTGTGGCCGCACCTGCCGGGCGGCGTCGCGCTCTGCAACGGCCGGGGGATCCACGAGACCTCCACCGCCGAGCTGGCGCTCACGCTGATGCTGGCCTCACTGCGCGGTGTGCCCGACTTCGTGCGCGCGCAGGACCGCGGCGAGTGGGTCTACGCGCCGCGGCCGGCGCTGGCCGACAAGCGGGTGCTGATCGTCGGGCACGGCTCGATCGGGGCGGCCGTCGAGGAGCGGCTCCGGCCGTTCGAGGTCGACGTCGTGCGGGTCGCCAGCCGGGCCCGCGACGGCGTGCACGGTGTCGACGAGCTGCCCACCCTGCTGCCGGAGGCCGACGTCGTGGTGCTCGTCGTGCCGCTCACCGACGCCACCCGCGGCCTGGTGTCCGTCGACTTCCTCACCGCGATGAGGCCCGGCGCCCTGCTCGTCAACGTGGCCCGCGGAGCGGTGGTCGACACCGACGCGCTGCTCTCGGCCCTGCAGGCGGGGCGGATCCGGGCCGCGCTCGACGTCACCGACCCCGAGCCGCTGCCGCCCGACCACCCGCTGTGGTCGGCGCCCGGCGTGCTCATCTCCCCGCACGTCGGCGGCGCCAGCAGCGCGATGTGGCCGCGGGCCCACCGCGTGGTGCGCGACCAGCTGCGGCGCTTCGCCGCGGGCGAGCCGCTCGCCAACGTCGTACGCCGGCCCTGAGCGGCCGCGGTCAGCCGCCGTCGCCGGTCGGGTCGATCCGCCCCTGGGCGTAGGCCCACAGCGCGATCTCGACCCGGTTGCGGGCCGGCAGCTTGTCCATCAGCGCGCCGACGTGGGTCTTCACCGTGCTGACCGAGACGTAGAGCTCCTCGCCGATCTCGGCGTTCGTGCGTCCGAGGGCCACCAGGTCGAGCACGGCCTCCTCGCGGGCGGTGAGTGGCTCCAGCGGGGGAGCCGCTCGCCCGGACCTGCCCCGGGAGAAGGTGGTGAGCAGCCGCGCGGTCACCGAGGGGGCGATCAGCGCGTCGCCCCGGGCGGCCACCCGCACGGCCTCGGCCAGCAGCTCGGGGTCGGCGTCCTTCAGCAGGAACCCGCGAGCCCCCGCCCCGAGCGCGTCGTAGACGTAGTCGTCGTCGTCGAAGGTGGTGATCACCACCACCGGCACCGGGTCGGTCACCTCGGGGCCGGCGACCTGCCGGGTCGCCTCGATCCCGTCGAGGTCCGGCATCCGGATGTCGAACAGGCACACGTCCGGCCGCAGCCGGCCGACCAGCGCGACCGCCTCGCGGCCGGTGGTCGCCTGCCCGACCACCTCGATGTCGGGCTGCGCGTCGAGGATCGTGGTGAGCCCCACGCGCACCATCTCCTGGTCGTCGGCGAGCAGCACCCGCACCGGGTCGCTCATGACCGCACCTCCCGGCGGCCGGCCGCGGAGGTCGTCATCGGCGCCGTCGCCCGCACCGTCCACCCGCCGGCGGGGTCGGGACCGGCGCTGACCTGCCCGCCCAGCAGGGCGAAGCGCTCCCGCATGCCGGCGAGCCCATAGTGCGTCCCGCGTCGAGGTGCCCGGCCCCGGGCGGGTCGGCCGTCGTCGTGCACGCGCAGCGTCATCGTGCCTGCCTCCCTGGTCAGCTCCACGTCGACGAGGGTTGCGTCGACGGCGTGTCGGCGGGCGTTGGTCACGGCCTCCTGGGCCGCCCGGAACAGCGCCGACCCCACGGTGGCCGGGACCGCGTCGAGGTCGGGCGGGACCGTCACCAGCACCCGCGGCGTGCCGACGGTGTCGGCGAGGCCGGCGATGTCGGAGACGCCGTACGTCGGGGCGCGCTCGGCGTCGTCCTCCCCCTCCCGCAGGACGGCGACCAGCGACCGCATGTCGGCCATCGAGCGCTCCGCGGCCTCCTCGACGCCCCGGATCGCGTCGACCGCGCCGTCGGGGTCGGAGGCCGCCTTGATCCGGGCGGCGCGCGCCTGGAGGAGGATGCCGGAGACGTGGTGGGCGACGGTGTCGTGGAGGTCACGGGCGAGCCGCTCCCGCTCGCGGTTGCGGATCTCCTCGCGCTCCCGCAGCTGCGACCGGGCCCAGAACCGGATCGTCGCGCCCACCGTCACCGGGAGCAGCAGCGCGCCGACGCCGACCCCGATCGAGGCGCCGCTCGCGTCGTAGAGCGGCTCGCGCAGCAGGTGGACGATCAGCAGGAACGCGGTGCCCGCGACGACGCCGCGCCCGCTGGCCCAGCGGCCGAGGGAGTAGGCCAGCAGCAGCACCACGGCGGTCACGTTGAGCACGTTGTAGGTCTCACCGGCCAGCGCCGGCACGACGCCGGCGACGGTCTGCGCGGTGTAGCCGGCCACCAGCATCGCCAGCGGGCGGTGCGGTCGCCACAGCAGCGTGACCACGCAGGCCAGCGCCCAGCCGATGGTCCAGACGGGCCAGGCCACGTCGGGACCGAGCAGGGCCTCGAGCACGGCCACCGGGACCAGCCCGGCCACCAACGCCCGGTCCCACCAGGTGATCCCGGGCGGGGCGACGACGCGCGGCTCGTCCCACATCGCGCGCAGCACCCCGACAGCCATGGCCACCAGCCTAGGGCGGCCGCCGGCCCTCGGGAGGGGACCTGGGTCCAGGGCCGGCTGTCCTCAGGTACCGGTCGGGTTGAGCCCCTTCTCCGATGTGCCGGCGGGGCCGCGGCGCCGAGAGTGGAGTCATGACTACTCACAGCACCCACCGCCCCGTCCCTTCGACCACCTCTCCCATCACCCCGGACACCGGCTCGGCGCCGGTCGGCTCGCTGGCCCGGGCCGGCGGGGTCGCCGCCCAGGTCGTGGCCGGCACCTACGTCGTCGGCTTCCTCGTCATGGGCGCCTACCTGGCTCCCCGCGGGTTCACCGGCGCGGTCGGCGACCCGTCGGGGTCGCTGTCGTTCCTGATCGACAACGCGACCGTGATGTCCGCGTGGTACGCCCTGCTCTACCTGCTCGGCGGCGCCGCCATGGTCCTCGTCTCCCTCGGCGTGCGGGACCGGCTCGCCGCCGCCCCCGGACTCGCGCGGGTCTCTGCGGCGCTCGGACTCGTCTGGTCGGGGCTGCTCGTCGCCAGCGGGAGCGTGGCCGTCGTCGGTCAGCAGGCCGCCATCTCCCTGCACGCGGACGACCCCGACCTGGCGCTGAGCGCGTGGACGTCGGTCAGCATCGTGCAGGACGCCCTGGGCGGCGGGATCGAGGTCGCCGGCGCACTCTGGGCGGCCGTTGTCGGCCTCGCCGTGCTGCGCACCCGGGCGCTCCCGACCGCGCTGGGTGGCCTGTCGCTCGGCCTGGCCGCCGTGGGCATGGTCACCCTCGTCCCGGCCGCCGCCGAGGTGGCGACGTCCGTGTTCGGCCTGGGCTTCATCGTCTGGTTCACCTGGCTGGGCGTCGTGCTCGCGCGCCGCGGGGCGGCTCGCCGCTGACGCTCGGCACCGGACGCGGGAGTGGCCTGTCCACTCCCGCGTCCGGCGTCTGTGTGTCCGGTCTGGGCGTCAGCCGGTGAGCTCGAGCAGCTCGGCCAGGACGTCGTCGCCGCCGGCGCCGTACGCCGCCCAGTCGGGCGCGCTGCGGCGCGAGAGCGGGGCGACGATGCTCCAGCGGTCCCAGGCGGCGTCGACCGCCTCCCGCGGGGTCATGCCCCGGCGCAGGCCGCGCAGCACCTCGGCGGCGGCGTACCCGCGCCCCTCGTGGAACTTCCCCGCCGGGAACGACCGCCCTTCGCGGCTGATCGCGCACAGCGACGCGTCGGGGGTGAGCCCGCGCAGCGTCTCCTCGGCCTCGGCCCGGATCGCCGTCGCGCGGCTCTCGACCACGTCCGTCGTCATGGCTCCATGGTGCCGCGGGCGTCACAGGAGCTCGAGGTCAGGTGACGGTGACCTCGATCTCCTCGCCGTATCCCCAGCCGTCCTGCAGGGGGAGCGCGTCGCCGCTCCAGAAGCGGCCGGGGTCGTACCACGTGGCGGGCAGCTCGTCGTCGAGCACGCCCATCGACTGCAGGGTGACCGCCGCGAGCTCGGCGCAGAAGGCGACCTCGGTGCGCAGCGCCATGGGGAGCTCGGGGTTGGGGATGCCGTTGCGGCCGGAGAACCACCGCCAGGCCAGCTGGCCGGTCGACGGGAAGGAGGTGCCGTTCCACCGGGCGACGGCCTTGAGGGCGCCGTCCTCCTCGACCCGTCCCGACTCGGGCTGGAGCTGGCGCAGGAAGACCCGCTGCTTGCGCAGCCCGGTCCAGCGCTCGACGGCCGCGCGGAGGTCGTGCAGCTGGGCGCCGCGGTGGTGGGTGCCGGTCCACAGGTCCAGCAGCCGCCGGCCCAGCTCGGCGTGCCACATCATCGCCGGCAGGTCGCCCACCGTCAGCGCCAGGGCCACGTGGTTGACCGGGGCGTTGGTGGCCAGCCGGATCGCGTGGTCGGCCGGCGTCACCCCGCGGAACAGCCACAGGTCGCCGGTGCGCGTCAGCTCGGCCGCCTGGTCGAGGGTCACGGTCGCCATGGGGAGGATTGTGCCGGGCGCGGAGGCGGGGCGGGGGACCGGGCGGCGTACCCTGCTCGTCATGGCAGGCAGATGGACCAAGGCGCTCGGCCTCGCGGGCATCCTCGGCCTCGCGGCCACCGGGGCGGTCGTCGCGCGCGAGGACCGCAAGCGGCGGGCCTACTCCGCCGAGGAGATCCGCGAGCGGTTGCAGCAGCGCTACGCCGAGATCGGTGACGACGCGCGCGCCGAGGCCACGGAGGCGTGGCGCGAACGGCGCGACGCCGACGGCGACGGCCTGGGGACGACCGCGGGCGAGCAGCCCGCCGCCCCGTAGACTCCCGGCGTGGCAGGGCGGATCCGCGACGACGACATCGCCGAGGTGCGCGACAAGGCGCGCGTCGACGAGGTGATCTCGTCCTACGTCACGCTCCGGCCCGCCGGCGGCGGCTCGTTCAAGGGCCTGTGCCCCTTCCACGACGAGAAGTCGCCGTCGTTCCACGTCACGCCCGCCCGGCAGTTCTGGCACTGCTTCGGCTGCAGCGAGGGCGGCGACGTCTTCACGTTCCTGATGAAGATCGACGGGCTCAGCTTCGTGGAGGCCGTCGAGCGGCTCGCCGAGAAGTACGGCGTGCAGCTGCGGCGCGAGGACGGTGAGGCACCGCCGGAGCGGCGCGGGCCCAACCGGTCGCGGCTGATCGACGCCCACCGGGTGGCGCAGGAGTTCTACGCCGACCACCTGCGCACGCCCGACGCGCTGGCCGGGCGGCAGTTCCTCGACGAGCGGGGCTTCGACCAGACCGCGGCCGAGACGTTCGGCATGGGGTTCGCGCCCCGCGACGGCGAGGCGCTGCTCCACCACCTGCGGCAGAAGGGCTTCCGCGACGAGGAGACGGTGGCCGCCGGGCTGGTGGCCCAGGGCCGGTCGGCCTACGACCGGTTCCGGGGGCGGCTGCTGTGGCCGATCCGCGACGCCTCGGGAGACACGATCGGGTTCGGGGCGCGGCGGATCTTCGACGACGACCGGATCGAGGCGAAGTACCTCAACACCCCCGAGACGCCGATCTACAAGAAGAGCCAGGTGCTCTACGGCATCGACCTGGCGCGGCGCGACATGGCGCGGTCGTCGCAGGCGGTCGTCGTGGAGGGCTACACCGACGTGATGGCCTGCCACCTGGCCGGGGTGCCGACGGCCGTGGCGACGTGCGGCACGTCGTTCGGCGACGAGCACGCGCGGGTGCTGCGGCGCTTCCTGCACGACCACGAGGAGTTCCGCGGCGAGGTGATCTTCACCTTCGACGGCGACGCGGCGGGGCAGAAGGCGGCGCTGCGGGCCTTCGCCGGCGACCAGAACTTCGTCTCGCAGACCTACGTCGCCGTCGAGCCGTCCGGTCTCGACCCGTGCGACCTGCGGCTGAAGGCCGGCGACGCCGCCGTCCGCGAGCTGGTGGCCCGGCGGGTGCCGCTCTACCGCTTCGTGCTCGGCAACGTGGTGGGGAAGTACGACCTCGACCGCGCCGACGGTCGCGTCGACGCGCTGCGCGAGGCCGCGCGGCTCGTCTCCAGCGTGCGCGACAAGTCCAAGGTCGACGCGTTCGCCCGCGAGGTGGCGGGCATGGTCGGCGTCGACGTCGACGAGGCGAGGGCGGAGGTGCGCCGCGCGGCGGCCCGCGGCTCGCGGCCCGCGCCCACGACCCCGTCGCGGGTGGAGCCGGAGGCGACGGAGGCTCCGCGCCAGCAGCTGCCCGACCTGCGCGACCCGAGGTTCTCGATCGAGCGCGAGACGCTCAAACTGGTGCTCCAGCACCCCGGCGCCGTGGGCCGCACCGCCTCCGACGTCGGCGGCAACGACTTCACCCACCCGACCTACCGCGGCGTGTGGGAGGTGGTGTCGGCCGCGGGCGGCCCCGCGGCGGCCGGCCACGACCCGGGCTGGGCGGCCCGGCTGCGCGACGCCGCGCCGGACCCGGCCGTCTCCTCGGCGATCAGCGCGTTGGCGGTCGAGCCGCTGCCGACGGCGAAGGAGCCCGACGCGGGCTACGTCGCCGCCCACGTGTTCCGGCTCCAGGAGCTCACGGCGCTGCGCCGCATCGCCGACCTGAAGTCGCGGCTGCAGCGCACCAACCCGGTCGAGCAGGCCACCGACTACAACCGGATGTTCGGCGAGCTGGTGGCCTTGGAGCAGCATCGCCGCACGCTGCGCGACCGGGCGATGGGCGAGCAGTGAAGGGACCGTTCGGCCGGCGTGGTCGTCCTGCCGTCGCCGTCGAGCCGGGGGAGCGGGTGCTCGCCTGGGCCGAGACGACCGACGGACGGGTGGTGGCCGGCACCCGCGAGGCCTGCTACGTCACCGGTGGCCCCGACGCCGGGCCGCTGCGGCTGCCGTGGGAGCGGGTCGAGGCCGCCGACTGGGACCGCGACACCTCCGTCCTCCAGGTCGCCGAGGTCGGCACCTGGGGGGAGCAGCGCGTCGTTCACCGGCTGCCGCTCGACGACCCGCGCAGCCTGCTCCAGCTGGTCCGCGAGCGGGTGACCGCCTCGATCGTGCTGCAGCGACACGTGCCGGTCACCGACCGTCGCGGCCTGCGGGTGGTCGCCCGCCGGTCACCTGTCGTCGGCGACACCCCCGTCTCGTGGTTCTTCGAGTACGACGCCGGCGTCGACCCCGACGACCCCGCCGTCCGCGCCGCCGCCTCCGCCGCCCTCGCCCAGGCCCGCGCCGACACCGGCCTCTGACCGCGAGATGCGCGTCATGGCCGCGCGAGATGCGCCTCGTGGCTCCGCGAGATGGCGCTTCCGTGCCGCGAGACGGCACTCCGGCGCCGCGAGACGGCGCGTGTGCGCGCCTTGGTTTCGATTCGCCCCCATCGGCTGGGCCTTGCTAACCTGTGCGGGCTTCGGCGATCCCCTGTAGCTCAACTGGCAGAGCATTCGGCTGTTAACCGGAGGGTTGTTGGTTCGAGTCCAACCGGGGGAGCCAGCAGAGGGCCTGACCAGCGGCGCAACCGCGGTCAGGCCCTCCACTCTTGTGCAGGCGTCACTGCGGCACCTGGGCGCGGTACGTCGCGCTGCCGGGCCCGTACCACCGCGTCGGGTCGTCCCACGGATCGGCCGGCTGCGGCACCTGCTGCCGGTAGACCGACCCGCCCGAGCGATAGCCCGCCCACGGGTCGGTGCCCTGCTGGGGCACCTGCTGCTGGTAGACCGAGCCCCCCGACCGGTAGGCGGAGAGCGGGTCGGCCGGCGTGGGCGGCACGGGCGCGGCGTCGGGCCGGGTGAGCGCCGCGGAGATCGCCGCCGCGGCAGTCACCAGCGTTGCGGCGGCGAGCAGTCCGCCGCGCCAGCGGGTCGCCCGCTCGGTCGAGCGCGGGCCGGAGTCGCGGGAGGTGGTCTCGGTGTCGGTGAGCCCCGTCGCCGGCTCGGTGGTGGGAGCCGGGCGGACGGTGGTGTCGGTACTGGTCATCGATGGTTCCTTGTGTGCTGGCCCGCGGTCGGGGCCGTGTGCACACCACTGTCGGGCACCGCGACGAAGGAGCCTTGGAGAGCAACTGCAGAACCCCTGGAGGAGTCGTGGAGAGCGGCGGCGCGCGGGAGCGCCGTCTCGGTGCGCGGGGGCGCCGTCTCGCGACGCGGAAGCGCCGTCTCGGCGCGCAGGGGCGCCGCCTCGCGCCACCGGAGCGCCGTCTCGGCGCGCGGAAGCGCCGGTTCGGGGTCAGTCGCCCCAGCCCATGGGGAAGACCTCGAACGCCGCGGCCTTGGCGACCCCCATCCGCTGACCGGTCGGACGGGCGATGCCCTCGAGGAACTCCTCGGGGTCCCAGCCCTCCCAGCCCAGGCCCTCGATGTACGCCGCGTGGGCGGCGAGCGACGCCACGCCGGCGTCGAACGTGGCCGTCGTGTCGACGCCGTGCTGCGCGTCGGGGGAGTTGGCGGCCCAGACCGCCGTCACACCACCCCAGGGCTCGAGCCCGTCGACCAGCTGGTCGGAGAAGATCCACCGGTTGCCGGCGTCGCGGACGGCGTCGAGCACGGCTTTGCCGACCGCGATGTGGTCGGCCTGGTTGAGGTTGCGTCCCCCGAAGGTGTCCCGGAAGTTGCCGGTGACGACGATCTCCGGGCGGTGCCGCCGCACCTCCTGGGCGATCGCGGCGCGCAGGGGGACGCCGTACTCCACGATGCCGTCGGCGAAGCCGAGGAAGTCCACCTGGTCGACGCCGACGACGCGGGCGGACTCGACCTGCTCGGCCTCACGCAGCGGGCGGCACTCGTCGGGCGGGATCCCGTCGATGCCGGCCTCGCCCGAGGTCACCATGCAGTAGACGACGTGCTTGCCCTGCCCGGTCCACCGGGCGATCGCGGAGGCGGCGCCGAACTCCAGGTCGTCGGGGTGGGCGACGACGCAGAGCGCGCGCTCCCAGTCCTCGGGCAGCGGCTCGAGCGGTGTGGGTTCCATGCGCAGCAGCATGGCAGGCGAATCCGCTTGCCCGACAGGGGCCGCTGCCGATTGGGTGGCGCCCATGCCCGGACGCCCGCCGATCTCCGTGGTCGACCCCGCCGACGACGCCACCCTGGAGGCCTGGCACGCCGTCGAGCGCGCCAGCATCCTGCCGGAGCGGCCGCACGCGGTGCTCACGAGCCCGCGGCACCGGGTCGAGGGGCTCCGCCACCCGACGCCGTACCTCAGCACCACGCTGCTGGTCGCTCGCGACGGCACCGACGCCGTCGGCATCGCCGAGGTCGGGCTGCCGCAGGACGACAACCTGCACCTCGCGCAGGTCGAGGTCTGCGTGCTCCCGTCGCACCGGCGCCGAGGCCTCGGCCGAGCGCTCTACGACGAGGCGGCGAGGCTGGCCGCCGACGCCGGGCGCTCCACCGTGATCGGCGAGGCGCACACCACCGAAGCCGACCAGGGGGCGACCGCCTTCGCCGAGGCGCTCGGCTTCACCTCCGTCCATGTCGAGGACCACCTCGTGCTGGGGCTTCCGATGCCCGACGAGCGTCGTCGGCGGCTCGAGGCGCTGGCGGCTGCGGCGCCGCGGGCCGCCGGGGTGGAGATCGTCACCTGGGGCGACCACTGCCCCGACGAGCTGCTGCCCGGCTATGTGCGGATGCGCAGCCAGATGAACGCCGACGAGCCGCGCGGCGAGCTCGACATGGCGCGCGTGCCCGTCGACGAGGCGCGGGTGCGGGCGGGGGAGGCGCTGATCGCCCGGAGCTACGCCGGCGTCGTGGCGGCCGCCCGCCGGGTCGGCGACGGGTCCCTGTGCGGGTACTCGCGGATGCTGCTCGAGCACCGCTCCACCGTGGCCGTGCAGGACGACACCCTGGTGATGCCGGAGGCGCGCGGGCACCGGCTCGGACTCGCGCTCAAGCTCGCCACCCTCGGCGTCGTGGAGCGGGAGCACCCCGGCCGGACCTCGATCCACACCTGGACGGCGCCCGACAACCACGCCATGCTCCGCACCAACCTCGCCCTCGGCTTCGTCGCCGTCGAGGTGCTGCACGAGATGCAGCGGGCGCTGTGATGGCCTGGTACGCCGACCTGCCCGCACCGCTGCCGCCGCACCTGGAGACCTGGCGCTCCGGCGAGTTCCGCGACCTGCTCCACGCCTGGGTCGGCGAGCAGGTCGGCCCGCCGCGGACCCTGGTCGAGGTCAAGCTGAGGCCCTGGGCCGGCGTCTGGCGCGCCGAGACGGCGCGGGGGCGGTTCTACGTCAAGCAGAACTGTGCCTCCCAGGCGAGCGAGGCGGCCGTGGTCCATCGGCTGGCGGCCGTGGCGCCCGCGTGGATGGTGCCCGTCGTCGCGACCGACCCCGACCGGGGACTGCTCCTCACCGAGGACCTCGGGCCCACCCTGCGCGACGAAGGCGACCCGAGCCTCGACGACTGGCGCGACCTGGTCGAGGCCGCGGCCGAGCTCCAGCGCGCTGCCGTCCCGGTCGTGGGCTCGCTGGTCGACGACGGGCTGAGGGAGATGAACGCCGACGACGCACCGTCGTACGCCGCCGCCCGCGTCGACCAGCTCGCCTCGCTCCCGGAGACGGATCCGCGCCACCTGGCGGCGGCCGATGCCCACGCCGTCCTCGCCGCACTGCCGCTGCTCGAGCGGGCCGCCGACCAGCTGGGGGCGCTGGGCCTGCCCGCCACGGTGCAGCACAACGACCTGCACGAGGGAAACGCGCTGAGAAGAGGGACGGTGCGCTTCTTCGACTTCGCCGACGCCGTCGTGGCACCGCCACTGTCCGTGCTGCACCTCCCGCTCAACCGGTTCGCCGACCTGCAGGAGATCGGTGACGACGACCCGAGGGTGTTAGACCTCGCCGAGTCCTACCTGGAGCACTGGAGCGACCTGGCGCCCCTCGCCGAGCTGCGGGCGGCGCTCCCTGCGGCGCGGCGGCTGGCGGCGCTGGCCAAGGTCGAGTCGTGGCTGCGGGTGTCGACGACCTTCGACGACGCCGGGCTCGCCGAGTGGGGCACCGCGGTCCCCGCGTGGGTGCGGACGCTTGCCGACACGTGACGCAGACCGCACCGATTCCTGCCCCGCGGACCGGTCGACAGGAGCACAGTGGAGACATGAGCAGCGCGACCGCCTCGGACCCCACCCTCGACCGCACCCCCGAGCAGACCCCCGAGCCCCGGCTCGGCGACCTGTGGTCGGTGGTGCTCGGCGCCTCCCTCGCCGGCATCGGCTTCACGGTCGTGCAGGTGCTGGAGAAGATCACCCTCCTCGAGAACCCGGGTGCCGAGCTGGTCTGCGACTTCAGTGAGCGGGTCTCCTGCTCCGACGTCCTCAATGCCTGGCAGTCCAGCGTGCTCGGGCCGCCCAACTCGGTGATCGGCGCGATCATGTTCAGCGTCCTCGCCTCAGGTGCCCTGGCGGGCTTCCTCGGCACCCGCGCCAGCCGGTCCTACATCGCCACGCTGTGGGGCCTGTCCGTGTTCTTCCTGGCGTTCGCCACCTGGTTCATGGCCGAGACCGCGTTCAGCATCCGCAGCCTGTGCCCCTGGTGCATCGGCATCACCACGGCGGTCGTCGTCATCGCCGCGGCCCTGACCCGGATCGGGCACCGCACCGGCTCCTTCGGTGACGGCAGCGTCGGGCGGCTGGTCGCTCGCGCCGTCGAGCGCCGGCTCGACCTGGCGGTGTGGGGCGCCTGGTGGCTTGCCATCGGCGCGATGCTGCTCATCGGCCTCACCTGAGACCGGCTCCGACGCCGCCGGTAGGCTCCGCCGCGGGGCGGTAGCTCAGTCGGTCAGAGCAGAGGACTCATAATCCTTGGGTCGCGGGTTCGAGCCCCGCCCGCCCCACGACCCGCCCGCCCGACGACCTGCCCGGCCCACGACCCGCCTCCCGACCGCCGCCATCAGGCCGGGCCGGCTGCCCGGCGGGGTTGACCCGGCGCGGTCGATCGTGCGTATGGTCGTGGATCGGCCCGGCACTCGGGCTGGGCCGGGAGCGGAGGTTCCCGTGCGTCGCAGCTGGTCGATCCTGGTCTCGTTCGCCCTCGTCGGACTGGTCGGTCCGGCCGCGGAGGCGGCTCCACCCCCGTCGACATCCGAAGACCCGCCCACGGCGGTCACGACGAAGCGGGAGATGGTCGTCACCGCGAACCCGCTGGCCACCAAGGCCGGCGTGAAGGTGCTGCGTCGCGGCGGCACGGCGGCCGACGCGATGGTGGCCGTCCAGACCGTGCTCGGGCTGGTCGAGCCACAGTCGAGCGGCCTGGGTGGCGGCGCGTTCCTGGTCTGGTACGACGGCAGGACCGGCGAGCTGACGACGTACGACGCCCGCGAGAAGGCGCCGCTCAGCGCGACCGAGGACCGGTTCGCCGGCCTGGACTTCTTCACCGCCTGGCAGTCGGGGCTGTCGGTCGGAGTGCCCGGGACGCCGCAGCTGATGGAGACCGTGCACGCCGAGCACGGGAAGCGCCGGTGGCACACGTTGTTCGGCCCGGCGTTGCGGCTGGCCCGCGGCGGCTACCACGTGACCGCTCGGACGGCCGACCAGGTCGACTCCCTGCTCGCGCTCAACGCGAGCTGCACCGACCGGCTGTTCTTCCGTGACCCGACGGCCTTCGACTACTTCACCAACGGCAGCACCGAGGACTGCGCCGCGGTCCCCGCGGGCACCCGGGTGCGCAACCGCGACTACGCCAAGACGCTGAGGACGCTGCGCTTCCGGGGCGCCGAGGGCTTCTACCACGGCAGGCTGGCCACGAAGATCGTCCGATCGGTGCAGACCGACCCGGCGATCCCGGGAGACCTGACCCGAGCCGACCTCGCCGCCTACGACGTCGTCGAGCGGGAGCCGGTGTGCGCGGACTACCGCGGGCACGAGGTGTGCGGGATGGGACCGCCGTCGTCCGGTGCGCTGGCCGTCGGACAGATCCTCGGGATCCTGGAGCACTTCGACCTGGGCGACGACCCGCTGGACGAGCGGTTCGTCCACCTGTTCGCCCAGGCGGGGCGGCTGGCCTTCGCCGACCGCAACCTCTACGTCGGTGACACCGACTTCGTGACGGTGCCGGTGGCGGGGATGCTCGACGAGGAGTACCTCGCCTCGCGGGCGGAGCTCGTCACCGAAACGGACATGGGGACGGCGGCGCCCGGGACCCCACCGGGCGAGTTCGACCCCACCTCGTCACAGCAGCAGGACACCGAGGGCGGCACCAGCCACGTCTCGATCGTCGACCGCTACGGCAACGCCCTGTCCATGACGACCACCATCGAGAGCTCCTTCGGCAACGGTGTGATGGTGCCCGGGGGAGGGTTCCTGCTCAACAACGAGCTGACCGACTTCTCGTTCGCGCCCGTGGCCGGCGACGGCACCCCCGTGGCGAACCGGGTGCAGCCGGGCAAGCGGCCGCGCAGCTCGATGTCGCCGACGATCGTGCTCGACGCCGACGGCGACGTGGCTCTGGTGACCGGGTCCCCGGGCGGGTCCTCGATCATCGGCTACACCGCCCAGTCCATCGTCAACGTGCTCGACTTCGGCCTCGACGCGCAGCAGGCCGTCAACGTGCCCCATCACCAGAACCGCAACGGCTCGACCAACCTCGAGGAGCCGATCCCCGGAGTGACCTGGGCGTACGACGTCGAAGCGCTGGCGGACGCGCTGGAGGCTCGTGGCCACCCCGTGACGATCGGTGCGCTCACCAGCGGTCTCTCGGTGATCCAGGTGACCGACGACGGGTACGTCGGTGGGGCCGACCATCGGCGCGACGGCGCCGTCGGCGGACGCTGACGGGAGTACGCCGGCGCGGCGGCGCCGGATCACGCGGCAGGGGAGACGCGTGCGGCTCCCATCGGTCTAGACAACGGTCTCGGTGAGCAAAAAGGCCAGCGAGGGGGGTTGCAATCCTCCGGCGATCCGTGTTCGGGTCGAAGGGAGTCCTGGCTCCGGTGCCTGCTCGGACGGCGCAGGTCGGGGCTCGCCACGACACCTGATCCATGGGGGGATCCTTATGCGCAACCGCGCGCTCATCATCGTGGCCTGCCTCGGCGTCGCCCTGTCGACGATCGGCTGGTCACCGGCATCTGCGTCGATCGAGCAGCCGACGCTCGTCAGCACCAACCCGGCCAACTTCACGCCCAACGTCAACCAGGGCAAGGTCTTCGCCGTGGCCCAGGTGGGCGACATGATCGTGCTCGGCGGCACCTTCTCGACGGTGACGCAGGGCGGCACGACCTACACCCGCAACCGACTCCTGGCCTTCAACGCCACCACGGGCGAGGTGAGCACCACCTTCGTGCCCAACATCGACCGGCGCGTCGACACCCTGGCCGATGCCGGCGACGGCTGGTCGGTCTACGTCGGCGGCCGCTTCAACACCGTCAACGGCAGCACCCACCGCAAGGTGGTCCGGCTCAACGTCAACACCGGTGCCGTCGTCAACAGCTTCTCGCCGGGCGCGGTCAACGGCAAGGTCAACGACATGAAGCTGATCGGCGACGAGCTCTACATCGCCGGCGGGTTCACCAAGGTCGCCGGGCAGAACCGGCGCAAGATGGCGAGCCTCGACCGCTTCAACGGCGACCTGACCACCAAGCTCACGCCCACCTTCGAGGGCGTCAACAACGGCGGGTCCACCTCGATCGTCAAGTTCGACGTCTCGCCCGACGGCAACCGGCTCGTCGCGATCGGCAACTTCGCCACGGTCGACGGGCTGCCCCGGCACCAGATCGTGATGCTCGACACCAGCGGGCCGACCTCGGCGGTGACCGACTGGTCGACCGACCGGTTCCCCGACGAGGGCGCGTCGGTGTTCAACACCTACATGCGCGACCTCGACTTCTCGCCCGAGGGTGACTACTTCATCATCAGCACGACCGGTGCCTACCGCGGCCCCGACAGCCTGTGCGACACGATCACCCGCTGGGAGACCGACCGCTCCGGCCCCGGCCAGGAGCCGACGTGGATCGACCACACGGGCGGTGACACGACCTACGCCGTCGCCGCGACCGGCACCGCCGTCTACGCCGGCGGTCACATGCGTTGGGTCAACAACCCCTACGCCGGCGACCAGGCCGGACCGGGTGCCGTGCCGCACGAGGGCATCGTGGCCCTCGACCCGACCAACGGCCTGCCGTTCAGCTGGGACGCTTTCCGTGCACGCGGCGTCGGGGTGTTCGACTTCCTCGCCACCGACGAGGGTCTCTGGGTCGGCTCCGACACCAACCGCTTCAACGGCGAGCTCCGCAAGCGGATCGCGTTCCTCCCGCTCGCGGGCGGTCAGGCCATCCCGGCCTCGACCACCCCGGAGCTGCCGGGCGACGTGGTGCAGCTCGGCCGCGCCGGCGGCAGCGCCGACCCGTCGGTCCTCTACCGCGTCAACGCCGGCGGCTCCCAGCTGCTGAGCGTCGACGACGGCCCGAACTGGGAGGCCGACAACGCCGGCAGCTCGCCGTACCGCACCAGCGGCAGCAACGTCGCGACCTACACCTCGCCGCTCACCCTGGACAGCTCGTTCCCGACGGCGGCCGACGACGGCGCCCCGGCGGCGCTCTTCCAGGCCGAGCGCTGGGACCCGGGCAACGCGCCTGAGATGGAGTGGAACTTCCCGGTGACCGCCGGGACGCCGCTCACCGTCAGGCTCTACCTCGCCAACCAGTACGGCGGCACGTCCGGCGTCGGTCAGCGCGTCTTCGACGTGTGGCTCGACGGCACCGAGGTGCTCCCGGACAACGACATGGTCGCCTCCTACGGCCACCAGGTCGGTCACGTCGAGTCCTTCGACATCACCGCGGACGCCGACGGCGTCGACATCGACTTCGTGCACCAGGTGGAGAACCCGCTGGTCAACGCGATCGAGATCATCGACCGGTCCGCGGTCGGTGGCGGTGGCGCCGGTGGCTCCGACGACGTCCAGAGCACGCCGATGACGGCGGCCGGCGTCCCGGGCAGCACCACCACCGTGGCGGGCAACGACGCCTTCCACTTCGCCCGCGGCGCCTTCGTGGTCGGCGACACGCTCTACACCCCGTGGGCCGACGGCACGCTCAAGGCGCGGTCGATGAACGGCACGGCGCTCGGCGCGTCGCGCACCGTCGACCTCTACAACGGCACCTTCGCCGGTGACGCGGCCAACGTGACCGGTGCGTTCTACGACGCCGACACGGGCCGGCTCTACTACACGCTGTTCGGTGACAGCCGGCTCTTCTGGCGCTGGTTCACCCCGGAGAGCGAGGTCGTGGGTGCGGTCCGCTTCGAGGCGTCGGCGGGGGCCCTGCCGGCAGCGAACGTGCGCGGCATGTTCCTGTCGGGCGGCGACCTGTTCTACGCCGAGGGCGACACCGGTGACCTCTACCGGATCCCGTTCGACGCCGGCACCACCGGCGCGTTCGGCCCGGGCGTCACCGGCTCGCCGTCGCTGGTCGACTCCTCGCGCGACTGGTCCGCTCCGGGCCTGACCGTGGGCAGCTGACCGCCGGCAGCAACGCAGCAGCGCGGGGCCCGGCCACCTTCGGTGTGGCCGGGCCCTCGCGCGTCCCGGCCCGCGACGCCGAGGCGGTCAGCGCTCGCTGTCGATGAGGTAGCCGTCGTCGGTGAGCACCAGCCCCAGCACGACGCTGTCGTCGACCGGCCCGCCGTCGCGCTGGTAGCGGACGACGTAGGACACCTCGAGAGCGTCGGGGTCGGCGTCGAAGGAACGCAGCGTCGCGGAGTCCTGGGCGCGCCAGAACTGTTGGTACTGCCCGAAACCACCGCTGGCCCGCTGGAACGCCGGGGTGAGCATCTCCCAGCTCGCCCTCCGGTCGCTGGTCGCGGTCTGGAGGTACGTCGTCACGAAGTCGCGCATCCCCGCCACGGTCGCCTCGTCGGCCGGCTCCTCTGTCCGGCTGGGCGTCGGCGACTCCTCCGGTGTCGCCGACGGCGTCTCCGACGCAGCGGCGGTGCCCTCTCCGGCGGTGTCGTCGCCCCGCTGGCCCACCGCCCAGGCGAGCGCCAGGAGCAGCGCCAGCGCCCCGAGGGCCACGGGCAGCACCGGCAGCCGTCGGCGGCTCGGCGGGGACGCCGGCGCCGCGGGTGGCACCGCCGGTGCCACCAGGGTGTCGCCCGGCTCCCTCCCGACGGCGCTGAGGAACCGGTGCACCTCGGCCATCGTCCAGCGGTCGCCGGGCTCGGTTGCCATGGTGTGCCGCAGCAGCGGCGCCAGCGGATGGTGCTCCGGCAGCCGCGGCGGCTCCTCGTGCACCACCTGGTAGAGCGTGGCCACGGCGTTGCCGTCGGCGTCGTACGGCGGCCGGCCGGTGACCGCGTGGAACGCCGATGCCCCGAGCGACCAGACGTCGCTCGCCGCGGTGGCCCGCTGCCCGCGGGCGACCTCGGGGGAGAGGTAGGCGGGGGAGCCGGTGACCATCCCGGTCCGGGTGATCGTGGCGTCGTCCAGCGCGCGGGCGATGCCGAAGTCGGAGAGCTTGAGCACGTCGTCGGCCGTGACCAGCATGTTCGACGGCTTGACGTCGCGGTGCACGATCCCGCCGGCGTGCGCGGCGGTCAGCGCCTCTGCCGCCTGGGCGAGCAGCCGGGCCGCCCGGTCCGCGGGCAGCGGCCCGTCCTCGGCGGCGACGGCCGCCAGCGTCCGGCCGTCGACGTGCTCCATCACCAGCCACCGGTCCTCCGCGTCCTCGACCAGGTCGAAGACCGCCACCACGTGCGGGTGGTTGGCGGCCGCCGCGAGCCGCGCCTCGCGGGCGGCCCGCTCGACCGTGAGGTCGTCGGCGTGCCGGAGGCGCTTGACGGCGACCTCTCGGTGCAGCACCTCGTCGCGGGCCAGCCAGACGGCGCCCATGCCGCCTCGGCCGACCTCGCGGAGGAGGGCATACCTGCCTGCGATCACCGAGCCACTGTAGGCACCCGCCCCAGCGGCGCTACGATGCCGGCACACGCATCGACGGGGGGACCAACCTCATGCCGCTTCCCAGGGCCACCGCACTCTGCTCCGCCCTGCTGGGCGCGGGTGCGGTCATCATCACCGCGGCCGTCAGCCAGGCGGCCTCCCCCGAGCTCGCCGACGGCGTCCGCGGGACCGGGCTGGGCGGCTACCAACGCACCTGGTCCGCCGTGACCGTCGACTTCAACAAGGACGGCCTCGAGGACGTGTGGGTGGGCTACCACCAGCAGGTCGACTCCAAGCTGATGCGCAACAACGGCGACGGGACCTACACCCGGGTCGCCCGCAACGTCACGGCCAGGGTCAACGAGGACGGCGGCATCCTCGACCGTCACGACTGCGCCTGGGCCGACGTCGACCACAACGGCTGGCCCGACATGTACTGCTCGGGAGGGCGCAACCTCGAGAACTACGTCAAGACCGCGGAGAAGGACAACGAGCTCTGGCTGCAGGTGAGCCGCGGGCGGTTCGAGGAGGCCGGGACGGAGTGGGGCGTCGGCGACCCGTGCGGCCGGGGCCGGTTCGTCGCCTTCCTCGACCTCGACAACGACGGCTGGGACGACCTGTTCGTCGGCAACGAGAAGCCGCGAGACGTCGACGACCCCGGCTGCGACGACGCTGCGGACCCGAGCTGGCACGAGTACTCCAAGGTCTTCCTCAACGACCACGGCGAGCGCTTCGTGTTCGCCCCCCAGTTCGCCACCCCGCACCCGTCGGCGGCCGTCAACTGCGCCGTCCCGCTGGACTTCAACAAGGACGGCTGGACGGACCTGCTGGCCTGCGGCTACAAGAACGCGCGCCCGCTGCTCTATCGCAACAACGCCGGGACCGGCTTCACCGAGGTCGGCTCCTGGGCGGCGACCCGGCTCGCCCCGATGACGGATGCGGCGTACGCCGACATCACCGACGACGGCATCCCCGACATCGTCGCGAGCGACCAGGCCGGCCTCGTCTACCACCCCGGCACCGACACCGGGTTCGAGCCCGCGGTCAGGCTCTACCAGCACGGCGCCAACGAGTCGCCCGACCTCCATGGCTGGGGGGTGGCGGTCGGTGACGTCAACGGCGACGGCCACCACGACGTCTTCGGGCTGATCCACGACGCCGCGGACACGAGGAACCCCTACGACGTGGTCATGCTGCGGGACGGTCTCCGCAGCGACCAACGTCCCAGGTTCCGCAAGCTGGTCGTCCCCCCGGCCGGCGGGCGCGCCTCCGCGGTGGTCACGGTGCACACCACCCCCGGCGGCCCGGCCAGGTTCCTCGTGCTCAACGGCAACCTGCGCAACGACGGGCCCAACCAGCTCATCGAGTACGTCCCCTGAGCCGACCCGAGGCGTAGACGGGGAAGGCGGTGTCCGCTCCGCGAGCCGCCTCGCCAGCGGCGCTCGGACCGAGCAGAGTAGGCACCGACACGGGCGCCCGACGGGCGATCACCTGGGAAGGAACTCCACATGTCAGACGTCCACGCCACCCCCAAGACCGCCTGGGACTGGATCCTCGGCGGGCTGCTCATCCTCGCGGGCATCATCCTGCTCGGTCATGCCGTCATCGCGACGGCGGTGTCCGTGCTCTTCACCGCCTGGCTGACGTTCATCGCCGGTGTGGTGATGGTGGTGCTGTCGCTGTTCCGGATCGGCAAGGACGGCTTCTGGACCGGCGTGCTCGGGGGCGGCCTGCTGACCGCGCTCGGTCTGGTGATGATCCGCAACCCCGCGGCCGCCGCGGTGACGCTCACCCTGGTGGCCGGCACGATGTTCCTCAGCGTCGGTGTGGCGCGGCTCGCCGTGGCGGTGCAGGTGCCGGAGCTCCGGGTGCCGCTGATCATCGGCGGCGGCATCTCGCTGGTGCTCGGCCTGCTGGTGCTGTTCAACCTGTTCACCTTCAGCTACACCCTGCTCGGCGTGCTGCTCGGGGTCCAGGTGCTCGCGGAGGGTATCGCGATCCTGGTGCACGGCCGCGCCGGCCGGGCGTTCACCAGCGCTCCGGCCTGACGCCCCGGTCGCGCGGCGATGGCAGCCATCCTCGGGCTGACCGGGGACGACGTACGCCGGATCACCGACGGCGTCTACGTCGGCCGTCGCGACCCCGCGCGCGACCTGTCGGCGTTCTGGGTGCTGCTCGTGCTGTCCGCGGTGATCGCCTCGGCGGGCGTGGTGTCGGACTCGACGGCCACGGTGATCGGAGCGATGATCGTGGCGCCGCTGATGCGACCGATCCTGGGCACGGCGTGTGCCCTGGTGCTCTCCGACCGGCGCGAGCTGACCCGGGCCGTGCTCTACGTCTGCGGCGGCGCGCTCAGCGTCGTGGTCGTGGCCTTCGTGATGGGACTGCTGATGCAGACCGAGGTCGTCGCCGCGACCAACAGCCAGGTCGCCGGGCGGGTCAGCCCGCGGCTGATCGACCTGGTGGCGGCCATCGCCACCGGGCTCGTCGGCGCGTTCGCGGTGATCCGGTCCGACGTGTCCGACACCCTCCCGGGCGTGGCCATCGCGATCTCGCTGGTGCCGCCGCTCGCCGTGATCGGGCTGACGCTCGAGTCGGGCGAGCCCGGCCAGGCGCTGGGTGCGCTGCTGCTGTTCGGCACCAACGTGGCGGCCATCATCAGCACCGGCGTCGCGCTACTGCTGGCCGCCGGCCTGCGCCCCGTGGCCCGGGCCGCCGGGGAGCCCGTGGGCCGGCTCCGCGGCCGGACGCTCGGGGTGGTCGTCGGTTCCCTGGCGCTGGTGGCCGTGCCGCTGGCGATCGGCAGCTTCCAGGTGGCGCGGGACCAGTACGTCGTCGCCACCGCCCAGCCGGCCACGGAGGCGTGGGCCGAGGAGCACGGGTTCACCGTCGCCGGCCTGTCGATGCGCGGGTCGACCCTCCAGATAGACGCGCTGGGGCCTTCGCTCGACCCCCGGGTGGAGGACCTCCGGGCCGAGCTGGCCGACGTCGGCCTGGGCGACACCCAGGTCGAGCTGACCTTCGGCCTGGGCGACACGATCACCGTGACCACGTCCCCCTGAGGGAGCCCGCCGGCGCGGGAGTCACTCGTGGGCGAACGCACTCGCGTACGTCGTCTCGCCGACGGCGATGGAGTACTCCGCGTAGTACGACGCGACGCCGTGCCGTTGCGCCTCGTGGTGCCGGGGGTGGTCGCGCCACGCGGCGTGCGACGCGGGGTCGGCGAACGTCACGACCGTGCAGCGCTCGCCGTCCTCGGCGGTGAACGTCTTGGTCTCCACGAAGCCCGGCATGGCCCGGGCCAGCGCCGCGACGACCTCCAGCTCGGCGGCGTACTCCGTCGCGTGCTCGGGGCGGAGCCGGTTGCGGAAGACGGTGACGACCTGCCCGACCTGCGGACGCTGGGGCTGCATGGCACGAGGCTCGCCGCTCCTCCCGGGGCGTGGCAAGGGCCGTCGCCGGTGGGAGCTGCTCAGACGCCGATCCGGTGCACCCCGAGCGCGGTCCCGATGGCGCGCTCCTCGTAGTCGAAGTGCGACTCCAGCAGGCCACGGAGGTGCCGGAACGCCGCGACCATCGCGGGCCCCGCGGAGGGGTCCTCGGCGGTGCGGACGACGGCGCGGTCCAGCGCCTCGAGCACCGCGTGGATGACCTGGTGCTCGTGGCCGAGCCGGTCGAGCGTGGCGCCGAGCGCGTGGTCGGCAGCGCGCAGCGGCGGGTAGAGGAAACGGTCCTCGATGCCGTGGTGGGCCGTCACCGCCTGACAGATCTGGCCGCAGTAGGACCCCAGCGCCTGGTAGGCCTCGGTCAGCCCCAGCCCGTGCAGGGCCTCGCGGGCGGCGCCGGGGTCGGCCTCGCCCGCGGCGACCTGCTCGACCAGGTCGCCGACCTGCGCCAGTCCCCGGCGGTACATGTCGTGGATCGCCCGCAGGTGCTGGCCGGCGGCGTGGTCCGCGGCCGTCGCGGCGGGGTAGGCCACCGGCTCCGGCCGCAGCCGCTCGTCGTCCCACCGGGGGAGCGGGGCGGGGTCGTCGGCGTCCACGGTCGGCGAGCCTAGCCCGGGGACCCGAGCGGTCGTGCGGAGACGGCACGGCGGCCGGCCCTGGAGGGTGCCGGCCGCCGTGAGCGGTGGGGGGTCAGGACGCCACGGGCTCGTGGGTCAGCGCCCAGGCGTCGTAGCCGCCGAGGATGTCGGAGACGTCGGCGAAGCCCTGCGCCCGCAGCGCGCTGGCACCGACGCTGCTGCGCCAGCCGCCGGCGCAGTAGAGCAGCACCGGGCGGGCCGGGTCGAGCTCCTCGGCGCGCTTGGTCAGCTCGGCGAGGGGGATGTGCACGGCGCCGGGGATCTGACCCACGGCCAGCTCGCCCGCGTTGCGGATGTCGACCAGCTGCACGTCGGCGTCGGCGATGACCTCCTCGGTCTGGGCCACGGTCAGCCGGCTGGCCCGCGCCACGTCGGCCTCGTGGCTGACGAAGTAGTGCTCGGGCTCGGGCAGGTAGCCGATCACGCGGTCGTAGCCGATCCGGGCGAACCGGGTGGCGACCTCCTGCTCGTGGCCCTCGGGTGCGATCACGATGACCTCGTGCTCCGGGGCGAACACCATGCCGACGGTCTCCGCCATCCGGCCGTCGACCGGCACGTTGATCGAGCCGCGCAGGTGGGCGGTGGAGAACTCCTGCTGGTCGCGCGCGTCGTGCACCATGGCGCCGCGCGCCAGGGCAGCCTCGACCGCGGCGTCGTCCAGTGCCGGGACGCCCTCGCCCTCGGCGAAGACCTCGCGCTCCTTGCGGTTGAGGATCGCGTTGTAGACGAAGTACGACGGCGCCGACGGCTGTCCCTCGGTCACGATCGCGATGAACTGCTCCTCGCTCATCGGCTGGCAGGCGTAGTTGAGCTTGCGCTGCTGGCCGATCGTCGACTGCAG
This sequence comes from Actinomycetes bacterium, assembly GCA_030432975.1. Classification (GTDB taxonomy): domain Bacteria; phylum Actinomycetota; class Actinomycetes; order Propionibacteriales; family Nocardioidaceae; genus Nocardioides. Next base: position 23,276 of record JAUILS010000016.1, read on the forward strand.
CTCGGTGGAGAGGTTCTTGCCGCAGGCGGAGCCGGCGCCGTGGGCGGGGAAGACCCGGACGTCGTCGGGGAGGCCCATGAGCTTGTGCTGGATCGAGTCGTAGAGCATCGTGCCGAGCTCCTCGGCGGTCACGCCGATGGAGGCCAGCAGGTCGGGACGGCCGACGTCGCCGATGAACAGCGCGTCGCCGGTGAGGACGCCGTAGGCCACCTCGTCGTCGGCGTGCTCGAAGACCAGCACGCTGATCGACTCGGGCGTGTGGCCGGGGGTGGCCATGATCTCGAGGGTCACGTCGCCCAGGCTGATCCGCTCGCCGTCGGCCAGACTGCGCACCTCGAAGTCGGCCTGCGCGGCGTCGCCGTACCCGATCCAGGCGCCGGTGCGGGCGGAGAGCTCGAGGTGGCCGGAGATGAAGTCGGCGTGGAAGTGGGTGTTGACGACGCCGACGATCTCGAGACCGGCGGCCTCCGCGTCGTTGAGGTACTCCGCGATGTCGCGGCGCGGGTCGACGATGACGGCCTTGCCGGTGGTCTCGTCGCCGACGAGGTAGGACGCCTGCGAGAGGCAGTCGAGGTAGTACTGCGTGAAGATCATGGGGGCCTCCAGGACGGGTGTGCGTTCGGTCAGTTATATACCCCCCGGGGTATCCATTTCAAGTGGCGCGGCGCCGCGGCCCGCCGATCGGTAGGGCAGACTGGGTCCGCCCGCGAGCGCCGCGGGCCCCGGAAGGAGCATCGGTGAGCACCCCCAACGTCCTCGACGACCTCGAGTGGCGCGGCCTGATCGCCCACTCGACCGACCGCGACGCGCTGCGCGACGCGCTGGGCGGCGGGAGCGTGCGGTTCTACGTCGGGTTCGACCCGACCGCCCCGAGCCTGCACATGGGCAACCTGGTGCAGCTGGTGACGGCGCGCCGGCTGCAGGACGCCGGCCACACGCCCTACATCCTGGTCGGGGGAGCCACCGGCATGATCGGCGACCCGCGGGACTCCGGGGAGCGGACGCTCAACACCGCGGAGACGGTGGCCGAGTGGACCGAGAAGGTACGCCGGCAGGTCAGCGGCTTCGTCTCGTTCGAGGGCGACAACGCCGCCACGCTGGTCAACAACCACGACTGGACGGCCGGACTGTCGGTGATCGACTTCCTGCGCGACATCGGGAAGCACTTCCCGGTCAACCGGATGCTGGCCCGCGACACCGTCCGCCGTCGGCTCGAGTCGGGCATCTCCTACACCGAGTTCTCCTACGTCCTGCTGCAGTCGATGGACTTCCTGCACCTGTTCCGCGAGCACGGCGTGACGTTGCAGCACGGCGGGTCCGACCAGTGGGGCAACATCACGGGCGGGGCCGAGCTGGTCCGCCGGGTGACCGGTGAGCAGGCCCACGCCTTCGCGACGCCGCTGATCACCAAGGCCGACGGCACGAAGTACGGCAAGACCGAGGGCGGCGCGCTCTGGCTCGACGCCGAGATGATGTCGCCCTACGCCTTCTACCAGTTCTGGCTCAACGTCGAGGACGTCAAGGTGGGGGAGCTGCTTCGCATCTTCAGCACCCGGCCCCACGAGGAGATCGAGGACCTCGAGAAGCAGACGGCCGAGAAGCCCTTCCTGCGGGCCGGACAGCGGGCGCTAGCCGACGAGATCACGACGCTGGTCCACGGCGCCCGGGAGACCGAGGCGATCCGTGCCGCCTCCGCCGCGCTGTTCGGGGGCGGCGAGCTGGTCGACCTCGACGGGGCCACCCTGGGCGCGGCGCTGCGCGAGGCGGGCAGCGTCGAGGTCGCGGGGGAGATCCCCACCGTGGTCGACCTGCTGGTCCTGACGGGGCTCGCGCAGAGCAAGGGGGAGGCGCGCCGCACCATCGGCGAGGGCGGCGCCTACCTCAACAACGCGCGGGTCACCGACCCCGAGCTGACGCCCTCGCACGATGACCTCGTGGCGGGCGGCTGGCTGGTGCTGCGGCGCGGCAAGAAGCGCTTCGCCGGGGTCGCCGTGAGCGGCGGCTGACGCCTCGGCCGGGGGGTGCCCGGGGTCACAGCGTGTCGATTTGACCGGGCCGGTGCGGCCGCCTAATGTTCTGGTCGTCGCGCCGGGCGCGGCGGGGAGCAAGCCGCGAGCGGGCTCCCGGCCCCGGGTGACTCCCTCTCTTCTTCCACGGTCGGGTGGAGGTCCGCTGCGTCGCAAGACGCCAGGATCCGAAGCCCGGGTGGTGAAGTGCGCGGGATGGCCGGCCCCACGGTCTCGATTTGTTCGGGACGACGCGGCTGGCTAAAGTTGGACGAGCCCCACTCGCTGCAACCCTCACGGGTTGTGTGCGTTGGTGCGCGCCTGATCTTTGAGAACTCAACAGTGTGTGATAGTCGATGAATTGGTTTTGTATGTTGACTCGTTGATTCTGTCTCTGTCTGCCTTTTTTTGTGGGGTGGGTGGGGGTGGGGTTGATTGGTTTTTTGCAATGATTCTGGACTGATAGTTTTTCTGTCAGTTTTGTTTTGTTGTCAGGTTTTTCAAGTTTTCTTTGGAGAGTTTGATCCTGGCTCAGGACGAACGCTGGCGGCGTGCTTAACACATGCAAGTCGTGCGGAAAGGCCCCTTTGGGGGTGCTCGAGCGGCGAACGGGTGAGT
>JAUILS010000017.1 GCA_030432975.1 Actinomycetes bacterium
GGAGTCCTCGACGAGGTGGCTCTCCGGCCGGAGCGCGAACCTGCCGGCGCCGCCGTAGACCATGGCGGGCGGGTAGACCGTCTGCAGGTGCTGGCCCTCGTCCTCGTCGACGCCGGTGTCGTGGAAGCCACTGATCTCGGCGTGGTCGGCCAGCAGCCGGCTCAGCGGGGTGGTGCCGGAGCGGTGCAGCCCGCCCACGAACACCAGCCGGTGGGTGTCGCTGAGCAGGCGTCCGGGCTCCGACGTCGCTGCGCTCACCCGGCGCTCTTCCCGTCGATCTTCACCCGCACATTGTCCAGGATCCCGTTGAACTGGTCAGGAGCGGGCTGGACCAGCTCCTCGCGGATGTTGACCTTCGCGCCGATCGAGATCGGGGCGACGGTGTTGACCTCGCCGGTGATCGCCCACGTCGTCGCGGAGTCCCACGTGGTGTCGTCGTCGACCGGCAGCCGGGCGGCGAAGATCGTGACCCGTTGCGCGGTCCGCTCGCACCGCAGGCGGTACCACCGGTCCGGCTTCAGCCGCTTGGGCAGCTTGACCAGCGCCTCGCCGACGTCGCCGAGCACCCGGCACGACGGTCGGCCGTCGTCGAGCTGCAGCTTGTACTGACCGCCGGAGCCGAACAGGCCACGCTGCAGGATGTTGTCGCCGTCGTCGCGCGCCGTGCGGTGGGGCTCCTCGGTCAGCTTGACGTCGGCCCCCAGCGCGAAGTCGTTGCCGCCGGGCACGAGGCTGCGGTCCTCGTCGGTGACGGAGAGGGCGACCAGGGCGCCCTGCTCGGCATCGAACCCCGAGGGGAAGCGCACCGCGGAGCCGATCGCCCGGCCGGGGACGCGCTCGATCTCGCCGCCGTCCACCCCCACCACCGTGACCGTCTGGCCGGTCCGGGCGCGGAAGCTGGGCGCCTCCAGGTCGACCCCGTTGAAGTCGATCAGCAGCTGAGGCTCGTCGTCGACCACGGTCTGGGTGCTCGGACCGCCGGGCTCCGGCGGCTCGACCTCGGCCGGGCTGCAGGCCGTGACGGTGAGCAGGCAGCCGAGGGCGGCGGCGCCGAGGGCGTGGTGCCTCAATCCTCTCCTGCCTTCCTTGGTCGAACGTTGTGTCTGCATGGGAGACTCATCGGCGTGGGGAACATCGACCGGCGACGGGTGTCTCGTCGCGCCCTGATGTCGGGCGCCGCTGCTACGGCCTTGTCCGGATGCTTCGCGGACGCCGAGCCGGCATCGTCGCCTTCGTCCTCCCCCGTCGATGCCTCGCCTTCGCTGTCCCCCTCGGCCGACCCTGCGGCCACTGCGCCGCGCTTCCCGGGTGACCCCGGGTCCGGGCGACTCTACTTGGGCACCAGTCTACCGATCTCCACCGCAGCCGCGGCGAGACCGGAGGTCGGTGGGGTCGAGATGGGGATGGTGCGCCGCTTCTACCGCGCCCACCAGCTCGACCTGCTCCGGGACACCGTGGCCGGCGACGTGCGGGAGGGCATCCTGCCGTTCGTGTCCATCAAGCCGCCGGCCCCGTGGGACGCCGTTGCCGCTGGTCAGGCCGACCCCTGGGTGGATCGTCTCGGCGAGATCCTGGGCGGCTTCGACGCCCCGGTCTTCGTGTGCGTCCAGCACGAGCCGGAGAACGACGTCGACGGCACCCGGCAGGTCCCGGCCACCTATCTCCAGATGCAGCGGCGGGTGCGCCGCCGGCTGCGTGGTCTAGACCTGGTCACGCCGGTGCCGGTGCTGATGCGCTGGACGTTCGACGAGCGGTCGGGGCGCAACCCGGAGGAGTGGCTCGACGACGACACCGTCGTCCAGGGCATCGACGTCTACAACGAGTGGGTGGCCGACGGCAACGCGCAGTGGCGCAGCTTCGCCGAGCTGTGGGAGCCCGTGCGCGCCCAGCTGCCCGACGGACCGGTCGTGATCCCCGAGGTGGGCACGCCCGTCGACCCCGACCGCCCGCGCCGGGTGTCCCGCTGGCTGCGCGAGGCGGTCGACGTGGCCAGCCAGACCGACGTCGTCGGCCTGGTGTGGTTCGAGTCCGACGAGGAGCGCCGCGACGGCAAGTTCCGCCTGGACGAGCAGGGCCAGGCGACCCTGCGGCGCCAGCTGTCCCGTGACGAGGTCGTCCGGCTCGAGGACGTCCACCCCTGACCGGTCGGGCCGCGCCCGGCGCCCCCGCCGTGCCGGTCAGACCAGCCGGCTGGTCTCGAGCTCGGCGAGCATCGGCCCCGCCAGCTGCTCGATCTCCTCGACTTCACCGGCGTCGAGCTGACCCCGCCACGACTCCGCGACCTCTCCGGGGGCACGGTCGAGCCGGTGGAGGCTGGTCGCGTCCGGGGCGGGTGCGGGGGCGTCGCCCGACCCGCGGCCGCTCATCTCGGCCCGCGTCTCGCCGGTGGGCGTCAGCCCGAGCCGCTCGAAGAGCCGCTCCACCGCCTCGAGCCCCCCGCCCGCGATGCCGGCGTGCGACACCAGGACCCCCTCCGGCACGGTGCCGAGGTCGTCGAGCGCGAACCGGTGCATGGCCAGCCAGTAGGCCACCATCCGCCGCACGTCGGACGCCTCGGCGGCGGCCGCGGCCCGGGCGGCGGCGACGGCCGGGTCCTGCTGTGCCGCCTCCTCGATCCAGGGGTCGACCCCGGCCAGGTCGGGCTGCCAGCCGACGCGGCGGAAGCTGGCGAGCACGGCGCCCGGGTGTCGGTAGACCACCACGGGGGTGGCGCCGGTGACGCGCGCGATGGCCGGCGTGGACAGCAGCGCGAAGGGGTCCTTGACGACCACGCGCGTCCCGGGGAGCGGCGCCCGCGACTGGTGGCGGCCGTAGCGGCCGTAGGTGCGCGGGTTCCACCCGGCGTACGTCCAGCGCAGCAGGCGGCGCTGACGCGGTGTCGGGTCCTCGAGGCGGGCCCAGCCGTCGAGCGTGCCGCCGAGGGCGTACTGACGGTCGCGCGGGTTCATCGGCTCGCGGCCGCACAGCGCGGTGTGGGCGGCGGTGGCGAGCAGCCGCGCCAACCAGGTGGTTCCTGAGCGGGGCAAGCCGGTCACCAGCACCGGACCGTCGACACGCGTCATGACGGCGATTGTTCCAGTGCCGGCCGGGGGGCGGGTCATTGCGCCGGATTCGGCCCGATTCGCTGGACGGGCGCCGCCGCCGGCGCCGCCACCTGAGAGACTCGGGCCGTGACCGATCACGCACAGAACCCCGCTGACCTCTCCGACCACGAGCTGGCCGCCTGGCTCGCCACCACCGCGGGTCACCGCCTGCTCGAGGTGCGCGAGGAAGGGCTCACCGGCCGTGAGCTGAAGGACGCCGGCGACCTCGCGGCCCACCGGCTGCTGATGGACCTGCTGGCCGAGCACCGTCCCGGCGACGCCGTGCTGTCCGAGGAGGGCAAGGACGACAAGGCGCGACTCGAGGCCGACCGGGTCTGGATCGTCGACCCGCTCGACGGGACCCGCGAGTTCTCCGAGCCCCCGCGCGACGACTGGGCCGTCCACGTCGCGCTGTGGGAGCGCGGCGAGCTGGTGGCCGGCGCGGTGGCGCAGCCGGCCCTCGGCGAGACGTTCAGCACCGCGGCCCCGCCGGCGGTCCCGCCGCGGACCTCGTCGCGCCCGCGGATCGCGGTCTCCCGCACCCGCCCGCCGGCCTTCGTCGAGGCGCTGGCCGAGGAGATCGACGCCGAGCTGGTACCGATGGGCTCCGCCGGCGTCAAGGTCATCTCGGTGACCCGCGACGTGACGGACGCCTACGTCCACGCCGGCGGCCAGTACGAGTGGGACAACGCCGCCCCGGTCGCGGTCGCCCGCGCCGCCGGCCTCTTCTGCTCGCGCGTCGACGGCTCGGATCTGGTCTACAACCAGGACAACGTGTCGCTGCCCGACCTCATCGTCTGCCGGCCCGAGCTCGCCGAGCAGATCCTGGACTTCGTCCGCCGCCACGGCACCGACTGACCCGGTGGCCGAGTCCGCCGAGGTCCGGCACGTCCTCTTCGACGCCGACGGGGTGCTCCAGCGGCGCCCCGGCGGGTGGGTCCCCGCGGTGGCCGCGTACGCCGGCGAGCGTGCCGAGGAGCTCCTGACGGTCCTCAACCAGGACGAGCTCGCCAGCCTCACCGGTGACGCCGACTTCCTGCCCGACGTCGGGGTCCGGCTGGCGGAGTTCGGCATCGACGCCGACCCCGCCGCGTTCTACGCCGACATCTGGCTGACCATCGAGGTGGTGCCGGAGAGCCTCGCGCTGGTCGAGGCGGTGCGCGCCACCGGGCGGGGCGTCCACCTGGCCAGCAACCAGGCCCGCTCCCGGGCGGCGTACATGCTCGAGCAGCTGGGGTACGCCGACCGGTTCGACGAGCTGTTCGTCTCGGCGCTGCTCGGGGTGGCCAAGCCGTCGCCCGACTACTTCCGCCGCGTCGTCGAGCACCTCGACGCCGACCCGGCGACGGTCCTCTTCATCGACGACCACGAACCCAACATCCACGCGGCGCGGTCGGTCGGGCTCCGGGCCCACTGGTGGTCGCTCGACGACGGCCACGACGTCCTGGTCGCCCGGTTGAGCGACGACGGGATCGACGTGGCAGGCTTCGGCGCATGACCTCGTTCATCTCGCACACCAGCATCGACTGTGGCAACGCGTATGAGCTCTCGGAGTGGTGGAAGCAGCTGCTCGGCTACGTCGACCACGCCGACGACCCGAACGAGCCCGGCCACGAGGAGTGCCTGATCCTCGACCCGGAGTCCGGCCACCAGCTGCTGTTCATCGAGGTCCCCGAGGGCAAGAGCGCGAAGAACCGCCTCCACTTCGACCTGCGTCCGCGGCAGGGCACCCGGGACGACGAGATCGAGCGGGTGCGCGGGCTCGGGGCGACCGAGGTCGCCGACTTCCGCGGCGAGTTCGGCCCCGGCACCGGCTGGGTGGTCTTCGCCGACCCCGAGGGCAACGAGTTCTGCATCCTCCGCTCCGAGGCCGAGATCGCCGCCGCTGCGGCGGAGTGACGCTCGCGCCGCTCCGACGGCGTATCAGCGCCGGCGCCGGCCCCTCTTCTCCTGCGTCGACCCGAACGTCGGTGCGATCCACGTCACGGATGCCGGTGAGCGGCGTCTCATCTGTGGACAAGGTCGACGACGACCACGCAGCGAGAGTCAGGAGAGGAGGACAGGACCATGTGGGACCACCCCGGTGACAGCCAGGCCGAGCAGGCGATGCTGTCGCACGACCGGCCGTGCCAGGAGTGCGGCCATGCGATGCACACCTTCCTGCCCTGCTCCGACGACTGCGGCTGCCGGCCCCAGCTGCTGCCCGGCGCCCTCGGCGCCCTCCGCCCGGCCATCTGACGCTCCGCCGACCGGCCAACCGACCGGCCGCCCGGCCGCGCCGCCCAGCCGCCACGCCAGCCGTCGGCGCGGGCGCCTAGACTCGGGAGCCGACCCCCGCAGCCCCCCGCGGCAGCCGTCCAGGCCACCCCGTGTCGACGGTGACCGGGGGCGTTCGTGCTGCCCCGCCACAGGAGAACCGTGCCGCTCGCTGGACTCGTGCCCGCCGCTCTGGCCGACCGCGCGCTCGCGGAGTCGGTCGACGACGCCCGGGCCTCGCTGACCCCCGCCCTCGACCTCGTCGCCCCGGCGGCGCTGCGCCCCGTCGTGGTGGCCGCCCTCGCCGGCGCCGGCCGGCCGGTGCTCGCCGTCACCGCCACGGCCAGGGAGGCGGAGGACCTCGAGGAGGCGCTCGGCTGCTTCCTCGACCCCACGCGGGTCGCGCTCTACCCCAGCTGGGAGACGCTGCCCCACGAGCGGCTGAGCCCGCGTTCGGACACGGTCGGCCGCCGCCTCGCGGTGCTGCGGCGGCTGTGTCACCCCGACGCCGCCCACGGGCCGATCGACGTCGTCGTCGCCCCGGTGCGGTCGGTGCTGCAGCCGCAGGTCGCCGGCCTGGGCGACCTCGAGCCGGTCGAGCTGGTGCCGGGGCAGACGGCGCCGATGGAGGACGTCGTGGAGCGGCTGGCCGCGGCGGCGTACTCCCGGGTCGACCTGGTCGAGAAGCGCGGCGAGTTCGCGGTGCGCGGCGGCATCGTCGACGTCTTCCCGCCGACCGAGGAGCATCCGCTGCGGGTGGAGTTCTGGGGCGACGACGTCGAGGAGATCCGCTCGTTCGCGGTGGCCGACCAGCGCACGCTCGAGGCGGTCGACCGGCTCTGGGCCCCGCCGTGCCGAGAGCTGCTGCTCACCGACGACGTACGCCGCCGCGCGGCCGAGCTGGGTCGGGCCCACCCCCAGCTGCTGGAGATGACCGACCAGATCGCCGCCGGCATCGCGGTGGAGGGCATGGAGTCGCTCGCGCCGGTGCTGGTCGACGAGATGGAGCTGCTCGTCGACCTGCTGCCCGCCGACACCCACGTGGTCGTGATGGACCCCGAGCGGGTGCGCAGCCGGGCCCACGACCTGGTCGCGACCAGCGAGGAGTTCCTCGGCGCCTCGTGGGCGGCGGCCGCGAGCGGCGGGCAGGCGCCGATCGACCTGGGTGCGGCGTCCTACCGCTCGCTGGGCGACGTCCGCTCCCACGCCCTCGGCCGCGACCAGGCCTGGTGGTCGGTCAGCCCGTTCGGTCTCGACGAGGAGGCGTCCGACGGCGGCGTGCCGGTGCGCGCGCTGGCGGCCCAACCCGCCGAGGAGTACCGCGGCGACCTCGCCGCCGCCGTGGCCGACGCCGGCGCCTGGCTCCGGGCCGGCCACCGGGTGGTCGTCGTGCAGCCCGGCCACGGCACCGCCGAGCGCACCGTCGAGGCCTTCGCGGAGCACGACGTGCCGGCCCGACTGGTCGACGACCTCGGTTCCGCCGACGCGCTGGACCCCCACGTCGTCACCGTCACCACCGGCTCGCTCGGCCACGGCTTCGTCGACACCGAGCACGGCCTGGTCGTGCTCACCGGCGACGACCTCGCCGGCCAGGGCGCCGCGACCCGCGACATGCGCACGATGCCGGCGCGGCGCAAGCGTCAGATCGACCCCCTCGAGCTCAGCAAGGGCGACTACGTCGTCCACGAGCAGCACGGCGTCGGGCGGTTCGTCGAGATGCGCCAGCGCGAGGTGCAGGGCGCCACGAGGGAGTACCTCGTCCTCGAGTACGGCGCCGCGAAGCGCGGCGGCCCGCCCGACATGCTCTTCGTCCCGGCCGACGCGCTCGACCAGGTCACCCGCTACGTCGGCGGCGAGCAGCCGTCGCTCGACCGGCTGGGCGGCTCCGACTGGGCCAAGCGCAAGGGCCGGGCGCGCCGCGCCGTACGCCAGATCGCGGCCGAGCTGATCAAGCTCTATGCCGCGCGCCAGGCCACACAGGGCTTCGCGTTCGGCCCCGACACCCCGTGGCAGCGCGAGCTCGAGGACGCCTTCCCGTTCACCGAGACCCCCGACCAGCTGTCGACGGTCGACGAGGTCAAGGCCGACATGCGGCAGACCGTGCCGATGGACCGGCTGGTGTGCGGCGACGTCGGCTACGGCAAGACCGAGATCGCCGTGCGCGCGGCGTTCAAGGCGGTCCAGGACGGCAAGCAGGTGGCCGTGCTGGTGCCGACCACGCTGCTCGTGCAGCAGCACCTCGCGACGTTCAGCGAGCGGATGAGCGGCTTCCCGGTCGAGGTGCGGCCGTTGAGCAGGTTCCAGACCGACAGCGAGGCGCGGGCCACCGCCGAGGGGCTCGCCGACGGCACCGTCGACATCGTGATCGGCACCCACCGGCTGCTCAACCCCGACGTCAAGGTCAAGGACCTCGGGCTGATCATCGTCGACGAGGAGCAGCGCTTCGGGGTCGAGCACAAGGAGCAGATGAAGCGGCTGCGCACCTCGGTCGACGTCCTGTCGATGTCGGCCACCCCCATCCCACGCACGCTGGAGATGGCGATCACCGGCATCCGGGAGATGTCGACGATCACCACCCCGCCCGAGGAGCGCCACCCGGTGCTGACCTACGTCGGCGCCTACGACGACCGCCAGGTCGCCGCGGCGATCCGCCGCGAGCTGCTCCGCGACGGCCAGGTCTTCTTCATCCACAACCGGGTCACCTCGATCGAGAAGGCCGCCGCCCGGCTGCGCGAGCTGGTGCCGGAGGCCCGGGTCGGCGTCGGTCACGGGCAGATGGGGGAGCACCAGCTCGAGCAGGTGATGCTCGACTTCTGGGAGAAGCGCTTCGACGTGCTGGTCTGCACGACCATCGTCGAGTCCGGCCTCGACGTCTCCAACGCCAACACGATGATCATCGAGCGGGCCGACATGCTGGGCCTCTCGCAGCTCCACCAGCTCCGTGGGCGCGTCGGGCGGTCGCGCGAGCGGGCCTACGCCTACTTCCTCTACCCCGCCGAGAAGCCGCTCACCGAGACCGCCCACGAGCGCCTCGCGACGCTCGCCCAGCACTCCGACCTCGGTGGCGGCATGGCGATCGCGATGAAGGACCTCGAGATCCGCGGCGCCGGCAACCTCCTGGGCGGCGAGCAGTCGGGCCACATCGCCGACGTCGGCTTCGACCTCTACGTCCGGCTCGTGGGCGAGGCCGTGCAGGAGTTCCGCGGCGGCGGGGAGCCCGAGCTGGCCGAGGTGCGCATCGAGCTGCCGGTCGACGCCCACCTGCCGCACGACTACATCCCGTCGGAGCGGCTCCGCCTCGAGATCTACAAGCGGCTGGCCGAGGTGCGCTCCGACGACGACGTGGCGCTGCTGGCCGAAGAGCTGCAGGACCGCTACGGCGACCCGCCCGAGCCGGTCGCCTCCCTCCTCCAGGTGGCGCGCTTCCGGGCTCGCGCCCGCCAGGCGGGCATCGGCGAGGTGACCATCTCGGGCAAGTACGTCCGGTTCGCCCCCGTCGAGCTGCCGGAGTCGCGCACCCTGCGGCTGCAGCGGGTCCACCCGGGGAGCGTGGTCAAGGCGGCGCTCGGCACGGTCCTGGTGCCGAGGCCGCAGACCGGCGGCATCGGCGGACGTCCTATCGTTGGCCTGGCCCTGCTTGAATGGGCCCGGTCGGTGATCGACGACATCCTCGACGTGCGTGAGCCGGCCGCCAGTGTGGAGAGCAGCAGCGTGACTGCCAGCAAGGAGCCGTCGTGACGTCAACCCGTTCCCGCCTCGCCCGTTCCCGTCTCGTGCGGGCGGGCGCCGTCGTGGGTGTCACCGCGCTGCTCGCCGGCTGCGGGGCCGCGCGGCCCGGCGTGGCCGCCCAGGTGGGCGACGAGACGATCAGCGTCAGCGAGGTCGACGACGCCACCTCGGCCTACTGCGAGGCGCTGGCCGAGGCCAGCCCCGGCACGATGGTGCCGATGGGCTATGCCCGGAGCTTCCTCCTCAACAGCCTCATCGACCGCACGGCCGGGGAGCAGATCGCCGCCGAGTACGCCGTCGAGCCGGGCGCCGACTACGCGTCCGCCGTCGCCGACCTCGACGACCAGATCGGCACGCTGCCGGAGGAGCAGCAGGAGGCCGTGGTCATCCTGCAGATGAGCACCCCCTACCGCCAGGCCGTCACGGCGGCGGCGGCCCGCAAGCTGCTCGCCCAGGAGGGTGTCGTCGACCCGACCGACGAGCAGCTCCAGCGTCGTGCCGGCGTGCTGACCAGCCAGTGGAACGAAGGCAACCCGACCGACATCGACCCGCGGTTCGGACGGCTGGGCCAGGACGGCTACGAGCCCGGCGAGTCGCTCGCCTTCGCGGTCAGCCAGGCGGCGGAGGACGGCGACGTCACCGACCAGGCCGAGCTCGCCGGCATCGCCGAGGGGCTGCCGGTGTCCCAGCGGTGCGGCGCCTGACCCGCCGGGTCCGATGACCGGGGCCGACCCCACGGCCGACCGGCTGGCCGAGCTCACCGAGGTGATGCGGCGGCTGCGTCGCGAGTGCGCCTGGAAGCGCGAGCAGACCCACCGTTCGCTGGTGCGCTACCTCCTCGAGGAGACCCACGAGACCGTCGAGGCGGTCGAGACCGGCGACCCCGACCACCTGCGCGAGGAGCTGGGAGACCTGCTCCTGCAGGTGTGGTTCCACGCGGTCGTGGCCGAGGAGGCGGGCGACTTCACCATGGCCGACGTCGCCGAGGGCATCATCGACAAGCTCCGCCGCCGCAACCCCCACGTCTTCGGGGAGGGCACCCAGGATGCCGCCGGCCCCGTCGACGCCGCCACCATCAACGAGGTGTGGGAGTCGATCAAGGCCGGCGAGAAGCAGCGCGCGTCGATCACCGACGGGCTGCCGGGCTCCCTGCCCGCGCTGCTCTACGCCGACAAGGTGGTCGACCGGCTCTCCCGCGAGGGCTCTCCGGTCGACGCCGACCCCGACGGCGACCTGGGGGAGCGGCTGCTCGCCCTCGTCGTCGAGGCGCGGGCGGTCGGTGTCGACCCCGAGCAGACCCTGCGGGACGCCTGCCGCCGGCGGCTGGACTGACGCTCGCGGCGGTCCGCCGCGCGGGCGTCGTCAGGACAGCGTGGCGATCACGGCGCCCTGCTGCACCTCGGTCCCCTCGCTGACGCCGACGTGCAGCGTGCCGGAGGCCGGCGCGACCACCTCGGCGTCGACCTTGTCCATCTGCACCTCGGCGATCAGCTGTCCCTCGGTGACGGCGTCGCCGTCGCGGGCGAACCACGTGGCCAGGACCCCGGTCGCGGCCGGGTCGTCCTGGCTCATCGCGGGGAACACCACGTCGGTCATCCCAACACCGTCCGGACCGCTGCCTCGATGCGGTCGTGGCGCGGCAGGGCGGCGTACTCGAGGGCGTGGGCGTAGGGGATGGGGATGTCCGGCACGGCCACCCGCTGCGGGGGTGCGCGGAACAGCCCGGGGTCCACGTCGGCCACGGAGGCGACCACCTCGCCGGACATGCCGAACGAGTGGTAGTCCTCGTCGACGACCACCAGCCGCCCGGTCTTGGCCACCGACGCCAGCACCGCCTCGCGGTCCAGCGGCACCAGCGACCGGAGGTCGAGCACCTCGATGCTGAGACCCTCCTCGGCCAGCTTCTCCGCCACGTCGAGCGCGTGGTGCACCGACAGTGAGATGGTCACGATCGAGGCGTCGGTGCCCTCGCGGGCGACCGCGGCCTTGCCGATAGGCACGACGTAGTCGCCCTCGGGGACGACGTCGGTGGTGCGCGGGTTCTTCGCCATCCAGGGCAGGCCCATCACGCCCTTGTGGAACATGTAGACGACGGGGGAGTCGTCCCGGATCGCCGCGGCCATCAGCCCCTTCGCGTCGGCGGGCATGGACGGCACGACCACCTTCATGCCGGGCAGGTGGGCGAACATCCCCCACAGGCACTGCGAGTGCTGCGCGCCGTCGGAGTAGCCACCGCCGGTCGCGGTGGTGAGCACCATCGGGACCTTCACGTTGCCACCGGACTCGAAGTGGATCTTGGCCATGTGGTTGTAGATCTGGTCCAGGCAGACACCCATGAAGTCGGCGAACATCAGCTCCGCGATCGGCCGCATCCCTTCGGTCGCCGCCCCGACCGCGAGGCCGATGAAGCCGGTCTCCGAGATCGGGGTGTCGATGATCCGGCTGGGGCCGAACTCGTCGAGGAGCCCGGTCGTGGAGGAGAAGATGCCGCCGTAGGCGCCGACGTCCTCGCCGAGGTAGAAGACCTCGGGGTTCGCCCGCATCTCCTGGGCGATGGCCTCCACCATCGCCTTGGAGGTGTTGAGCCGCCGGGTCTGGGCAGGGGTCTCGGTCATGGTCATGGCTGGCTCCTCACGCGAACACGTAGTCGAGGACGGTGGACGGGTCCGGCACCGGGCTCGCCTTGGCGAACTCGATGGCGGCCTCGACCCGGGCGCTCGCGCGCTCCTTGGTCTCGGAGACGCCGCCGTCGTCCAGCACGCCTGCCTCGCGCAGCGCCGCCTCGTAGCGCGGGATCGGGTCGTGCTCGGGCACCTCGGCGAGCTCGGGCCGGTAGCCCTGGGCGTCGCCCTCGAAGTGGCCCCAGAGGCGCAGCGTGTGGACCTCGATCAGGCTCGGTCCGTCGCCGGCCCTGGCGCGGGCGACCGCGCGGCCGGCGGCGGCGTACACCGCCTCGACGTCGTTGTCCTCGACACGCTCGCCCGGCATGCCGTACGCCGCGGCGCGGTCGGCGTTGTTGGGGATGGCGGTCGAGTCGTCGCGCGCCACGGAGATCGCCCAGTCGTTGTCCTCGACGACGAACACGACGGGGAGCTTCCACAGCGCCGCCAGGTTGAGCGACTCGTGGAAGGCGCCCTGGTTGGCCGCCCCTTCGCCGGTGACGGCGACGGCGATCCGGTCGGTGCCGCGGCGCTGGAAGGCGAACGCCGCGCCGAGCGCCGGCGGGTAGCCCTCCGCGATGATCCCCGAGCAGGAGAAGTGCGTGGCGGGGTCGAACAGATGCATGTGTCCGCCGCGCCCGCGGCCCAGGCCGTCGACCCGGCCGAAGATCTCCGCGGTCATCTTGTCGAGGTCCATCCCGTGACAGATGGCGAAGTGGTGGGGGCGGTGCGTCGCGGTGACGGCGTCGTCGGTGGTGAGGTGGGCGCACACGCCCGCCGCCACCGGCTCCTGCCCGGCGGAGAGGTGCATCTCCCCGGGCACCAGGCCCTTGCCGATGTCGAAACCCGGTCCCTTGTCGGCGTGGTACTCCCGGAGGATCGCCTCCTCGTAGGTGCGGCTGAGCACCATCGCGTCGTACAGGCCGCGCCGGACGCCGGCCTCGAGGGCGTCGGTCGCGGGTGAGCTGATCACGTCGGCCGTCATGGGTGACTCCTTCGGTGGGGTCCGGCGGTCACGCCGCCGGACCGGGGCTGACGACGCCACTGTCGACCCGCGCCGCGGCCCCCCGCCACGCCGGGATTTCAGATGGTGACAACGCCTCTCAGGCGTCCGCGGAGAGGGCGACCAGCCGAGCGGCCCGGCGCAGCGCCTGCTCCGCCCCCACGATCCGGGCCCGGCGTTCGACCGGCACCGAGACCGCGATCGCCGCCGACATCCGCTGCGAGGGGACGGGCACGGCGAGACAGGTGGTGCCGACGGCGTACTCCTCCCGGTCCACCGCCAGCGTCGGGCTCTGCTCCAGCTGGGCCAGCAGCAGCCGGCTGCTCGTCACGGTGCTCGGTGTGAGGTCGACCAGGGGATGGCTGGCGAGGTAGTCGCGCCGCGTGTCCCCCGGCAGGGCGGCGAGCACCGCCTTGCCCAGCGCGGTGGCGTGGGCGGCGTCGTCGAAGCCGACCCACATGTCGGTGCGCGGCGCCTCCGGGCTGTCGGCGACGTCGACCAGCCGGATGCAGCCGTCGTCCAGCACCGAGAGGTACGCCGCGGCCTCGAGCTCGTCGTGCAGCTGGCGCAGGACGCGGTGGGTGCGCCCGCCAGGGTCGGTTGCCGCGCGGCGCTCGGCGAGCGCGTTGACCCGGTCGCCGAGCACGTAGCCGCCGTCGACGCGGTCGAGGAAGCCCTCGTGCACCAGCGTGCGCAGCAGGTGGTACGTCGTGGCGAGGGGCAGGCCGACGAGCCGCGCCAGCTTCTTCGCAGGAACGGCGGACCGTTGCGACCCGACCGCATCGAGCAAGGACAGGGCGCGGACCACGGAGTTGATCAGCGTGGGCTGACCGCCGTCGGTCATCGCATGCCTCCACGTCGGAGCCTAGGGCGCGGGCGGTCGCGGGGGAAGGGACGCCCGCCCGTCCGGCGCGTGGGCCTGCCGGGATCGGGGGCCGGACGCGGCTAGGCTGACGAGGGTCATCCGTCCGTCGTCCCCAGGAGCACCCCCGTGGCTTCCATCGCAGCAGTCGGCGCCCGCGAGATCCTCGACTCGCGCGGCAACCCCACCGTCGAGGTCGAGGTCGCCCTCGACGACGGCGCCTACGGCCGAGCGGCCGTCCCCAGTGGCGCCTCCACCGGAGCCTTCGAGGCGGTGGAGCTGCGCGACGGCGGCAAGCGCTACCTCGGCAAGGGCGTGCAGAAGGCCGTCACCGCGGTCGTCGACGACATCGCCCCCGCGGTCGTGGGTCTCGACGCCGAGGACCAACGGCTGGTCGACCAGGTGATGACCCAGCTCGACGCCAGCGCCAACAAGGCCAAGCTGGGCGCCAACGCCATCCTCGGCGTCTCCCTCGCGGTCGCGCGCGCGGCCGCGGAGTCCTCCGACCTCCCGCTGTTCCGCTACGTCGGCGGCGCCAACGCCCACCTGCTGCCGGTGCCGATGATGAACATCCTCAACGGCGGCTCTCACGCCGACTCCAACGTCGACATCCAGGAGTTCATGATCGCGCCGATCGGCGCTGCCACGTTCGCCGAGGCGCTCCGGATGGGGGCGGAGGTCTACCACGCCCTCAAGTCGGTGCTGAAGAAGAAGGGCCTGGCCACCGGCCTGGGCGATGAAGGCGGCTTCGCCCCCGACCTGCCCAGCAACCGCGCCGCCCTCGACCTCATCGCCGACGCGGTGAAGGCGGCCGGGCTCAAGACCGGCAAGGACGTCGTGCTGGCCCTGGACGTCGCGGCCTCGGAGTTCTTCGCCCGCGGGAAGTACACCTTCGAGGGCGAGAAGCGGTCGTCGGACCAGATGACGGCCTACTACGCCGACCTGGTGTCGGCCTACCCGATCGTCTCCATCGAGGACCCGCTCGACGAGGAGGACTGGAAGGGCTGGAAGACCATCACCGACGAGCTCGGGGCGAAGACCCAGATCGTCGGCGACGACCTCTTCGTCACCAACTCCGAGCGCCTCCAGCGCGGCATCAGCGGCGGCCAGGCCAACGCGCTGCTGGTCAAGGTCAACCAGATCGGCTCGCTGACCGAGACCCTCGACGCCGTCCAGCTGGCCCACCGCAGCGGCTACCGCTGCATGATGAGCCACCGGTCGGGCGAGACCGAGGACACCACGATCGCCGACCTCGCGGTCGCCACCAACTGCGGCCAGATCAAGACCGGTGCCCCGGCGCGGTCGGAGCGGGTCGCGAAGTACAACCAGCTGCTCCGCATCGAGGAGGCGCTCGGCGACGCCGCGCGCTACGCCGGCGCCGGCGCGTTCCCCCGCTACCAGGGCTGACCCGGATGACCCGTCGGCCGGGCGACGCCGCCCGCAGCAACCGTGGCACCGGGCGACCGGGAGGCAGCCGCCGCCCGGCCGCCCGTGGTGCCGCGCGCGGCGGCGTCGGTGGACGACCGGTCGCGGGGGGCGAGACCGGCGGGTCCCGGCCGGCTGGCTCCGGTCGGTCCCCTGCAGCGGTGGCGACGGCCCCCGAGCGCCGCCGTCCGCGCTTCACCGGCCGGATGGCCGTGCTGGCGCTGGTCCTGCTGGTGCTGATGATGTCCTACGCCTCGTCGATGAAGGCCTACCTCCAGCAGCGGGCCCACATCGACGCGCTGCAGGCCCAGATCGCCCAGCAGGAGCGCCGGATCGAGGTCCTCCAGCGCGAGAAGCAGCGGTGGGACGACCCGGCCTACGTCCGGATGCAGGCGCGCGAGCGCTTCGGCTACGTGCTCCCCGGTGAGCGGTCGTTCGTCGTCGTCGACGGCAACGGGGAGCCGCTCGACCCCGAGGCCACGCTCGGCGACCCCGCCGACGCCGAGGAGCCGCCGACCGCGTGGTGGGACAGCGCGTGGGCGTCGGTCGAGCTCGCCGGCAACCCGCCGAAGGACCGGGCGGCGCCCGTCACGACGATCCGCGACGGTGACCAGGGGTGATCGGGGGGTGATCGAGCCCCGCGACGAGGCAGCCGTCGCCGAGCAGCTCGGCCGCCCGCCCCGCGCGATCCACGACGTCGCGCACCGCTGCCCCTGCGGCCTGCCCGACGTCGTGGCGACGGAGCCGCGACTCCCCGACGGGACGCCGTTCCCGACCACCTTCTATCTCACCTGCCCCCGGGTCGCGTCGCTGATCGGCACCCTCGAGGGCTCGGGCCTGATGCGGGAGATGACCGAGCGGCTGGCGGGCGACCCCGAGCTCGCGGCGGCGTACGCCGAGGCGCACCGGCGCTATCTCGCCGCGCGCGCGGAGCTCGGGTCAGTGCCGGAGATCGAGGGCGTCTCCGCGGGGGGCATGCCCGACCGGGTGAAGTGCCTGCACGTGCTCGCGGGTCAGGCGCTGGCCCAGGGGCGCGGGGTCAACCCGCTCGGCGACGAGGTCCTGGACCTGGTGGGTGAGTGGTGGGCCGCCGGGCCGTGCGTCGAGGTGCCGGACGAGGACGGCACGTCGTGATCGCCGCCGTCGACTGCGGCACCAACACCATCAAGCTGCTGGTCGGCGACCTGCCGTCGGTCGCGGTGCGCGAGTCGCGCACGGTGCGGCTCGGGCAGGGGGTGGACACCACCGGCGAGCTGGCCGAGGAGGCGCTGGCCCGGGCGTTCGCCTGCCTCGACGAGTACGCCGCCCTGATCGCCGCCCACGACGTGACCGCGATCCGCTTCTGCGCCACCTCGGCGACCCGCGACGCCGCCAACGCCGAGGTGTTCTCCGACGGCGTGCTGGCCCGGCTCGGGGTGCGGCCGGAGGTGCTGTCGGGCGACGAGGAGGCGGCGCTGTCCTATGACGGAGCCGTCCGCCACCTGCGCGTCCCGGTCGAGCCGCCCGTGCTGGTGGTCGACATCGGCGGCGGGTCGACCGAGCTGGTGCTGGGCCCGGGGACCGGGGCCGGCGGGCCGGCCGCGGGGGTGTCGCTGGACATCGGCTCGGTGCGACTCCACGAGCGGCACCTGCACACCGACCCGCCCAGGACCGCCGAGATCCTGGACTGCGTGGCCGACATCGAGCGCGAGCTCGACGGCTGCGGGGTCGACCTGGCCGCGGCGGGGACCGTGGTCGGCGTCGCCGGGACCGTCACGACCGTCGGGGCCGGCGTGCTCGACCTGCCGGCGTACGACCGCGACGCGATCGACCAGAGCACGCCTTCGGTGCAGGAGGTCCGCGAGTACGTCGCCCGGCTGCTCGGCATGACCGTCGCCGAGCGGCGGGCGCTGCCCTACATGGCGTCGGGGCGGGAGGACGTCATCGGCGCCGGCGCGCTGATCCTCGACCGGGTGCTGGTGCGGACCGGCGTGGAGCGGCTCGTGGTGTCGGAGAGCGACATCCTCGACGGGATCGCCTGGTCGCTGGTCGAGTCGTGAGTCTGTCGCGCTGATGGGTCGGCCGCACCCCGCCGCGGGAGGGGACTTCGACAGCCCGGTGCCGCCCGGCGCCGGCTGGCCGGGTGACCCCGCCTCGCCCGACACCCCCGTCGCCCGCTCCGCCGCGGGTGTGCGGCGGCTGGCGGGTTCTTGCTGTTTGGACCCAAACGTCAACATTTCCACCGGAAACCCCGACGTCTGGACCCAAACAACAACATCCCAGCCCCTCTCCGAGCTCGACGCCCGCATCTCGGTCTGCCACGCCTGCCGGCGCCTGGTGCGCTGGCGGGAGGAGGTGGCGGCGACCAAGCGGGCGGCGTTCGCCGACGAGCCCTACTGGGGGCGACCGGTCCCCGGGTGGGGCGACCCGGAGCCGCGGGTGCTGCTCGTGGGGCTCGCGCCGGCCGCCCACGGCGCCAACCGCACCGGCCGGGTGTTCACCGGCGACCGGTCGGGGGACTGGCTGTTCGCCAGCCTGCACCGGGTCGGCCTCGCCACGCGGCCCACCAGCACGCACGCGGGCGACGGCCAGCACCTGCTCGGCACCCGGATGGTCGCCGCCGTCCGCTGCGCGCCGCCCGACAACAAGCCGACCACCCCTGAGCGCGACACCTGCGCGCCCTGGCTCGACGCGGAGCTCCGCCTCCTGATGCCCACCGTCGAGGTCGTGGTGGCGCTCGGTGGCTTCGGCTGGGACGCGGCCCTACGCGGCCTCACGGCCCTCGGGTACGCCGTCCCGAGGCCGCGTCCGCGGTTCGGCCACGGCGCCGAGGCGACCCTGAGCGGCGCCGACCGCGACGTCGCGCTCCTCGGCTGCTACCACCCCAGCCAGCAGAACACCTTCACCGGCCGGCTCACCGAGCCGATGCTCGACGCCGTGCTGGGCCGCGCCGCCGCGCTCGCCGGCCTCGCCTGACCGGCCGCCCGCGCCTGGGAGGATGGGCCGCGCCGGCCCCTGTATCCCAACCGGTAGAGGAAGCCGCCTTAAAAGCGGCGCAGTCTGGGTTCGAGTCCCAGCGGGGGCACCCAGCGGCCGGGTGACGGCGGCTCGTCGGGCAGCAGCCGCAGCCGCTCCTCGACACCGACGAGGCCGTCGCGCCACAGGTCCTCGTCCTCCTCGCGCAGCCCGTGCAGCACCTGGTGCCACGGGCCCAGCGCGTGCCAGTCCAGCACCCGCGCCCGCAGCCCGCGCTTGACTCCGTATCCCCGCGACACGACCTCGGCCGTCGCCGGCGGCGCGCCGTGCAGCAGCCACGCCAGGTCGAGGGCGGGGTCGCCGATGCCGCAGTCGGACCAGTCGATGATGCCCCCGAGGTGCCCGTCGCGCACCAGCAGGTGCGCCGGCCCGAGATCGCCGTGCACGACGCTCGACGTCGGGTGCGCAGCGGCCCGGTCCAGCAGCCAGCCGCCTCGCTGTCGGAGGCTCTCGTCGACCAGGGGGAGGACCACGTCGGCGAAGTCGTCGTACCAGTCCGGCGTGAGCTCGGGCACGCCGACCCGGCGGGCGTCGGTCGCCGAGACCCGGTGCAGGGAGCGCACCGCGTCGGCGACGGCGCGGGCGATGCCGACCCCGTGCCCGTCCCAGGGCTCGCCCGCGAGCAGCTCGTGACGGACGACCAGGGGGTCCTCGCGCACGATGGCGGGACGCGGCACGGCGACCGGCAGCTGGGGGGCCAGCCACGGCAGCAGCCGCGCCTCCCGGCGCAGCGGCTCCTCGCGCTCGGGCCGTCGGGGCGTCCGCTCCACCCAGCGACCGTCGACGAGCCTCGCCTCGGCGTCCCAGCCGTCGTCGAAGGGGTCGCCGGCGGCGTCGTCGCTCGGCGCTCCGCGGTCCTCACCCATGCCCGGCAGTGTGGCCGACATCGACACCGGGAGGGAACACGGGGGCACCGCGGATCGTTGTAGCAGGCAGGACGCCGGTAGAGTCGGTGTCCTTCGGTACGTCGCCAGAGTGGCGCGGACCTCGGCCTCCAAGGAGGAGACCACGATGCGCAGCAACAACCCGGTGTTCAACCGCTCCGCGGAGTTCAACGGGACCGCCACGGCCCAGAACGCCCACGGCAACCCGACCTACCCCGGCTCCGGCGCGGCCTACCCCGGCTACGGCGCCCCTCAGCAGCAGCCCTACACCGACCCGTCCACGTGGAGCACCGGCGGCCCCGGCGCGCCCGTCGCGACCGACCGGATGACCATCGACTCGGTGGTCCAGAAGACGGCGATGACGCTGGCGCTGGTGATCGTCGCCGCCGCGGCGACGTGGTTCTACATCGGCGACATCACCTACGGCGCCGGCCTCGGCGACCAGGACAGGATCGGCCAGCTCAGCGCGGCCATGACCATCGGCTTCGGTGGCGCCTTCATCCTGTCCCTGGTCAACTCCTTCAAGCGCGTCGTCAGCCCCGGGCTGGTGCTGGCGTTCGCCGCTCTCGAGGGCGTGGCGCTCGGCGCGTTCAGCAAGGCCTTCGAGGCGTGGTACGGCGGCGGCATCGTGATGACCGCGGTCCTCGGCACGTTCGGCGCGCTGGCGGGCACGCTCGCCACCTACCGCTTCTTCGACATCAAGGTCAGCGGCAGGTTTCGCACCATGGTGATCGCCGGCATGTTCGGCATGGTCGGCGTCAGCCTGATCTCGTTCGTGCTCGGCATGTTCGGCATCCAGACCGGCCTCTTCGGCACCGGCGGCCTCGGCCTGGTCACCGCCGTCATCGGGCTGGCGCTCGGTGTCTTCATGCTGATCCTCGACTTCGACTTCATCGAGAACGGCATCGCGGCCGGCCTCCCGGAGCGCGAGTCGTGGCGTGCGGCCTTCGGCCTGACCGTCAGCCTGGTCTGGATCTACACCAACCTGCTGCGGATCCTGGCGATCCTGCGCGGCGACTGAGCGCAGCCGCTCGCGTCTGAACGACCGAGGAGCCCCCGGACCCGTACGACGGGCCGGGGGCTCCGTCGTGTCGTGGCTCCGCTGCGACGACCGTTGGCCCCGTGCGACGCGTCAGCGACCCGACTGCGACGCCTCGGCCGGCTCGGACGACTCGGCCTCTTCGGGGGCCTCCTCGGGCGACTCGACCTCGCCCTGCTCCTGGCGACCCCGGTTGCGCAGCCGGACCCAGCGGCCGCGCAGGCCGCGCTGGTCGCCGCTGATCTCGGTGCCGTCGAGCTCGGTGCCCGGGTGCCGCACGGCCTCGACCGCGGCGTTGGCCACCGGCATCACCACGGCCCGCTCCCGGTGCGCCCGCTCGACCTCCTCGTCGGGCAGCAGCCCCAGCGTCGCCAGCACCGAGGGCAGCACCACGGAGGCCAGTGCGTGGTAGCCGTCGGCCGAGGGGTGGAAGCGGTCGGGTCCGAAGAGGATCGCGGGCGCGGCCGCGAACTCCGGGCCGAGGATCGAGCCCAGCGACACCGACCGGCCGCCCGCCTCGACGACGGCGATGGTCTGCGCCGCGGCGAGCCGTCGCGACCACGACCGGGCCACCTGCTTCAGCGGCGGGGCGATCGGCTGGACGGTGCCGAGGTCGGGGCAGGTGCCGACGACGACGGCCGCGCCGGCCTCCTTGAGCCGCCGGACGCCCTCGCCGAGGTGCCGCACGGAGGCGGATGGCAGCACCGTGTGGGTCACGTCGTTGGCCCCGACGAAGATCACCGCCACGTCGGGCGGCGTCTTGAGGGCCTGGTCGATCTGCGCCCCCAGATGGGACGACTGCGCGCCGACCACGGCGTACTCCCGCAGGTGGACGCGACGGTCCGCCGCCTCCGCCACCCCCGAGGCCAGCAGCGCGCCCGGCGTCTCCTCGACCCGGTGCACGCCGTAGCCCGCGGCGCTGGAGTCGCCGAACAGCGCGATCTTGATCGCCGGGCCGGGGCGACCGCGGCCGTACCACCCGGTCGCGTCCGGCGGCGGGCCGTCCTGCGGCTCGCCGATGGTCTTGCGGGCAAGCGACGCCTCGGCACGGAGCAGGCCGTAGATCGCCGCTCCGGCAGCCGACAGGCCGCCCCCGCCGTAGACCGCGGCAGAGGCGAGCTTGCGCGCCGCTGCTGCCCTCCCCATGCCCCTCACTGTACGGATGCCGTTGAGGATGCGCTGCGAGACGTCACAGGCCGTTAGGTTGTGGGCGTGCAGTACGTCGACTCGCTCCTGGACCTCATCGGCCACACGCCGCTGCTGCGGCTCTCGCGCTCCCTGGACCTCCCCGAGGGCTGCGGCACCGAGGAGCGCGGCCCGCTGGTGCTCGCGAAGGTGGAGTACCTCAACCCCGGCGGCTCGGTGAAGGACCGCATCGCCACCCGGATGATCGACGCAGCCGAGGCCTCCGGCGAGCTGCAGCCGGGCGGCGTGATCGTGGAGCCGACCTCGGGCAACACCGGCATCGGCCTGGCGATGGTCGCCCAGGAGCGCGGCTACCGCTGCATCTTCGTCTGCCCCGACAAGGTCAGCGAGGACAAGCAGAACGTCCTGCGGGCCTACGGCGCCGAGGTCGTGGTCTGCCCGACGGCGGTCGCCCCGGAGCACCCCGACTCCTACTACAACGTCAGCGACCGGCTGGTCCGCGAGACGCCGGGCGCCTGGAAGCCCGACCAGTACTCCAACCCCCACAACCCGCGCTCTCACTACGAGACCACGGGTCCCGAGCTGTGGGAGCAGACCGAGGGACGGATCACCCACTTCGTCGCGGGCGTCGGCACCGGCGGCACGATCACCGGCACCGGCCGCTACCTCAAGGAGCAGAACCCCCAGGTGCAGATCGTCGGCGCCGACCCCGCCGGCTCGGTCTACTCCGGCGGCACCGGCCGCCCCTACCTCGTCGAGGGCGTGGGGGAGGACTTCTGGCCCACGACCTACGACCGCGACATCGCCGACCGGATCATCGAGGTCTCCGACGCCGACTCGTTCGCGATGACCCGCCGGCTGGCCCGTGAGGAGGCGCTGCTGGTGGGCGGATCCTCGGGCATGGCGGCGTACGCCGCGGCGGAGCTGGCGCGCGAGATCGCGGGCACGCCCGAGGGCGACCGGGCCGTCATCGTGGTGCTGCTGCCCGACTCGGGCCGGGGCTACCTCTCCAAGGTGTTCAGCGACACCTGGCTCGCGCAGTACGGCTTCGCCGTCGACAGCGACGCCGGGGAGACCCGGACCGTCGGCGAGGTGCTGCGTGGCAAGTCGGGCATCATCCCCGACCTGATCCACACCCACCCCAACGAGACCATCGCCGAGGCGATCGCCATCCTCCAGGAGTACGGCGTGTCCCAGATGCCCGTGGTCCGCGCGGAGCCGCCGATCGTGGCGGCGGAGGTGGCCGGGTCTGTCTCCGAGCGGGCGCTGCTGGACGCGCTCTTCGCCGGCGACGCCCGGCTGACCGACAGCGTCGAGCAGCACATGTCCGACCCGCTGCCCACGATCGGCGCCAACGAGCCGGCCCGGGCCGCCGTCGCCACGCTCGAGGGCGCCGACGCCGTGCTGGTGCACGACGACGGCAAGCCGGTCGGGGTGCTCACCCGTCAGGACCTGCTGGCCTTCCTCGCCCAGGGCTGAGCCGCGGCGCCACCAGAACGCCGGACAGCCCGGCCGCACGAAGCGACCGGGCCGTCCCGAGTGTGGCGAGGTGGTGAGCTCAGCTGTTCTTGGCGCCGGGGGCGACGCGGCTGCTCGGAGGCGTCGCGACGCCGCCGTTGGGCGAGAAGCTGACCGTCAGCGACTGGCTGGTGATGAAGGCCATGCCGGCGCCGCACTCCTGCGCCTGGAGCTCGAGCGTGCGCTTGCCCTTGGTGACCTTGGCGCCACCGATGGTGGTGGCGGCGAAGTCCAGGGTGCCGTCGTTCTCCAGGTTGGTCGAGCCCGGCGCGGTGGCGGGCTGCCCGTCGACCAGGACGCGCACGGTGAGCTTGCCCTCGTCGGGGTCGTTGGTGTCGCGGGCGGCGTTGACCTGCGCGGCCAGGATGATCTTGCCCTTGGTGGGCGCGCCGAACTTCCGCGTCATCAGCGTGGTGTAGCTGCACGTGTCGAAGTTGTCGAAGGTCTGCTGCGCGGCGAAGTACTGCACCTTGCTCAGCTGCTTGGCGTGGTAGCCGTCGACCTTGTGCGCGTTCTTGGCGTCGAACAGACCCTTCGCGGTGACGGGCGCGGCGAGCGCGACGGAGCCGGCGGCGACGGCCGCGGCGACGGCGATGGTGGCCTTGCGGTGGTTGGAACGCATCGGAAGATCCTCTCCTCGGGCACCGGCTCCCCTGGCCGGCATCGTGGGGGAAGAGGGGGCGGGCGCTCGTCGGATACATCCCGACCGGAAATCACCGCCTCGGAGGCGCTCCGCCGACGGTGCGGCGCCGCCTCTACGATCGACGGGTGGACGTGGCTGCGAGCACCGTGGTGCTCCTCGTGCTCGCCGCTCTCCTGGCCGGGTTCCTCGATGCCGTCGTGGGCGGCGGCGGGCTGATCCAGCTGCCGGCCCTGGTGGTGTGGCTGCCGGGCGCGGCGCCGGTGCAGATCCTGGCCACCAACAAGATCGCGTCGATCTGCGGCACGTCGGTGGCCGCGGCGACCTACTACCGCCGGGTGCGCCCCGACCCGCGCACCTTCGGGCCGCTGATGGCGCTCGCGTTCCTCGGCTCGCTCGCCGGCGCGGCGGTCGCGAGCCGGATCCCCCGCGAGGCCTTCGAGCCGATCGTGCTGGTGGCGCTGGTCGTGGTCGGCGCGGTCGTGGTGCTGCGGCCGAGCCTGGGGGAGGAGACCGCGCTGCGCTTCCAGGGGCGGCAGCATCTGGGGGCGGCGATGGCGACCGGGGCGGTGATCGGCTTCTATGACGGCGCGCTCGGGCCGGGCACCGGGTCGTTCTTCGTGATCGCGCTGGTCGGGCTGATGGGCTACTCCTTCGTCGAGGGCTCCGCCAAGGCGCGGCTGGCCAACTGGGCGACCAACCTGGCGGCGCTGTGCATCTTCGTCCCCCAGGGGGCCGTGCTGTGGGGCATCGGGCTGGCGATGGGCGCGGCCAACCTCGTCGGTGGCTACGTCGGCGCGCGGATGGCGGTCGCCCGCGGCTCGGGGTTCGTGCGGGGCTTCTTCATGGCCGTGGTGCTGGCCTTCGTGGTGCGGATCGGCGGGCAGGTCGTCGGTGTCTGGTGAGCGCTACCGCACGGTGGCGCGGGCGGCGGTCGCCGAGGTCGAGGTGAAGCGGTCGCGCTTCCGCTGTCGCCTCGAGCGGGTGGCCGACGAGGCGGCGGCGCGGGCGGTCGTCGAGGAGGAGCGTCGGGTCCACTGGGACGCGCGGCACCACTGCTCGGCTTTCGTGGTCGGACCGTCGGGCGAGGTGCAGCGGTCCAGCGACGACGGGGAGCCGGCCGGCACGGCGGGCGCTCCGATGCTCGAGGTGCTCGTCGGCGCCGGGCTGACCGACGTCGTGGCCGTGGTGACGCGATGGTTCGGCGGGGTGCTGCTGGGCGCCGGGGGGCTGGTCCGGGCCTACGGCGACGCGGTCCGCGCGGCGGCCGCCGAGGCCGGCGTACTCGTGCGGGAGCGGCGGCAGGAGCTGGCGGTGACGCTGTCGCACGCCGACGCCGGTCGGGTGGAGAGCGCGCTGCGGGGCCGTGGGGTGTCCGTCCTCGACGTGGCGTACGCCGACCGGGCGACGCTGCTGCTCGCGGCCCCCGCCGCCGACCTCCCCTCGGTGCAGGCGATGCTGGCCGAGCTGACCGCCGGCGCGGCGTCCCCGGAGCTGGTGGGCGAGCGCTGGGTCGACCTGCCGGCCGACGGTAGTTGACTGCGAATCTGTCGAGACACGCCGGTGGGAGCAGCAGATCTGCAGTCAACTACCCCCGATCGGCGCGGACGTAGGGTGGCGGCATGAGCATCCCCGTGACCGTGGACCGGCTGGCCGAGGTGCTGGAGGGCTTCGGCCCGGGCTATCTGATGACGGCCTCGGGCGACGGGCGGGTCAAGGTGGTCACGGTGGAGCCGGCGGTCGTCGGCGCGCAGCTGGTGGTCGGCGGGCCCGGCCGGGGGAGCCTGGCCAACGTCGCCGGCAACCCCCAGGTCACGCTGGCCTTCCCGCCCACCGCCCACCACGGATTCACGCTGCTCGTCGACGGCACCGCCGAGGTCGCGGGCGACGACGTACGCGTCGTGCCGAGCGGCGCCGTGCTGCACCGCCCGGCGGCGCACAGCGACGGTCCGCCGCCACCCGCGAGCGTCGTCCCTGCCGGGACGCCTGCCGGCAGCCCGGTCGCCTCGCCCACCGCCTGCGGCGACGACTGCCACCCCGTCTGAGCGATCGGGTCAGAGCAGGTAGACCAGCCCGGGGCCCTCGTCGCGGTAGGGGAGGCCGAGGGCGTCGAGGGCGGGCTTCCACGAGCCGGTGCACGCGGGGTCGGACCCCTCGAAGCCGTGGTCGGCTGTCAGCAGGACCGTCACGTCGTCGAGCACGCCCAGGCCCTCGAGGTGGTCGAGGAACACCGACAGCCGCGCGTCGGCCTGCCGCAGCGAGTCGCGCGCCATCGCCGAGCGCGGGCCGCCGCCGTGGTGACCGCCGTCGGTGACCACGTTGGCCCACCAGGTCAGCGTCGGCGCGGCGGCCGGGTCGGCCCAGAGGTCCTTCATCTGCTGCAGGCCGAGGTCGTCGACGCGGACGCCCCAGCGGAAGTAGCCGTCCTCGAGGTACGCCGGGTCTCCCAGGAACGGCGAGGTGTGCGGGTCGGGGAGCGAGTCGTCGAGCGCGTCGGCGCCGCTCTCGCCGGAGGCCCGGATCAGCGCCATCGTGGAGTAGTCGGCGCCCCGGTCGATCGCCTCGTCGACGCTGGCGGTGCGCATCGGCGATCCGTCGCCCCGGTGGTC
>JAUILS010000248.1 GCA_030432975.1 Actinomycetes bacterium
TCATCCGCCACGGCGGTCGCGCGTTGGTGCTGGGGCGCTTCGTCCCGTTCGTGCGCACCTATGTCACCGTCGTCGCCGGCGTGACCGTGATGCGCCGCGAGCGGTTCTGGTTCTGGAGCTTCCTCGGGGCCGTGCTCTGGGTGCTCTCGATCACGCTGCTCGGCTACTTCCTCGGCAACATCGCGTTCCTGCGCGACAACATCGACGCCATCGCCATCGTGATCGTCGCCTTCTCGCTGCTGCCGCTGATGTTCGAGTGGTGGCGGCATCGCCGCAAGGCGGCCGCGGCCCAGGCCTGAGCGGTCAGCCGCGGGCGGCGTCCAGCTGGGCCTTGGTGAGCACCGGACGGACCTCGAGCCCGACGTCGGCCAGCGGGTTCTCGCCCTCGGGCGAGCGGTCGATCGCGCAGACGACCACCTCGACGACGGCCCCCGCCTCCCGCAGTGCGCGGGTGGCGTCGCGGACCGCTCCGCCGGTCGTGATCACGTCCTCGACCAGCGTCACCCGACGGCCGGCCACGTCGCGCCCCTCGGCGAGCTTGCAGGTGCCGTAGTCCTTGGCCTTCTTGCGCACGAAGAGCGCCGGCAGGCCGGTGCGGGCCGACAGGACCGTGGCGATCGGGACCCCGCCGAGCTCGAGCCCGCCGAGGAGCTCGGTGCCGGCGGGCACCAGCTCGACCATCTCCTCCACCACCCGCGCCAGCATGGCGGGCTCGGCCTCGAAGAGGTACTTGTCGAAGTACTCCGTCGCCTGCTGACCGGAGCGCAGCGTGAACTCGCCGGTGAGCCGGCAGGTGGCGTCGATGTCGCGGGCGAGGGCGGCGTCGGTCATGGCGCGCAGCCTAGCGAGCGGGAGTGCCGTCTCGGGGGGCAGGAGTGCCGTCTCGAGGTGCCGGAGTGCCGTCTCGGGGCGCAGGAGTGCCGTCGCGAGCAACCTTGGTGCCGTTTCGGGGTCAGGGGCGGGGGGTGGTGTCGACGAGGTGGCCGAAGGCGATCAGCCGGTCGTCGGTGTGGAACAGCTCCGAGCAGGTGGTGAGGGTGAGCAGCCGGCGGCCGGCGTCCGCGGGCGGCTGGACGCCGCCGTCGGGGTTCTCCGGCCGCTCGTCGAGCACCCACACGTCGGTGAAGGTCACCTCGAGGTCGTCGCCGCCGGTGTCGAGGACGTAGGTGTACGTCGCCTCCGCGGTCTCGACGACCACCTCGTCGCCCGGCTGCAGCTCGGGCATCCGGCGGAGCGGCTCGCCGTGGGTGATCCGGTGACCGGCGAGGGAGAAGTTGCCTCGGGCGCCGGGCGCCGCGGACTCGTCGTACTGGCCGAAGCCGGAGGCGAGCGCCTCGTCGCTGGTGCCCTGCAGCAGCGGGATCTCGTAGTCGTCGCCGAACCGCGGGATCCGCACCACCGCGGTGACCGTGCCGCCGTCGACGCGGGTCAGCGTCTGGCCCTCCTCCCATGCCACGGTGAGCTCGTCGACGGCCTCGGCCTGCTTGCGCTCCGACACCCAGTTGGTGCCGTACATCTCCCAGCCGACCCAGCCGAGCAGCCCCAGACCGCCGACGACGAGCACCAGCCCCAGCGCGAGCGACGCCCGCTGCCAGGGCGTGCGCCGGGACCCGGGCGCGGCCTCCGGCGTCTCCGGCGGGGCCTGCTCCTGTGTCGGCACGACGATGGTTCCTCCCGTTACGGTGGGCCGCATGCGAGCCGAGCGAGCCCAGCGCGAACGCCCGAGGGCCGAGCGACTCCGCGGCATCCCACCCACGATCTTCTCAGAGATGTCCGCACTCGCGGTGCGGACCGGCGCGATCAACCTCGGGCAGGGCTTCCCCGACGTCGACGGCCCCGCGTCGATGGTGGCCGCCGCCGTCGACGCGCTGCGGGGCGGCGCCAACCAGTACCCGCCCGGCATCGGCATCCCGCCGCTGCGCGAGGCCATCGCGCGCCACCAGCAGCGGCACTACGGTCTCGACCTCGACCCCGACACCCAGGTGGTGGTGACGACCGGCTGCACGGAGGCCATCGCGGCCGCGATCCTGGGGCTCGTCGACCCGGGCGACGAGGTCGTGGTGCTGGAGCCCTACTACGACTCCTACGTGGCGATGCTCCAGATGGCCGGCGCCCGCCGCCGGCCGGTCACGCTGCGCGCGCCGGCGTACCGCCTCGACCTGGACGCCGTCCGCGCCGCGGTGACCCCGCGGACCCGCTTCCTGCTGGTCAACACCCCGCACAATCCGACCGGCACGGTGCTCACCGAGGAGGAGCTGACCGGGCTGGCGGAGATCGCGGTCGAGCACGACCTGACCGTGATCACCGACGAGGTCTACGAGCACCTCACCTTCGACGGCCGGCCGCACCTGCCGATGGCGACGCTGCCCGGCATGTCCGAGCGGACGCTGACGCTCTCGAGCGTCGGCAAGTCCTACTCCATGACCGGGTGGAAGGTCGGCTGGGCGACCGGACCGGCCGACCTGGTCGGCGGCGTGCTCGACGCCAAGCAGTGGATGAGCTTCACCTCCGGCGGGCCGCTCCAGCCCGCGGTCGCCCACGCCCTCGACCACGAGCAGGACTGGCCGCGCGCGCTGGCCGCCGACATGGAGCGACGCCGCGACCTGTTGCTCGAGGGACTCGACGCCGCCGGCCTCCCCGCCCGCCGCAGCGAGGGCACCTACTTCACGCTCACCGACGTCGGCCACCTGGGCTGGCCCGACGGCCGCGCGTTCTGCCTCGCGCTGCCCGAGCGGGCCGGCGTGGTCGCCATCCCCGCCCAGGCGTTCTACGACGACCAGGAGGAGGGCCGGCACCTCGTGCGCTGGGCGTTCTGCAAGGAGGAGGCCGTCATCGCCGACGGCGTACGCCGGCTCCGCGACGCCGACCTGCACGCCTAGCGCCGGGCGAACCACTCCCGCGCCGGCTGCACCCACAGCATGGCGATGGCGGCGCCGACCATCGGGGCGATGAACGGGTCGCTGGTCATGCCGGCGACCACCAGTGGGACGGCGAGCACCGAGAGCGCGATCCGGGCGTTCCGGTCGCGGCGCAGCACCTGGTAGCCCAGGATCGCCGTCGCCGTGGCGCAGCCGCCGAGCACGAGGGCGGCGACGTGGAGCACCGAGCGCACCGACTCGAGGTCGAGCCCGGTGCCGGCCAGGGGCTGCTCGGAGAGGAGCCGCTCGATGGACTCCCGGGTCTCCAGGGTGTGCAGCCCCGAGACGGTCTGGAACGCCGCGAGCACCAGCAGCAGCGAGCCGCCCATGATCAGCCACGCGGCCGTGGTGACCTGGCGCGGGCGGGCGTTGCGCTCTCCCTCGGGCGTGCTCATGTCCTCCATCGAACCATGGCCCGCCACACGGCGCGGGCGTTCGCGCCACGGGCGCTGGGGCCGGCGCTCAGGGCTGCACCAGCACCAGCTCGCCGACGGCGTCGCCGAGCGTCTGCCGGGCCTGCGGCGAGAGGCCGGTGTCGGTGACGACGACGGAGGCCTCGCTGAGGTCGGCCATCGAGGAGAGGCCGACGACGCCCCACTTGGTCGAGTCGGAGAGCACCACCAGCCGCCGGGCGCTGCGGATCATCGCGCGGTTGGTCTCGGCCTCGAGCAGGTTGGGCGTGCTGAATCCCGCCTGGCCGTCCATGCCGTGCACGCCGAGGAACGCCGCGTCGAGGTGCAGCGACCGCAGCGCCGCGATGGCCAGCGGGCCGACCAGCGCGTCGGACGGCGTCCTGAGCCCGCCGGTCAGCAGCACCGACACCGTGTCGGTGGCCGACCGGTGCAGCACGTCGGCCACCCAGACCGAGTTGGTCACCACGGTCAGGCCCGGGATGTCGACCAGGTGGCGGGCGAAGTGGTGGGTGGTGGTGCCGGCCGAGATGGCGATGGCCGACCCGGGGGCGACGAGGTCGGCCGCCCGCGCGGCGATCGCCTCCTTCTCGCTGAGCCGCCGCGCCGACTTCGCCTCGAAGCCCGGCTCGGAGGTGGCCGGCTCCGCCCGCAGCATCGCCCCGCCGTGCACCTTCTCGACGATCCCCTGCCGCTCCAGCGCCGTCAGGTCGCGCCGCACCGTCATGTCGGAGACGCCCAGCAGACCCACCAGACCGCTCACCCGCACGATGCCGTCGCGTTCGAGCTCGGCCAGGATGTGCGCGCGGCGTTGGGCGGCGAGCATCAGTCCTCCCTCACGACGGCGACGGCGCCCGCGGGGACCACGAGGCCCCCGGCGCCCGCCTCAGCATGGCCGAGCAGGTCCGTGCCCGCCAGCCCCACGGTCCGCTCGTCCTCGGTGTGGTTGATGACGAAGACCCAGCTGCGCCCGTCGTCCGCCCGGCGGCGGACCACCTCGACGCCGGGCGACGTCGCCGCCACCGGCTCGACGCCGGCCTCGGCCAGCCACCGGTCGACCAGCGCCTGCGTGCCCTGCGGGGACGTCCGCGTGGCGACGTACCAGGCGGCGCCGTCCCCGAGATCGCGCCGGGTGACGGCGGGCTTGCCCGCGGCCGGCCCGTCGGCGTACGTCGCCACCGCCTCGGCGCCCTCGAGCCGCAGGTCCTCGGTCCAGACGTCGGCCGTGGTCCCGT
>JAUILS010000249.1 GCA_030432975.1 Actinomycetes bacterium
GTAGCCGGCCTCCAGGCAGAGCGCCGCGGCCGACGCGGGCGTGACCGGCGCGGGGAGCGGGGCGCCGGGAGCCGGGTCGCCGTCGGGGCTGGGCTCCTCCGACGGGCTGGGCTCGTCGCCCTCGGCGTCATCGCCTTCGGCGTCGCCGGGTGCCTGGTCGCCCTCGGCCTGGTCGCCGGGAGTCTCGTCGCCGGGGGTCTCGTCGCCGGGGGTGGGCTCGTCGCTGGGGGACGGCTCCTCCGGCTCGGTGGTCGGGTCGGGCTCGTCGCTGGGGTCGGCGTCGGGCCACGGCTCGTGCTCGATGACGGGGTCGAACGTCGGAGGCGGAGGCTCCTCGGTGCCCTGGGGGTCGGGGGTGACCTGCTCGGCGTGGGGCTGCTTCGGCGGCTGGGAGGCGGGCGGAGCGGCCGGGGGAACGACCTGCTCCGTGGGACGGGTCTGCGTGGTGGTGGGGAGGCTGGTGACCGTGCCCGGCGGCACGGTGGAGTAGTCGCCGGTGGTGTAGGCCTTGGCAATGCGCAGCACCAGGTCGACGTAGGACTGGCTGTGGTTGTAGCGGTAGACCGCGGAGCGCTGGCCGGCGACGGTGGACAGGTCCTGGTCTCCGACGCAGAGGTAGACCGCCGCCGCCAGGGCCGCGTCGTCGATGTCCTGCGGGTTGCGGATGCCGTCGCCGTCGGCGTCGACGCCGACGTAGGTCCAGGTGGACGGGATGAACTGCATCGGGCCGACCGCGCGGTCGTAGGTGGGGTCTCCGTCGAGCTCGCCCTGGTCGGTGTCCGCGATGACCGCGGTGTTGCGGGTGCCGTCGAGGGCGATGCCGAGGATGGCGGGGGAGGCGACGCCGGACGCGTCGAGCTGGCTGCCGCCGAACCTGCCGTGGTTGGACTCCACGCGGCCGATGCCGGCCAGCAGCTCCCAGGGAAGGTGACAGCCGCGGTCGGTGGCGTTGATGACGGTGGCGGCGCGCTGGTAGGCCGCGAGGGCGGCGTCGGGGATGTCAGCGGCGCTGGCGGTGCGGGCGAGGTCGGAGTCGGGGTCGGTCTGGGTGCTGCCGGGCGTGTCGGTGACGGGAGCGGTCACTGCCTCGGGGAGGCTGGGCTCGCCCGGCTGCACCGCGGCCGGGGCGGCCGCGGTGGCGATCATCGTCGCGGGCGGGGCGTCGGCCCGGTCCCCCAGGACGAGGGTCCAGCCGGCGGTCATGGCGAGGAGGGGGACCGTCGTGACGGCGCGCGCGACCCAGGAGTGCCGGCGCCCCTCTGGTGCGCCGACCGGCCCCAGCTCGGTCATGGCAACGCTCCCCGTAGGGCCACGGCCACCGCCGTCGCACCGGCGGGGCGATGGTCCTGACCCCATGTCCTTGCCGCGTGACTTCCCCTTCACGCGTCACTCTCAACGTACCCGCGAATCCTGCGGAGTGGGATGGTCAGGTCGGATTCTTTTCCATGACGGTTGGATGACGGCCGGATGACCGTGCTGGTCCAGACCGGTCGGCCGGTGTCCCCTCCGCCGCGGACGGGCCCGCCGTGGCGCCGGGGGGCGGCACCTCGTACCGTCGTCCCGAGCGGACCGCGGTGGTCCACCTCACTCCGTCACAGGAAGAGCCAGCCCTGTCCGAGCAGATACCCCTCGCCCCCGCCGCCGACGGCGGACCGGGTGTGCTGAGCACCGCCGGGGTCTTCGTGTGCTTCGAGGGCGGCGAGGGGGCCGGCAAGTCCACGCAGGCGCGGCTGCTGCGCGACTGGCTCGAGCAGCAGGGGTACGCCGTCCTGCTGACGTTCGAGCCCGGCGACACCGAGGTGGGCCGCCAGCTCCGCGGGATCGTCCTCGACCCGGCGACCGGCGAGCTCTCCCATCGCACCGAGGCGCTGCTCTATGCCGCCGACAAGGCCGAGCACGTCGACGCCGTCGTGCTCCCGGCCCTGGCCCGCGGTGAGGTCGTGGTGACCGACCGCTACGTCGACTCCACGCTGGCCTACCAGGGGGCCGGCCGTGACCTCACCGAGGACGAGGTCGCCGTCGTGGCCCGCTGGGCGACCCACGACCTCCGCCCCCAGCTGACCGTGCTGCTCGACCTCGAGCCGGCACACGGCCTCGGCCGCTTCGAGGAGCGCGACCGGATCGAGGGCGAGTCGGTGGAGTTCCACCAACGGGTCCGCGAGGCGTTCCTGCGGATGGCCGCGGAGGCGCCCGGCCGCTACCTCGTCCTCGACGCGAGGCTCCCCGCCGAGGAGATCGCGGCGGCGGTGCGGCAGCGCGTCGTACCGTTGCTCGGGCAGGCCCGGCGGGTGGCGCCGGGCGACCGGGACTCGGGGGCGCGGCCGTGAACGTGTGGGACACCCTCGTCGGCCAGCGGGCCGCGGCCGAGGTGCTGCGCGCCGCCGCCGGCGGCACCGGCATGACCCACGCCTGGCTGGTCACCGGCCCGCCGGGGTCCGGTCGCTCCAACGCCGCCGTCGCCTTCGCCGCCGCCCTCCAGTGCCCCGACCAGGGCTGCGGCGACTGCCACGCCTGCCGGACGGCGCTCGCCGGCTCGCACCCCGACATCACCCGGGTGGCGACCGACAAGCTGTCGATCGGCGTCGACGAGGTGCGCGACCTGGTCCGCCGCTCGGCGCTGGCGCCGAGCGGCTCGGGCTTCCAGGTGCTCGTCGTCGAGGACGCCGACCGGCTGACCGACCAGGCCTTCAACGCGCTGCTCAAGGCGATCGAGGAGCCGACCGGCCACACCGTGTGGGTCCTCTGCGCCCCGACGGTCGAGGACGTGCTGCCGACCATCCGCTCCCGCTGCCGGCTGATGGGGCTGACCACGCCGACGACCGACGAGGTGGCGGCCTACCTCGTCCGGCACGACGGGGTCGACACCGCGCGCGCGGCCTACGCCGCCCGCGCCAGCCAGGGCCACATCGGGCGGGCCCGGGCGCTGGCCCGCGACGAGGCGACCCGCAACCGCCGCCGCGAGGTCGTCTCGCTGCCGATCCGGCTGACGTCGCTGGGCGCCTGCATGACGGCGGCGACCAACCTGCACGAGGCCACGCAGGAGGAGGCCGAGGCGATCACCAGCGACCTCGACGCCCGGGAGAAGGCCGACCTCGACACCGCCTACGGCGTGGCCGAGCGCGGCCGCAAGCCCCGCGAGTACGCCCCCGCCCTCGCCGCCCTGCAGAAGGCGCAGAAGACCCGCGCCAAGCGTCGCCACCTCGACGTCGTCGACCGGGGCCTGATGGACCTCGCCTCGGTCTACCGCGACGCCATCGCGCTCGCGGCCGGGGCCCGCGGCACGCTGGTCAACGAGGAGCAGCGGGGCGACATCGCCGAGCTCACCCGGGTCTCCACCCCCGAGGGCCACCTGCGCCGGATCGACGCGATCTTCGCGGCGCGCGAGCAGATGCTGGAGTTCAACGTGCCGCCGATGCTGGCTCTCGAGTCGATGATGCTGGCGCTGCGCGTGGCCCGGAGAACCGCCTGATGCGGCGCTGGATAGCCGGCCTGGTCGTGCTCGGCCTGGTCGCCGTCAGCGCGGGCGTCGCCGCCACCATCCTGGTCGTGCGCAGCGGCCTGCTGGTGCCGGAGGCCCGGCCCGGCATCACCTCCTCGCCCGACGCGCAGACCACGACGCCGCCGGCGGCCGACCTCGCCCGGTTCTACGACCAGACGGTCGCCTGGGAGCCCTGCGACGACGGCAACGAGTGCGCCACGCTGGAGGTGCCGCTCGACTACACCGACCCGGCCGGCGAGACGATCCAGCTGGCGCTGCTGCGCCATCCCGCCTCCGTCCCGCGCGACCGGCTGGGCTCGCTCGTGGTCAACCCGGGCGGCCCCGGCGCCCCCGGCACGTCGTACGCCGCCGGCGCGGGGTCGTTCTTCGGCCGCGAGCTGGTGGAGCGCTTCGACCTGGTGGGCTTCGACCCGCGCGGGGCGGGGCGGAGCAGCCCGGTCGACTGCCTCACCGACGGTGAGCTCGACGCCTACGTCGCCGAGGACCCCGACCCCGACACGCCTGCGGAGGTGCGCGACTTCATGCGCACGGTGCGCGGCTTCGGCGCCGGCTGCGCGAGCCGGTCGGGCGACGTCGCCGCCCACGTCTCGACGGTCGAGGCCGCCCGCGACATGGACGTGCTGCGTGCGGCGCTGGGCGAGAGCACGATGGTCTACTTCGG
This sequence comes from Actinomycetes bacterium, assembly GCA_030432975.1. Taxonomy (GTDB): domain Bacteria; phylum Actinomycetota; class Actinomycetes; order Propionibacteriales; family Nocardioidaceae; genus Nocardioides. The sequence goes on from JAUILS010000249.1 coordinate 4,161, forward strand.
AGCCTCCTACGGCACCAAGCTGGGCGCGACCTATGCGGACCTCTTCCCCGACCGGGTGGGCCGGATGGTGCTCGACGGCGCCCTCGACCCCACGCTGGGCCTGGAGGAGACCTCCCTCGGCCAGGCACGCGGCTTCCAGACCGCCCTCGACGCCTACCTCGCCAACTGCGTCGAGAGCACCGACTCGTGCTTCCTCGGTGACACGGTGGCCGAGGGGCAGCAGCGGATCGCCGACCTGCTGGCGGACGTCGAACGGCAGCCGCTGCCCGCGGGCGACGGACGCGAGCTGCGGGTGGGCAACGCGTTCTACGGCATCGTGCTCCCGCTCTACAACCGCTCGTCGTGGTTCGCGCTCTCCACGGCCCTGCGGGCGGCGCTCGAGGGGGACGGCAGCCAGCTGCT
>JAUILS010000250.1 GCA_030432975.1 Actinomycetes bacterium
GGAGGCCCTGCAGCACAACCGCCAGGTCGTCCGGGACACGACGGTCGACGACTGGTTGCCGACCGTGCGCGACGGCGAGGCCGACCCGTCCGCCGCGGAGGCGGCCCTGGCCTGCTCCGACGTCGCTCTGCCGCGCGACGGCGCCGCCCTCGGCACCCTGACCGTCGTGGCGTTCCGTGCCGACGACCCGGCCGGCGCCGACACCACCGCGGTCGTCGGCGACGCGCAGACGGCGTACCTCTCCCGCGACCGGCTCTACCTCGCCAGCAGCCCGTGGATGTTCGGGTGGTTCGGCCCGATGCCGGCTGGGTGGAGCCCGAGCTGGTGGAGCCCGAGCTGGTCGAGCCCGGCCTGGTGGAGCCCGAGCTGGTGGAGCCCGGGATCGTCGACGCGGTGCCGAGCACCCGGGTGGCGCCGGTGGACGAGGGGGTCACCCGGCTCTACGCGTTCGCCCTCGACGGCCTGGCGACCGACTACCTCGCCGCCGGCGAGGTGGAGGGCCAGGTCGCCGACCGGTGGGCGATGGACGCGGTGGACGGCACGCTGCGGCTGGCCGTGGGCCCCACGGTCGAGACCGGCAACTTCAACTCTGTGGTGACCTTCGCCGAGCGCGGTGACTCGCTGGTCGAGATCGGCCGCGTCGACGCCCTCGGCGTGGGCGAGCAGATCACGTCGGTGCGATGGTTCGACGACCTGGCCGTGCTGGTGACGTTCCGCCAGATCGACCCGCTGTACGCCGTCGACCTCACCGACCCCGCGGCACCCCGGCTGCTGGGCGAGCTGAAGATCCCCGGCTTCTCGGAGTACCTCCACCCGATCGGCGGCGAGCGGCTGCTCGGCGTCGGCCAGGACGCCTCCCTCCAGGGCCGGGTCCGGGGAGCGCAGCTCGCGCTCTTCGACGTGGCCGACCTGACCGCGCCGCGGCGGGTCGACGTGGTCGGCTTCGGCCGCGCGACGGCGGCGATGGCCGGCCAGGACCCGCGGCAGTTCACCTGGCTGCCGGACCGCGAGACGGCGCTGACCGTGCTCTCCGACTGGCGCACCGGCGTCGGCTCGGTGGTCGTCGCGACGGTCGACGGCGACCGGCTGGACACCCGGACCGTCCCGGTCGAGGCCGGCCGCGACGTCACCCGGGTCCGGCTGGTCCCTCTCGCCGACGGCCGCGTCCTCCTGTGGACCGGCTCCCAGGTCTCCGCCTTCCCCCTCTGACCCGATCTCGCAGTTAGCCGCTGGGACTCCCGTGGAGTAGGCGTGTTAGCGCGTCGATGACGCGGATGAGTGCGTCTGGTCCCTGCGAGAGCGTCGCGACGGTGGCCAGAACGATCGCGAGAGCGATGGCGGCTGGGATCACCGCACGTGTCGGGGCGTGGGTCGCCACAACCATCAGGGCGATGGTCCCTGCGATGAGGTAGGTCAGGTTGGTTAGCACGCTCTCTCCTGTGCCGGGTGCTGTGGGCCAGCGGTCGGAGGAGGAGTTGAGCGGTTCGAGGGGGGTAACGTCGCGGGCTACGCGACCGCGGGTATCGCACGCAGCCGGGCGAGGACTTCGGCGAGGATCGTGATGCCGGGTGGTAGCCGGAGGGTGATCTGTCTGGCGTGGTGGATGACGCGGCCCGGGATGCAGATCAGCTCGCGGCGGAGCCTGGTGAGGTGGGCGCGGCCGTAGCCGTCACCGTCGTCGAGGCCGCCGAGCTCGTGGAGCCAGGCCGATAGGTTGACCGCGAGCAGCGCACCCCACATCCAGGCGGTGTTCACGGTCGGGTCGCCGGAGGGCAGGTGCCGCAGCGCGGCGCCGTGCTTGGCGTCGCGGATCCGGTCCTCGATGTCGGTGCGGTGTCGGTACCAAGACTCGACGGCCGCGGCCTTGGCCGGGGTGGTGATGTCGAGGTTGGTCACGATGAACGAGTAGGCCCACACCTGCTCGACGTCGCCTTCCAGGGCCAACGCCAACTGTTCGGCGGGGATGGTCTTGCGGCGCCGTGCCCTGGGGTCGGCCGAGATGGCCACCGCGTCGTGGCGGACCCGGCGGATCAGGCAGCGGGTGCCCGCGGGCCAGCCGCCAGGGGCGTAGTCGGCGACCGCGACCTGAGCGCCCTTCATCCCCACTGTGTCGTTCCAGGCCTCTTCGGGGACCGCCGCGGCGGCACGCCAGGTCGCGGGGTTGCGGTTCGCGCCGATCGCGAAGTCGCAGCCGGCCTCGACTACTGCTTGGGCGAGGTCCTTGGTGAAGTAGCCGATGTCGCCACGGACCCTGACCCGTCCGTGACCCGGCGCGGCGGCGCCCAGTCCGGCCAGGGCCCGCCCGAGCAGGTCGACGACCCCCGCGCGAGGGTCGGTGTCCCCGGGCAGCAGGTCGGCGGCCAGCACGATCCCGGCTTCGGCCCAGGTCGCCAGATGTGGGCGCCCGGATCGTTGGCCCTTGTAGTTGTAGGCGATCCCCTGCTTCCTCGATCCGTAGACCTCGACTTCGGTGGCATCGATGTCCACCGTGGGCGAGGCCAGCAACGCGGCCTGCCGCTGCTCATCGAGGTGCCCAAGAACCCGGCTGCCGATCTGCCCGATAGCTGCTTCGACTGCGTGCCACGCCGTGGGGTCGAATCGCTTGGCCAGCGTGGCCGCGGTGGTCGAGGGTGCTGTCGACACCGGCGACAGCAGCGCACCGGCCGTGTCAGCGCGACGGCGATCCAAGCCGACGAGGTACTCCGCGCCGGCCATCTGTGCCGAGGCGAGCCCGACCAAGAACTCACCCGCGGACAACCCACGAGCCCGCTGTTTGATCGGACCAACCGTCGTGTCGAGGGCGGCCACAATCCCGAGCCGGTCGACCAGCTCGGTCACCGCGAGCATTCCCGCAGCCCCGGTCAACGTGGGGTCCGACTCACCGATCCGGACCTGCTGACGACTCCGACGCCCACCACGTAATCTCGTCACCCGACAGGTGCCTTTCACTCGACGCGATCAACGGCCTCAACAACCACGATCTTGCCGATCTGAAAGGCATCTGTTGCGTTCACACCCCGAAGGACTCAGGGCTTACCTGCGGATCCGGGTCAGAGGCCCGCGAAGAGGTCGGCCTCCCACCCGTCGTCGTCCACCGGCCCCACCGTGCCCTTCACCAGCCGGAAGAACTCCTGGCCCCACACGGCGTCGCCGAGGTTGTTGGAGAGCGCGAAGAACGGGCCGTCGAGGGTGATCTGGGTGGCGTGCGCCGCCAGCGCGGCCATCTTGCGGTCGACGTGGTCGAGCGCGTCGACCATCGTGGTGAGGTCGTCGTCGGACACCACGAAGCGCGGCAGCGGCCCCTCGGGGTCCATCCCCTCGAAGGTCGTGGTGTCGCCCGCGTCGCGGAGCGCGCGCAGCCCGGCGCGCATCCGGCTCTCCGACATCGCCCCCCAGTAGATCTTCGCGATGTCCCAGGCCTCCCCGAGGTCGCGGCGGTAGGACGGCGCTGCCGCGAGCAGCGCGGCGTACATCGCCACCCGATGTGCCTGGATGTGGTCGGGGTGGCCGTAGCCGCCGAACTCGTCGTAGGTCACCAGCACCTGCGGACGCACCTCGCGGATGACGGCGACCAGGTGGTCGGCGGCCTCGGTGAGGTCGGCGTTCCAGAAGGCGTTGTCGGGCACGAACTCGGCCGGGACGGCGTGGCCGTCCTCGTGCCAGGCCATGCCCGAGTCGTGGTAGCAGCCGAAGCCGCCGAGGAAGCGGTGGTCGGTGACGCCGAGCGCCTTCATGGCCGCCGCCAGCTCCTGGCGCCGCTGGTCGGCCAGCCCGCCGTCCTTCTCGAAGGCGAGGTGCTGCAGGTCGGGCACCAGCACCTCGCCCATCTCGCCGGCGGTGCAGGTGACCAGGGTGACGCCGCGGCCCTCGGCGACGTACTTCGCCATGGTGGCGCCCTGGTTGATCGACTCGTCGTCGGGATGGGCGTGGACCAGCAGCAGCCGCTGCTCGGGGAGCGAGCTCATGCGGCGATCCTAGAGAGCACCCCCGACACCGGCTGGGGCCGGTCAGGAGCGGCCGCGCCGCGGGGCGCTCGGGAGCGGCGGTGGTTCGGCGGCCGGCGCCGACGGAGGCTCCTCGACGTCGAGCCAGGCGTCGTCGCAGCGGTCGACGACCATCTCCAGCAGCAGCACCGGCGCGTCGGAGAGCACCGCCCACGGGTGGTCCTCGTCGTCGTCCTCGCCGGCCAGCCGCTCGCGCACGATCCGGGCGGCGTAGCCGTCGGCCTCCAGGCTCCGGGCCGCGGTCCGGGCGTCGTCCTCGTCGAAGAAGATGCCCCGCGCCCCGGCCGGGTGGTGGGACAGCCAGGTCGCCACCTCGGGCAGGAACGAGCGGTCGGACTCGAGCCAGTCGACGTCGTCCAGGTCGTCGGGCCCGAGCCAGCGGACGGCGTCGTGCTCGACCGGCGCCGGCGTGCCGCCCTCGAGGCGGGCCAGCGCCACCGCCAGCTCGTGCCGCTCGTCGATGGCGACCACCGGCCGCAGCCACCCGATGACCGAGACCCGGCAG
>JAUILS010000251.1 GCA_030432975.1 Actinomycetes bacterium
TATAGACCCAGATCCGCTGGCCGATGGGCGTCCGGTCGCCGGTGGAGAAGACCGAGGTGGGCGCGGGGGTGGTGCCCGCCTTGCGGACGCCGAACCACCAGGGGCCGGCGTCGCTCTCCGCGACCTGGGCGGCGACGTCGTGGCCCACCAGGTCGGCCCAAACGGGGAGGTCGGTGACCACGCTGACCTCCGCGCTGCGCACGGCGAGCACGTCGCCGGCGTCGAGCCGTCGCATGGCGCGGGTGATGAGCAGGAGCAGGCCGCTGCCACAGTCCATGTCGCCGCCGTCCACCAGCGCACCCACCTCCCCGACGGGGGTGTCCTGCCGACCGATCACCGAGCTGGCCTCGTCCATGTGTCGACGGTAGGACGATCCTCTGCGTCGGGGGCTTGCCGAGTTCTTACGGTCCGCTGACCGCCGCGTCACGACGCTGGCCGCGGAATGTCCGGACAGGAGTAGATTGGTGACCATGACGGACAGCGTGGTGCGGCCCGAGGACGCGGCCGCACGCAAGGACTACTGGGAGAACGTCCACACCGGCAAGGACGTCGACGGCGTCTCCTGGTGGCAGTCGGTGCCCGAGCTCTCGTTGGGTCTGGTCGACAAGGCCGGGGTCGCCAAGGACGCCGGCATCATCGACGTCGGTGCCGGCTGGTCGACGCTGGTCGACCACCTGGTCGAGCTCGGCTACACCGACCTGACCGCGGTCGACCTGTCCGCCACCGCGCTGCAGACGATCCGCGACCGGATCGGCCCGGCCGGCGACGCCGTCGTCCTGGACGTGGCCGACGTCCTCGACCTCCAGCGCGGCCGCACCTACGCGCTGTGGCACGACCGGGCGGTCTTCCACTTCCTCATCGACGAGGAGGAACGCGACGACTACCGCGCCTCGCTCGCCCGCTGCCTGGAGCCAGGCGGCTGGCTGGTGGTGGCGACCTTCGGCCCCGACGGGCCGACCACCTGCAGCGGCCTGCCGATCGTGCGCTACACCCACGAGGAGCTGGCTGCGGAGTTCCCCGACTTCGACCTGGTCGACACCGCCGGCGAGGACCACCTCACGCCGTGGGGCACCTCCCAGCAGTTCACCGCCGTCCTGCTGCGTCACCGCGGCTGAGCGCACGCCGGCCGGGGCCGAACCGATTCGGCCCGCCGCCGCGCCTGGTGCTACCGTTTCTCCTCGCGTCGGAAGACGCATCCGGGGCTGTGGCGCAGTTGGTAGCGCGTCTCGTTCGCAATGAGAAGGTCAGGGGTTCGAATCCCCTCAGCTCCACCCAACCGCGGCCGTCACGGCCGCGAGTGCCCACAGGCCCCGGGTTCGCTCGGAGAGCCGCCTCAGGACTCGGCGGATGCCGCGTCGGCGGGGGAGTGGTCGATCCGGGCGGCGTGGACGCGCGCGTGGGCGATGGCCTCGGGGGTGCTGCCGAAGAGGTGACGCTCGTGGGCGAGGCGGCCGTGGACGCCCAGCTCACGCAGCACCCGCTCGTGGGCGGGCTGGATACCCGACAGGAGCACGGTGACACCACGGCTCTCGAGGCGGCTGATGGTGTCCGCGAGGACGTGTGCGCCGGTGGCGTCGATGGTGGTGACGCGAGACATCCGCAGCACCACGACGCGGACGTTGCTGACCTCGGCCAGCTCGAGGAGGAAGTCGTGGGCGGCGGCGAAGAACAGCGGCCCGTCGATGCGGTAGGCGACGATGTGCTGGTCGAGCAGGTCCTGCTCCTCGTGGGTGTGATCCGCCTGGTCGAGCGGCACCTCGTCCAGGCGGGCGGTCCGGGCGGTCTGGCGGAGGGCCACGAACCCGGCCACGACCAGACCCAGGATGACGGCGGTGACCAGGTCGAACACCACGGTCGCCGCCGCGGTGATGACCAGGACCGCCGCGTCCCCCCGGGTGGAGCGCACCAGGGCGGCCAGGCTCGAGACCCGGACCATCTGGGTGGCCGTCGCGATCAGGACGCCGGCCAGAGCCGCCAGCGGGATCTCCGAGACCCAGCGCGCGGCGACCAGCACGACCGCGAGCAGCACCACCGCGTGGGTGAGCGCGGCCAGCCGGGAGGTCGCCCCCGCCCGGACGTTGACCGCGGTGCGGGCGATCGCGGCCGTCGCCGGGATGCCGCCGAACAACGGGGCGCCCAGGTTGGCGAGTCCCTGGCCGACGAGCTCCCGGTCCGAGTCGTGGCGCTGGCCCACGCTCATGCCATCGGCCACGGTGGCGGAGAGCAGGCTCTCCAGGGCGGCCAGCGAAGCGACGGCGACCGCGGGCAGCACGAGAGCCTGCAGGTCACCCAGCGGCACCTGAGGCAGGTGGGGCGCCGGCAGCCCGGACGGGATCCGGCTGATCGTGGCGGCGCCGAGCCCGAACGCGACGTTGGCGACCGTGGCCGCGACCACCCCGATCAGCGAGAACGGCACCCCCGGCCGCCACCTCGCCCCGGCCATCATGCCCGTCGCCACGCCGGCCGCGATGGCGGGCGCTGCCCAGGTCGGGTTGGCCGCGAACGAGGTGGCGGCGTCCCAGGCGAGGGCGACCACCTTCTCGCCCGCGGCCTGGACGCCGAGCGCGGCGGGCAGCTGCTGCAGCCCGATGATCGCCGCGATGCCGACGGTGAAGCCCTCCACGACGGGCACCGGGACGTAGCGGATGAACCGCCCGGAGCCGGCATAGCCGAGCCCGATCAGGATCAGCCCGGCGAGGAGCCCCACCACGAGGACGCCGTCCGCGCCGTAGGTGGCGATGATCGGCACGAGCACCACCGTCATCGCTCCGGTGGGTCCGCTGACCTGGACCCGGCTGCCGCCGAACACCGCGGCGAGGGCGCCCGCGACGATGGCGGTGACCAGGCCCGCGCCGGCGCCCATCCCGGAGCTGACGCCGAACCCGAGCGCCAGCGGAAGGGCGACGAGCCCGACCGTGACGCCCGCCATCAGGTCGCGCCGCGGCCGTGTGTGCGTCCAGTCCTGTCGCGTCGGCAGCAGGCCGGCGGTCCGCGACCACCAGCGCTGGAGCCGGCCGGTCATCGAGGTGGGTCGGACGCCGGCGCAGACGTCGCCTCGTCCTCCTGGACGTGCAGCAGCCCGGTCAGGATGGCGCGCGCGGCGAGCAGCAGGTCACGGACCTCGGGGGTGCTGATGGAGTAGGTGACCTCCCCACCCTGGCGGTGCGAGACGACCAGCGAGGCACGACGCAGCACCGCGAGCTGCTGGGAGAGGTTGCTGGGTTCGATGGTGATGTTCTCCAGCAGCTCGTGGACGGCGTACTCCCGCTCGGACAACAGCTCCAGGATCCGGATGCGGGCCGGGTGGCCGAGGGTCTTGAAGAACTCCGCCTTGGCTTGGTAGAGCGGAACGCCCACCCTGTCCTCCCACCTCTCCACCCGGACGCGCGGGCGCGCCCCGCGCGTCGAAGCGGCGACGGGCTCGCCGCCGCCTTGAAGAATACATGAAGTGAAGACTTCTTCAAGTTGTACGGAAGCGTCTCGCCCCGTGCCGCAGGCGGGCGCCGCCTCTTGGATCCTGTTCGCCCTGGAGCAAGCGCGGTCGCCGGGGGGAGTCCTGCTTCAAGTCTTGTGATTGGATCCAATCCTGTGCGAGAGTCGGTGACCACAGTCCCGACGGAGGAGCCCCTGCATGGCCACGCAGCAGCCCCTGGTTGCCCACGTCCCCTGGACCCAGCTCGCCGCCACCGACGGCGACTGGGACGCGGCGGACCCCGACCTGCTGCGCGCGATCTTCAGCCAGCTGGTCCTGGTGCGTGCCTTCGAGGAGTACGTCCTCGAGCTGGCCGGCGCCGGCCTCGTGCACGGCCCCGCCCACTCCAGCATCGGTCAGGAGGGCGGCGCCGTCGGCTCCTGCGTCACCCTGACCTCGGCCGACACGGTCAACGGGTCGCACCGCGGCCACCACCAGTTCCTGGCGAAGGTGCTCGCCCACCTGCACCCCAAGGGGCTCGACCCCACGCAACCGTGGCCCGACGACGTCCGCGACGCCCTGCTGCGCACGCTGCGCGAGATCTGTGGGCTCGACCAGGGCTTCAGCCACGGGCGCGGCGGCAGCATGCACCTGCAGTGGCTCGAGGCCGGCGCGATCGGGACCAACGCGATCGTCGGTGGCGGCGTCCCCCTGGCGGCCGGGTCCGCCTTCGCCCACCGACAGGCCGGCACCGACGCCGTCGCGGTCACCTACTTCGGTGACGGGGCCATGTCCATCGGCTCCACGCTGGAGACGCTCAACCTCGCGGCGGCGTGGAAGCTGCCGCTGATGTTCTTCGTCGAGAACAACCTCTACGCCGTGTCGACCCACGTCAGCGAGGTCACCGCGGAGCCGCGTCTGTCGGGGCGCGGGCCGGGGTTCGGGATCCCGAGCTGGAAAGTCGACGGCATGGACCCGTTGGCCGTCCACCTCGCCACCCAGGAGGCGCTGGCCTGGATGCGCGCCGGCAACGGCCCCGTGCTGATCGAG
>JAUILS010000252.1 GCA_030432975.1 Actinomycetes bacterium
AGGGCACCGACCAGGACTACACCCACAAGTCCTCGGCCAAGCGGGTGCTCGACGAGGACATCGCCGCCGACGTCGCCTACGCCATGCAGCAGGTCGTCAGGGTCGGCACCGGCAGCGCCGCCCAGGGCCTGGGCCGGCCGGTCGCCGGCAAGACCGGCACCGCCACCAACGACAAGGACGACGTGTCGTCGGCCTGGTTCGTCGGGACCACCCCGCAGGTGTCGACCGCGGTGATGTACGTCCGCGGCGACGGCGACGACAAGCTCGACGAGTGGCTGCCGTCGTACTTCGGCGGGTCCTACCCCGCCCGCACCTGGACCGCGGTGATGCAGGGCGCGATGGAGGGCCTCGAGGTGGAGGAGTTCCCGCCGCCGGCGTACGTCGACGGCGAGGCGCCCAGCGAGGGCCACGCGCCCTACACCCCGCCGCCGCCGAAGCCGACCAAGACCAAGACCAAGAAGCCGCCGCCGACGCAGGAGCCGACGCCCACCCAGGAGCCGACGCCGACGCAGGAGCCGACGCCGACGCCGACCCCGACGCCCACCCCCACGCCGACGCCGACCCCGACGCCCACCCCGACCCCGACGCCGAGCACCGGCGGCGGCGGCGGTGGCGGTGGCGGCGCCGGCGGCACCGTCGTCGCGGATCTGCTCGGCGGCCTGGTGGCCGTGCTGCCCCGGCTCTGGTAGGACTCCTGCGGTGACCCGCCACCGGGCCGAGCCGGCCAGCGTCCGACGTCGTGCGGAGCGGGCCGACCGTTCCGGGGCGAGCCCGTCGCGACCGGTCCAGCCGACCGTGGAGGACCCGGTCGTCGAGGCGCTCTCCGAGCCGGTCGGCGGCCCGATCGGCACCCGCGCCGGCCGGCACCCGTGGTGGACTCCGGTGCGGGTGGTGCTGGCGCTGACGGCGCTCACCTTCGCGCTCGGCATGGTGCAGAAGCAGCCGTGCGCGGAGACGAACTGGGACGACGGCCAGCTGCGCTACGCCGCGATGTGCTACTCCGACCTGCCCTACCTCTACTCCCTGCGCGGCTTCGCGGAGATGGAGTGGCCCTACACCGACGACGAGCAGGTGCGGGCGCGCTACCAGGCCATGGAGTACCCCGTCGGCATCTCCTCCTGGGCCTTCGGCACCGCCTGGGTCACCCACGTGCTCGCCGGCTCGCCCGACGTGACGGAGCGCTACGACACCTCCGTCGAGTCGCTGAGCGGCCGCGACGACGTGCAGCGGGAGCGCCGGATCTTCGTGGCCGTCAACGCCGTCGGGCTCGCCCTGATGGCGCTGCTGGCGGCGTGGTTCCTCACCGGCGTCAACCCCGGCCGGCCCTGGGACGCCGTCGCGTTCGCCGTCAGCCCGGCGCTCGCGCTCAGCGGCCTGGTCAACTGGGACCTGCTCGCGGTGATGCTGACCGCCGGCGCCCTCTGGGCCTGGGCGCGCGGCCGCCCGGCGCTGACCGGCCTGATGATCGGGCTGGGCACGGCCACCAAGCTCTACCCGCTGTTCCTGCTCGGCGGCCTGCTGGTCATCTGTTGGCGGGAGCGTCGTTGGCGGGAGCTCGGGGTGGTGGGCGGCGTGGCCGGGGCGGCGTACGTCGTGGCCAACGCGCCGGCCTGGGTCACCGGATGGGACGCCTGGCGCTACTTCTGGTCGTTCAACGCCGACCGCGGCGCCGACCTCGGCTCGCTCTGGCTGGTCGTCCAGCAGGCCACCGGCTGGGTGCCGTCCGCGGGGCTGGTCAACGAGGTGTCGTGGGGCTTCTTCGTCTTGTGGTGCGTCGGGGTGCTGGTGCTCGGCATGGCGGCCCCGCGCACCCCGCGGCTGGCGCAGCTGGGCCTCCTGGTCGTGGCGGGGTTCCTGCTGGTCAACAAGGTCTACTCCCCGCAGTACGTCCTGTGGCTGCTCCCGCTGGCCGTGCTCGCTCGGCCCCGGTGGCGCGACCTGCTGATCTGGCAGGCCGGCGAGGTGTTCTACTTCGCGATGGTGTGGCTCTATCTCGGCGGCTACCTCGCGCCCACGGGCGGGGGCGAGGCCGGCGCCTACTGGATCGCGATCGTGGTGCGCGTCCTGGCCGAGCTGTGGCTGGTCGCGATGGTGGTCCGCGACGTGCTGCGCCCGTGGCACGACCCCGTCGCGCGGCCGCTGTCGCCGGACGAGCTGGTGAGCCCACTACCGCGGGCGCACGGCGACGTCAGCGCCTCCCGGGCCGCGCGGTAGTCACCGCACGGGCGCGGGAGTCGGCAACGGCGGCGACCGGGAGCTTGCCGGCGGGCGTCAGGCGATCCGCACCACGTCGACGTCGGTGGCGGTGAAGCGCACCCGCACCTCCAGCTCGTCGCCGACGGCCGGCGGCTCGACGGAGTCGGGCAGCAGCAGCATCGAGGCCTGCATGTGAGGAGGCTCGGCGAACATCGCCTGCCGGCCGGCGACGAGGTACGGCGACCGGGCCAGGCCGGCGGCGTCGAGCCCGCCGCGCGCCACCGAGGCGGCGCGGGACCGGAGCGACAGCTCGCCGGTGGGCGCGGTCAGCCCGATGCCGTGGGCGGTGCCGCCGGAGACGATGACGAGGTGGCCGGCCCGCGGCGCCCGCCGACCGCGATAGCCGAAGCGGTCCCCCCGCTCCACCCGGTGCACGTCGAGCACCGTCGCGGTGACCCGCAGCGCTCCCCGGTCGCCCAGCCAGAGCGCCGTGCCGACCCGGGGGCGGAAGCTGGTCCGGGGGTGCGCCGACCGCAGCGTCGCCAGCTCGTCGGCGCCGAGGTGGCTCACCCAGACGGTGGTCTCCTCCAGGCCCGCCGCGACGACGTCGACCATCAGCCGCTGCACCTCGGCGACGCGGGTGCCGTCGGCCAGCGGGAGGTGCAGCGCGACGCCGGCCAGCCGGCGGGCGCGGGCCGTCTCGGCGGCCTCGCGCAGCTCCGCGGCGCCCAGCCCGTGCCGCTGCATCGAGGTCAGCCGCTCCAGCACGAAGCGGGCGTCCGGGTCGGCCGCCCGCAGCGCCGCCAGGTCCTCGAGCCGGCTCACCGTGTGGATCACCCGCCGGGCCAGCGCGCGGCCGTCGGCCCGGTCGCTCGTCGCGTCGGGGGCAGGGCTGAACGGCCGCCACGGCGTTAGCACCAGCAGGTCGCCGTCGAAGCGCGACGCCACCTCCGGCAGCTCGTGGTAGGTCCCGACGGCGATGGCGTCGGGCCCCGCGCCGCCCTCCGGGGGGTGCTCGGCGAGCCACTGGGTCTTGCGGGCGAGCCGGCCCAGGCCCAGGCCGTAGCCGTTGCCCTTGGCGACCGGCACCAGCCCCGGGTAGGCCTCGGCGGTCGCCCGCAGGTGGGCCCGCCAGCGCTCGCCGTCGACGGTCAGCGTGAGGCTCATCGCGCGCCCCCTCCGGAGGGGGTCGTGTGTCCGGCCCCGCGGGGAGTACGACGGCTGGGGCACACGACCCCCCGGGCCGCCGGGCTCACGACCGCCTCCCCATGTAGAGGTCGAACGCCTTGTAGAGCAGCGGGGAGAGCGGCAGGTCCCACTCGCCGGCGTACTCCACGGCCTCGCCGCCGGTGCCGACCTTGAACTGGATCAGCCCGACGTGCGGGTCGTCGGCGTCGAGGGTGTCGGTGATGCCGCGCAGGTCGTAGACCTCGGCCCCGGCGGCGAGCGCCTGCCGGATCATCGCCCACTGCACGGCGTTGGAGCCGCGCACGTCGCGCTTCTCGGTGGAGGAGGCGCCGTAGGAGTACCACGCGTGCCCGCCCACCCGGATCGAGATGGTCGCGGCGACCAGGTCGTCCTCGTGGTGGGCGAGGTGGAGCGTGATCCGCTCGGGGTCCTCGGCCGACAGGGCGTCGTACATCGTCTCGAAGTAGGACGCCGGCCGCGGCGTGAAGTGGTCGCGCTCGGCGGTGTGGACGTAGAGCGCGTGGAACGCCGCCAGGTCGTCGCGGGTGCCGACCGAGGTGACGACGCCGGCCTTGTCGGCCTTGCGGATGTTGCGCCGCCAGAGCTGGTTCATGCCGGCGAGCACCTGCTCCTCGGTGAGCGGTGTGCGCTCCCCGGCGTCGTCGGTGGCGACCAGCGGCACCCAGAAGTTGTACTGCGGCTGCCCGGCCGCGAAGCCGCCCTCGACGGCCTGCGGCCGCCAGCCCAGCTCCTGGAGCTGCGAGACGACGCGGGCGCCCGCGACCGACCGCTCGGTGGGCGGCAGGTCGGTGAGCCGGCGTACGTCGGCGCTCGCGATGCCCTCCTTGACCTGCGCCGCACTCCACCGGCGGGTGATGACCGGCGGGCCCATCCGGACCCCGAACGCTCCCTGGCTCTTGAGGTAGGCCGCCAGCGGCGTCAACCAGGCCTCGAGGTCGTCGGTGTCCCAGTCGATGGCCGGGCCCTCGGGGAGGTAGGCGAGGTAGCGCTTGACCTTCGGCACCTGGCGGTAGAGCACCAGCCCGACGCCCGCCAGCCGCTCCTCGTC
>JAUILS010000018.1 GCA_030432975.1 Actinomycetes bacterium
GTGGGTGACGATGTGCACCTTCACGCCGAACAAGGCCGGTGACTACTACCTCCAGGTGCGCACCAACGTGCCGTTGAACACCTCCAGCCCGGACGGTCGCGGCGGCTACAGCAGCAACTCGGTCTACCAGAGCGGCGACGACACCAGCGTGCGCGGCAACGGCACCAACATGTTCGCCCTCCGAGCGATCTCGACCCAGGCCGGCGCGCTGTCGATCGCGGGCTGGGAGCACATGGCGGTGTTCGCCAACTCGCCGGTGTCGGTGAGCGAGTTCAACCTGGTCCGGGTCGTGCCGGCCGCGGCCAGCAAGACCATGGTCTTCCAGTTCTTCGACGCCGGTGACGCGGCGTCTGGCAGCGGCTCGATCCGGATCCTGCCGCCCGTCGAGAGCTCGCTGTCGCTGAACAACTGCACCGCCACGGGTTACTACACGGGCAACCTGAGCAACTGCCGGGTGAGCGGCGTGTCCGGCTCGAGCGGGTGGAACGGGCAGGCCCAGACGATCAAGGTGCCGATCCCCAACGACTACGACTGCAACGTCGGCAGCGCCGGCGGCTGCTGGTTCCGCGTCGTGGTGGACTTCGGCTCCGCCTCGAGCGTGACCGACGTGACGACCTGGAGCGCCAAGATCGAGGGCGACCCGGTCCGGCTCATCAAGTAGCGCGTCCCCCAGTCCCGAGAGAGGCCGGCCCCCTGACGAGGGGGCCGGCCGTCTCGTCTCGCGGTCCGTGGGCGCAGGTCAGGACTTCGGCGGGTCGATGTCGGCGGGGCTCAGCTCCTCGACGTTGACGTCCTTGAACGTGAGCACCTTGACGTTCTTGGCGAACCGCGCGGGGCGGTACATGTCCCACACCCAGGCGTCGCTCATCGACACCTCGAAGAACACGTCTCCGGCCTCGGTGCGCGCCTTCACGTCCACCTGGTTGCAGAGGTAGAAGCGACGGTCGGTCTCGACGACGTACTTGAAGATGGAGACCACGTCGCGGTACTCGCGGTAGAGCGTCAGCTCCATCTCGGTCTCGTACTTCTCGAGATCCTCCGCGCTCATCCGCACTCCTCGCTCCCCGGCCGGCCGACCTCCGGCCCGGCATCCTCATTGTGCCCCGGCAGCGGCGGCTCGAGCCCGGCGGCCCGCCGGACGTTGACGAACCGCATCCGGTGCACCTCGGAGGGACCGTGCCGGGTCAGGGCCTCGTTGTGCACCTCGGTGACGTAGCCCTTGTGCGTCTTGAAGTCGTACGCCGGCCACACGGCGTCGAGCTCGGTCATGATCCGGTCGCGGGTCACCTTGGCCAGCACCGACGCGGCCGCGATGCACGCCGCGACCCGGTCGCCCTTCCAGATCGCCAGGCCCGGCACGTCGAACCCGTCGACGGGGAAGCCGTCGGTGAGCACGTAGGCGGGCCTCAGGTCCAGCAGGGCGACCGCGCGCCGGAGCGCCTCGACGTTGGCGACGTGCATGCCGAGCCGGTCGCACTCCTCGGGCTCGATGACGACGACCGACCACGCCAGGGCGCGGCGCACCACCTGGTCGTAGGCACGCTCGCGGGCCTTCTCGGTCAGCAGCTTGGAGTCGGCGAGGCCGGGGATGATGCCGGCCTTGCCCGCGGGCAGGATCGCCGCGCCGGCGACCAACGGGCCGGCGCAGGCACCGCGACCGGCCTCGTCGACCCCCGCGATCGGCTCGATACCGACCCGTCGCAGCGCCCGCTCGTAGCCGTAGAGACCGGCGTCACGGCGCACCGTGAGACCTCGGGGCAGCGCACTCACCGGGGCGACCTCAGGCGGGTGGGACGTCCGCGAAGGTGTCGGGACGCTGGACCCAGGTGAAGTGCTCGCGCGGCCAGAGCAGCACGAAGACCTTGCCGACGACGAGATCGTCAGCGACGAACTCGTGACCCTCGACGCAGTCGGTCTCGTCGGGCCGGCACAGGTGCACCGTCGAGTCGGCGGAGTGCCACCGGTTGTCGCCCATCACGAAGACGTGCCCCTCGGGGACCGGCCCGGCGGTCCACTCGCAGGTGCGGGTCATCGGGCCGGCGCAGGTCTTGCGCGGCGACCCGGCGTTGTTGCGGACCCGGGCGTAGTCCTCCTCGTCGAGGGGCTGGCCGTTGACCTCGAGCCGGCCCTGGTCGTCGCAGCAGTGGATGGTGTCGCCCTCGACCCCGATCACCCGCTTCACCAGGTGGCCGCCCTGGGGATAGAGACCGATCTTGGCCATCACCTGGGCCACCCGGTTGGTGGGGCCGGCCGCCTCGTCGGCGGTGAGCCACCCACCGGGGTCCTTGAAGACGACGATGTCACCGCGCTGGGGGGCGCCGCCGCCCCAGTAGGACACCTTCTCGACCAGGATCCGGTCGTTGATCTGGAGCCCGGGCTCCATCGACTCCGACGGGATGTAGAACGCCTGGACGAAGAACGCCTTGATGACGACGGCGAGCACCAGCGCGATGCCGAGCAGCAGGATCGTCTCCTGCCACAGCGGCAGCTGCTTGCGCTCCTCGCTCTCCTTCGAGCGAGACGAGCGCTTCGTGGTGTCGTCAGCCACCGTCTCGGGGTCCGGAGTCACGGGCTGAGCCTAACCGTGGCGTGGTCGCCGGGCGCTCAGGCCTCGCGACGCTCCTTGATCTTGGCCGCCTTGCCGCGCAAGTTGCGGAGGTAGTAGAGCTTGGCGCGACGCACGTCGCCGCGGGTGACGACCTCGACCTTCTCGAAGATGGGCGAGTGGAGCGGGAACGTCCGCTCGACGCCGACGCCGAAGGAGACCTTGCGCACGGTGAAGGTGCGGCCGACGCCGGAGCCCTGGAGGCGGATCACCACGCCCTGGAAGACCTGGACGCGGGAGCGGTTGCCCTCGACGACCTTGACGTGGACCTTGACGTTGTCTCCGGCGCGGAAGTCGGGGACGTCGTCGCGCAGGACGGCCTGACCGATCTCGGTGACGGCGTTGCTCATGTCTGCTCCTCGCGGTTGCCACAGGTCAGCCGCGGAATGGGTGTCTCGACGGGGTGGCCCGCTCTCGCGGCCGGCAGCGCCGCCTCCCCCTGTGGCAGGAGCGGGGCGCAGGCTCCCCGGAGTGGCTCCGGAGTCGCCCTGCGGCCGAGTGGACCGAGGAAGAAGTCTGCCAGAACGCCGCCCGGCGACGAAATCGCGGTGGCCGGGCGCCAGCCGCCGGTCAGCGGCGCGGGCGCCACAGCACGACCGGGCCCGAGGGCCCGTCGAGCACCTCGCGGACGGAGAAACCGGCCTTCTTGTAGCGCCGGAGGTTGGCCTCGCTGTGCTTGCCCGCCAGCAGCCGGTAGGCCGTCGCGGCGGGCGGCGCGACGGCCATGATGTGGTCGAGCAGCGCCTGCCCCAGCCCCCGCCCGCGGAGGTCGGGGGCGACCATCAGCCGACCGATGTCCCACTCGGTCCCGTCGAGCCGGCCGCGCACCGAGCCGACCAGCCGGCCGGCGACCCGCACGACGTACACGTCGCACTGCTCGAGCGCGGCGAGCACGTCGGGCATCCCCTCGTGCAGCGGCGGGATGCCGAGGTCGTCGTTGACGATCGCCTCCTCGACCCAGCACGCCAGCTGGAGGGTGAGCAGCTCGCCCGCGTCGGCCCGGGTGGCCGGCTCGATCCGCCACTCCCCCGTCGCCTGGCTGGCGTGCAGCAGGTCGGGGCGCCGCTCGGCAGTGCGGCGGACCGCCTCCCGGTGCCGCCAGGCGGCGATCGCCGCGTGGTCGCCGCTGCGCAGCACCTCGGGCACGTCGAGGCCGCGCCACGACGGCGGCTTGGTGTACGCCGGCGCCTCGAGGAGGCCGTCCTCGTGGGACTCCTCCGCCAGCGATGCGGCGTTGCCCATGAACCCCGGGAGCAGCCGGACCACCGCCTCGGCGATGGCCAGCGCCGCCACCTCGCCGCCGTTGAGGACGTAGTCGCCGAGCGAGACCTCGCGCACCTCGGTGCGCGACGCGGCGTGCTCGTCGACGCGCTGGTCGATGCCCTCGTAGCGGCCGCAGGCGAACACCAGCCGGTCGCGGGTGGCGAGCTCGCGGGCCAGCGCCTGGGTGAACGGCTCCCCGGCCGGCGAGGGCACCACCACCGTGGCGCCCTCGATCGCCAGCGCGTCGAACGCCTCCCCCCAGGGCTCGGGGCGCATGACCATGCCCGCGCCGCCGCCGGCGGGGGTGTCGTCGACGGTGCGGTGCCGGTCGTGGGTCCACTGCCGCAGGTCGTGCACGTGCAGCTCGAGCAGGCCCGACTCGCGCGCCTTGCCGGGCAGCGAGAGCTCCAGCGGGGCGAGGTAGTCGGGGAAGATCGAGACGACGTCGATGCGCATCGTCAGCCGTCCTCGGGCGCCGGCCGGACCAGCCCCGGCCGGTCGGCGATGACGACCCGGCCGCCCGCCAGGTCCACCTCCGGCACCAGCGCGGCCACGAACGGCACCAGGGCGTCGCGGCCGTCGTCGGTGCGCACGCTCAGCAGGTCCTGCGCGGCGCCGGCGACGACGGCGGTGACCTCGCCCAGGCGCTCGCCGGTCACGTCGTGGGCCTGGAGCCCGACCAGCTGGTGGTCGTAGAACTCGTCGGGATCCTCGGGCGTCGCGTCGGCGGGGATCTCCGCGTGCAGCAGCACCCCGCGGGCTCCCTCGGCGACGGTGCGGTCGGTCAGCTCGGTGAAGGTCGCCAGCAGGACGCCCTGGTGCCACCGGGTGCGGCCCACGGTCAGGGTGGCGTGCGGGAACGCCGACCCGCGGGGCGCCTCCACGCGCAGCACCGCGCCGTCGGCGTACCGCCGCTCGGGCTCGTCGGTGCGCACCTCGACGGTCACCTCGCCGCGGACGCCGTGCGGCTTGCCGACCCGGCCGACGACCACGTCGACGGTGCCGTGCTCCTGTCCCGCGTCCACCCGCACAGGGTAGGGACCGGATGCCGGGAACGACGAACCGGGCGCCACCCCGCAGGGTGACGCCCGGTCCGGTGAGCCGGTGTCGCGAGCCGGCGCCGGGTCAGCGGCGGTCGACGTCGACGAAGTCGATGCGCGCGCCCCCACGGCCGGCCAGGGCCGAGATGACGGTCCGGAACGCGGTGGCCGTGCGGCCCCCGCGGCCGATCACCTTGCCGAGGTCGTCGGGGTGGACCCGCACCTCGAGCAGCGACCCGCGGCGCAGCCGCTTGTCGCGCACGGTGACCTCGTCGGGGTGCGCGACGATGCCGCGCACGAGGTGCTCCAGCGCGTCGGCCAGCACGGCGCTCAGGCCTCGGTCTCGGCGGGCTTGGCGTCCTCGGCGTCGGCCGCGGCCTCGGCCGCCTCAGCGGCGCCCTCCGGGGTCTCGTCGGCGGGGACCGGCGCGGCCTCCTCGGCGGGAGCCTCCGCGGCCGGGGCCTCAGCAGCGGGGGCCTCCGCGGCCGGCTCCTCGGCGGGGGCCTCGGCGGCGGTCTCGGCCGCAGCGGCGGCCTCGGCCTTCGGCTCGGCCTTGGCGGCCTTGGCCTTCTTGGTCACGGCCTCGGCAGAAGGCTCGTTGGCGGCGTCCTTGAGGGCGTCGTTGAAGATGTCGACCTTGGCGCGGCCGGCCTCCTTGACCTTCAGGGTGCCCTCCTGGCCCGGCAGCCCCTTGAAGGTCTGCCAGTCACCGGTGAGCTTGAGGATCTTCTCGACGGCCTCGGTCGGCTGCGCGCCGACGCCCAGCCAGTACTGCGCCCGTGCGGAGACGACGTCGATGTAGGACGGGTCCTCCTTCGGGTGGTACTTGCCGATCTCCTCGATGACCTTGCCGTCGCGCTTCTTGCGCGAGTCGACGACGACGATGCGGTACTGCGGCACCCGGACCTTGCCCAGGCGCTTCAAGCGGATCTTGACGGCCACGTCTGTGGTGTCTCCTCATGACTGGTGGTGGTGAGGTGCGGCAGCCAGGTGGGGCACCGGGTGCTCGCAGCTCGTGGGACGCTGCACCGCCGGTTGAGAGGGGCCGAGGGCGCAGGACTCAGCGCGACATTCTGCCAGACCCTCGCCGGGGCGCCGAATCGGCCGCGGGGGTTGCGGTCCGTCGTCGATAGTCCAGTGCGTTTCCGGGGCATTCCCGGCTGAAACGGCCCGCATTCGCACTGGACTATCGACCACCAGCGGCGGGCGGGAAGGGCGGGTCGTCAATACCCTGGCCGGGTGACTGCGGCGACGATCGACCTCGCGCTCTCCCGGGGGCGCACCTCCGTGCGGGAACGCCTCGGGAGGGTCCACGACAAGCTCTGGCAGATCGGGCAGTGTGCGGTGGCCGCGGGCGTCGCGTGGTACGTCGCCGCGGACCTGCTCGGCCACCCCACCCCGTTCTTCGCCCCGATCGCCGCCGTGGTGAGCCTCGGCACGTCGTACGGCCAGCGGCTGCGCCGCGTCGCGGAGGTGACCGCGGGCGTGGCGCTCGGCGTCTTCGCCGGGGACCTGCTCACCCACCTGCTGGGCTCGGGCGGCTGGCAGCTGGCGCTGATCGTCGCCCTCGCGATGACGGCGGCGCTGCTGCTCGACGCCGGCGCCATCTTCGTCACGCAGGCCGCCGTGCAGTCGATCGTGGTTGCCGCCCTGGTGCCCGACCCCGGCGACGCCTTCATCCGGTGGACCGACGCGCTGGTCGGCGGGGTGGTCGCGATCGTCGCGGCGACGGTCGTGCCGCGGGCCCCGCTGCGCCGGCCCCGGGAGCAGGCGGCCCGGGTGATGGCCAAGATCGCCGAGGTGCTCCGGTGCTCCGCTGCGTCGCTGGAGGACGGCGA
The DNA here is from genome assembly GCA_030432975.1 of Actinomycetes bacterium. GTDB lineage: Bacteria > Actinomycetota > Actinomycetes > Propionibacteriales > Nocardioidaceae > Nocardioides. The sequence continues at coordinate 6,747 of JAUILS010000018.1, forward strand.
CGTCGAGCGGGCGCTGTCGTCGCTGCGCGACGCGCGGGCGACCGACCCGCTGGTCGCCGAGCTGCGGGCCGCGGCCGACGAGGGGCTGTCGGTGGTCGCGTCCTCGCCGTTCCGGGTGCGGCACCGCGGGCCGGTGCGGCAGATGGCCGAGCTGGTCGAGCCGCTGGACTTCGCGCTGCGCAACACCCGGGTGCTGGCGCGGCGGGTGGCGGTGGCCTGCTATCGGCACGAGCCGGTGCCGGTCGGGTACGCCGCACTGGTGCGCGACCTGGCCGGCCGGGCCGACGAGGTGGCCGCCGAGCTGGAGGCCGGCAGGCTCCCGTCGGCCACCCGCGACTCACTGCTCGCGCTCGGCCAGGACACCGTCGCCGTGCCGCGGAGCTCGGACCTCTCGGCCGAGGTGGTGCTCGCCCAGGTGCGCTCGATCATCGCCGACCTGCTCGCGGTGGCCGGGATGGACCCGCTGGAGGCCACCGAGGCGATCCCGCCGCTCGACGCGGCGTGAGCGAGGGGCGGCCGGGCCGATCCCGGCGGGCGGCGCGGGCCGCCCGTCAGCCGCCCGCGACGACGGCGCCGCGGAGGACGACGGCGGCCGGCTCACGCAGCACGCCGAGGTCGTCGAGCGGGTTGCGGGGATAGACGACGAAGTCCGCCGGCGCCCCCTCGTCGAGGGTGGGGTTCCAGCCGAGCCACTCCCGGGCGCGCCAGGAGGCGGCACCGAGGGCGTAGTCCGCAGGGAGGCCCATCTCGTGCATGGCCACCACCTCGCCGGCGATGTTGCCGTGCCGGCTGACGCCGCCGCCGTCGGAGCCGGCGTACATCGGGACGCCGGCGGCGTGCGCCGCCAGGATGACCTCCTGGCGGCGGCGGTAGAGGTCGTCCATGTGCTGGGAGTAGCGCGGGAAGCGCTCGGCGCCGGCCGCGACGTACTCCGGGAACTTGTCGGTCTGCATCACCGTCGGCACCAGCGCCGTCCCGCGCGCGACCATCGCGTCGATCAGGTCGGTCGAGAGCCCGGTGCCGTGCTCGATGCAGTCGATGCCGGCCTCGATCAGGCCGGGCAGGACGTGCTCGCCGAAGCAGTGGGCGGTGACCTGGGCGCCGTGCTCGTGCGCGGCCTCGATGGCCGCCGCGAACGCCTCGGCCGGGAACGACGGCGCGAGGTCGCCCTCCTCGCGCGAGATCCAGTCGCCGACCAGCTTGATCCAACCGTCGCCACGCTGCGCCTCGCGCGCGGCGTACGCCGCCAGCTCGTCGGGCTCGACCTCGTGGGCGTAGTTGCGGATGTAGCGCTTGGTGCGCGCCATGTGGCGTCCGCAGCGGATCAGGCGGGGCAGGTCGTCGCGCTCCTGGATCCACCGCGTGTCGAGCGCCGAGCCGGCGTCGCGGATCAGCAGCGCCCCGCCGTCGCGGTCCTCGACCGCCTGCGCCTCCGCCTCGTCGTCGGTGGTGGCGCCGTGGTCGTCGAGCCCGATGTGGCAGTGCGCGTCGACCAGCCCGGGCACGATCCATCCGTCGGCGGCCGTCTCCGCGCCGGGCTGCCGCTCGTAGGTGACCCGCCCGTCGACGACGTAGAGCTCCGCCGGCTCGCCGTCGGGCAGGACCGGTCCGGAGAATCGCAGCGCCGTCACGAGGGCGACGTTACTGGAGGGGCTACTTAAGGTACTTCGAGAAGTCCTTCGGCAGGTCGAGCGCGGCGGCGGCCGACTCGTAGTCGATCTCCTCGCCGCCCGGGTTGCCGAAGGGGTTGCCGCCCCCGCCGGCGGCGGCCTTCTCGGCCTTCGCCTTCGCCTCGGCGGCGGCCTTGGCGGGGTTGCCGGAGACGCGACGGCCCTTGGCCGGCTTGGCCTTGCCCTTGTTGCGACGGCCGCCCGCGGCGGCCACGCCGGGCATTCCGGGGAGGCCGGGCGCGCCGCCCTTGGCGAAGGACATCATCATCTTGCGGGCCTCGAAGAACCGGTCGACCAGCTGGTTGACGTCGGAGACCTGGCGGCCCGAGCCCTTGGCGATCCGGGCCCGGCGGGAGCCGTCGATCATCTTGGGGTTGTCGCGCTCGGCCGGCGTCATCGACTGGATGATCGCCTGGATCCGGTCGATCTCACGCTCGTCGAAGTTCTCGAGCTGGTCGCGGAACTGGCCCATGCCGGGGAGCATCCCCATGATCTTCGACATCGAGCCCAGCTTGCGGACCTGCTGCATCTGCTGCAGGAAGTCGTCGAGCGTGAACTCCCCGCCCTTGCCGGTGAGCTTCTCGGCGGCCTTGAGCGCCTGCTCCTGGTCGAAGGCCTTCTCGGCCTGCTCGATCAGGGTGAGCATGTCGCCCATGTCGAGGATGCGGGAGGCCATCCGGTCGGGGTGGAAGACGTCGAAGTCGGTGAGCTTCTCGCCGTTGGAGGCGAACATGACCGGCTTGCCGGTGATCGACCGGATCGACAAGGCGGCGCCACCGCGCGCGTCGCCGTCGAGCTTGGTCAGGACGACGCCGTCGTAGCCGACGCCGTCGAGGAAGGCCTGCGCGGTCGTGACGGCGTCCTGGCCGATCATCGCGTCGACGACGAACAGGATCTCGTCGGGCCTCGTGGCGTCGCGGATGTCACGGGCCTGCTGCATCATCTCCTCGTCGACGCCCAGCCGGCCGGCGGTGTCGATGAGGATCGTGTCGTGGAGGGTGCGCTGCGCCTCGTCGAGAGCCTGGCGGGCCACCGCGACGGGGTCGCCGACACCGTTGCCGGGCTCGGGCGCGAAGACGGGTACGCCGACGCGCTCGCCGTTGACCTGCAGCTGGTTGACGGCGTTGGGCCGCTGGAGGTCGGCCGCGACCAGCAGCGGCGTGCGGCCCTGGTCCTTGAGCCAGAGCGCGAGCTTGGCGGCCAGCGTGGTCTTGCCCGCGCCCTGGAGGCCCGCGAGCATCACGACGGTCGGGCCGGTCTTGGCGTAGCGCAGCCGCCGGGTCTCCCCGCCGAGGATCGTGACCAGCTCGTCGTGGACGATCTTGACGATCTGCTGGGCGGGGTTGAGCGCCTGGCTGACCTCCTCGCCGCGCGCCCGCTCCTTGACCGCGGCCACGAACTCCTTGACCACCGGCAGCGCGACGTCGGCCTCGAGCAGCGCGATCCGGATCTCGCGGGCGGTCGCGTCGATGTCGGCCTCGGAGAGCCGGCCCTTGCCGCGGAGGTTCTTGAAGGTGTCGGCGAGCCGGTCGGAGAGCGTGGCGAACAAGTCGGGTCCTCGGCTGGTGGTGGCTGCCGCTGGTCGGCGGCGGGTCGTCTGGGCCTGGGTCGGCCGAGGGTCCAGGGTAGCCGGGAGCCCCGGAGCGGACGAACCGATCGCCCCAAATGCGGGAGACCGCCCGGGCCCCGCTCGGGCATCATGGCGCGGTGACCGACCCCCTCGACGCCGTCGCCTGGCCGCAGCGCAGCGAGCGGCTGTGGATCCGCCGGGCAACGGCGGCCGACGTCGACACCACGTGGGCGTTCCGGCGCCTGCCGGCAGTCGGCGAGTGGATCTCGCGGGCGCCGACGACGAAGCCGGCGTACGCCGAGCAGTTCCTCGACGCCGACCGGCTGGCGTGCACCCTGGTCTTCGGCCTGCTGGACGAGGCGGGCGACGGAGCCGTGATCGGCGACCTGATGCTGCGGGTCGAGGACGCGTGGGCGCAGGCCGAGGTGGCCGACCAGGGGGCGGCGACCCAGGCCGAGCTCGGCTGGGTCCTGGACCCGGCGTACGCCGGCCGGGGCCTCGCCACGGAGGCCGTGGCGGCGCTGCTGCGGATCTGCTTCGTGGACCTCGGGCTGCGTCGAGTCCTCGCCAACTGCTTCGCCGACAACGAGCCCTCGTGGCGGCTGATGGAGCGCCTCGGCATGCGGCGGGAGATGCACACCCGGGCCGAGTCCCTCCACCGCTCCCGCGGGTGGCTCGACGGCATGGGCTACGGCCTGCTGGCGGAGGAGTGGCGCGCCCGCCAGCCGTAGCCCCCGAGACGGCACTCCGGCGCCCCGAACCGGCGCCCGCGCTCCCCGAGGTGGCGCTTGCGCCCCCCCGAGACGGCGTCCCGGCACGGGACGGCGCTCGCTCCCCGGCGTACTCTCGAAACCATGGCGGTGTGGCTGCAGGTGGTGCTGGTGCTCGGCATCCTGGGCGGCACGGCGCTCGCCCTGGTGGCGTTCCAGCGATCCCTGGCTCGGCCGGGCGGTCGCCGCGGTCACGGGGGCATCCACGACGCGATGGGCAACCTGGTCGACGTGTTCGAGCCGGCGCGGGCCCGCGCCGACCGTGAGCTGCGGCAACACCACGACGCGGGACCGGTCTCCCGGATCCCCGACGACGAGGACGACGACCCGATGGTCCTGCTCACCCATCCCGACGGCAGCCCCCGGGCCGCGCGCGTTCGCCGGTCGCGCTGAGCGGCGGCAGGACTGCCGTTTCGCGCCGCAGGACTGCCGTTTCGCGCCGCAGAACTGCCGTTTCGCGCCGCAGAACTGCCGTCTCGCGCCGCAGAACTGCCGTCTCGCGGCACGCAACTGCCGTCTCGCGGTCAGGCGGGGGTGAGCGCTGCCCGGACGGCGTGGGCGGCGTCGGCGGCGCGACGCTCCGACAGGGCGCCGGCGTCGGCCTCCTGGAGGTAGAACACGTCGACGGCCTGCGGGCCGAGGGTGTCGACGTGGGCCGACCGCACGGTGACCTCCAGCCGGGCGAGGGCGCGCAGCACCAGGGACAGCACGCCCGGCCGGTCGCTGGCCCGCACCTCGAGCACGGTGGCCGACGCGGAGGCCTCCGGGCGCACCACCACGGTCGGGGCCAGGCCCTCCTCGGTGGGCGGCCGCAGCCGGGACGAGGGGTCGAGCCGACCCTCGACGATCGCCTCCAGCCGCTGGCGGAGCACCGCCGGGTCGAGGTGCTCGTCGGCGACGTCCCAGACCGAGAAGCCCAGGTCGTCCTGGTTCCACGCGCGGGCGCCGCGGACGGAGGCCCGCTGCAGCGCCAGGGAGGCGGCCACGTCGGCGAGCAGCCCGACCCGGTCACCGGAGACCACCGTCACCCGGCTGCCGTCGTCGACGGTGTCGACGGTGAGCGCGACGGCCCGCGCGTCGCGGCGTACCTCCCGGGGCACGGGCAGCTCGGGCTCCGTGATCCGCGGCGGGCTCACCCCCGCCGCCTCGGCCAGCAGGGTGGCCAGTGCTCGCTCCGCCAGCGCGGTCACCAGGCCGGCGCGCCACGAGGTCCACGCCTGGGGCGAGGTGGCCCGAGCGTCGGCCTCGGTGAGTGCCGCCAGCAGCGAGAGCGCCTCCGGGGAGTCGACCCGGGAGACCAGCTCGCGCACCGTCGCGGGGTCGTCGGGGTCGCGGGTCGTCGCCAGCGAGGCGAGCAGCAGGTGCCAGCGCACGAGCGTGGCGACCAGGTCGACCGCGTCGGGCTCGAAGCCCATCCGCTCGGCGACGCACCGGGCAATCGGCTCGCCCGCGACGCTGTGCTCGGTCAGCCCGCCCTTGCCGATGTCGTGCAGCAGCGCCGCGACCATCAGCACGTCGGGCCGCGACACGTGGCGGATCAGGCCCGACGCCTCGACGCAGGTCTCGACGACGTGCCGGTCCACGGTGAAACGGTGGATCGTCGAGGCGTGCGGCAGCAGCCGGATCCGGTCCCACTCGGGCAGGATCCGGGCGAGGGCCCCGGTCTCCTCCAGCGTCGACCAGACCTCCAGCAGCCCCCGGCCCGCGGCGAGCAGCCGCACCATCAGCCGCTTGGCCTCGCGCGGCCACGGCTCGGGCAGCGGGGCGCCGTCGCGCACCAGCCGCGCGGCGGTCGTGGGCGAGAGGACGGCGTCGCGCTCGGCCGCCTCGGCGGCGGCGCGGAGCAGGAGCAGGGGGTCCTGGTCGGGTCGGGCCGAGGCGTCGAGCACGACCTCGCCGGCCGCGAGCGCCACCCCCGGCGCGAGCGGAGTGAGCCGGGGACGGCGAGGGCCTCGGCGCGACGCCGGCCCGGCGAGCAGGGCCTCGACCCGTCGCCAGGTGAGCCGCGACAGGTGGGTGATCCGGCGCCCCACCTCGCGCACGTGGGTCTGCGCCGCGCGCTCGTCGGGGAGCCCGAGGCCCGCGGCCAGCGGCGCCCACGACTCCGGGGCGACCCGGTCGGTCGGCCGGCCCGCGACCTCATGGAGCACGTCGCGGACGTCGAGCAGCACCAGGCGGGACCGCTCCAGGTCGGCGTGGGGTACGTCGACCAGCCAGGTCGCCACCAGCGCCTTGAGCATCGTCGCGTCCCGGAGCCCGCCCTCGGCCTCCTTCAGGTCGGGCACGGACGCGTGGGCGAGCTCGCCCACGATGCGGTGCCGTGAGTCGACCAGCTCGCGGAGCGCCGGCAGCCGGTCGCGCGCGTCGCGTCTCCAGGCCGCCAGCACCGTCGTCCGGAGCCGCAGCGTGAGGTTGGGGTCGCCGGCCAGGTGGCGCACGTCGAGCAGCCCCAGCGCGACCTTGAGGTCGGCCGCGGCCGCCTGCTGCATCTGACCGAAGGAGCGGACCGAGTGGTCGAGCCGGACGCCGGAGTCCCACAGCGGGTACCACAGCTTCTCGACCCACTCCCCCGGCTGCTGGTCGTCCTCGTGGACGAGCACCACGTCGAGGTCGGAGTGCGGGGCGAGCTCGGCCCGCCCGTAGCCCCCGACCGCGACCAGGGCGGTGCCCACCGACGGCCCGCCGGAGACGTCGTAGGTGTCCGCGCACAGGGCGTCGGCCGCACGCGTGCGGTCGGCGCGTCCCGAGGCGGTCACCGGACTCTCGTCAGATCGCGGAGGTGTCGCGGTCGCCCGTGCGCACCCGGACGACGGAGTCGATGGGCGCCACCCAGACCTTGCCGTCGCCGATCGAGCCGGTCTGCCCGGCGCGGACGATGGCCTCGGTGACGGCCTCCGCGTCAGCGTCGTCGACGACGATCTCGACGCGGACCTTCGGCACCAGCGCGACGTCGTACTCCGCGCCGCGGTAGACCTCCGTGTGGCCCTTCTGCCGGCCGTAGCCCGAGACCTCCGACACGGTCATCCCGGTGACGCCGACCGACTCGAGCGCGGCGCGGACGTCTTCCCACTTGTGCGGCTTCACGACCGCGGTCACGAGCTTCATGCGTGGTCCTCCCCTAGGTGGGTGGTGCGGCCGCGCCGGATCCGGACACGACCGGTGGTCGATGCCGTCGGGCCTGTCTCGATCATGCCCGACGACGCGGCGCGGCCAGCAGGCACCGCGCCGCGATGGCGATGAGTTGGTGGAGCAGACACAGCGACGACCCGGCCGCACCCCACGTCGGCCAGGTCGTCGCCATGGGACAGCCGCCCCCGGTGCCCGCACGGAGGATGTGTGCGGGCACCGGGAACGGGCTGTCAGAGAGCCGCCTCGTCCTTCTCGCCGGTGCGCACGCGCACCACCGAGTCGACCGGGCTGACCCACACCTTGCCGTCACCGATCCGGCCGGTCTGCGCCGTCTTGGCGACGATGCCGACCACGTCGTCGACATCGGCGTCGTCGACGACGATCTCGATCCGGATCTTGGGCACCAGCGCGATGTCGTACTCCGCGCCGCGGTAGACCTCCGTGTGGCCCTTCTGGCGGCCGTAGCCGGACACCTCGGAGACCGTCATCCCGGTGACCCCGAAGGTCTCCAGGGCCTCGCGGACGTCCTCCCACTTGTGCGGCTTGATGACCGCGGTGATCAGCTTCATGCGTCGGCTCCTTCCTTGGCCGGAGCGCTCGCGGACGCCGACGCCAGGACGCCGGAGCCGCCGCTGGTCAGGCTGCCGTGGAGGTCGTACGCCGCCTCGCCGTGCTGGTCGGCGTCGATGCCGTCGATCTCGGCCTCCTCGGAGACCCGCCAGCCCATCGTGTACTTGATGGCGAGCGCGATCAGCAGCGTGATCACACCGGACCAGGCGATGGCCACCAGGACACCGAGGGCCTGGTCGACCAGCGAGTCGATGCCGCCGCCGTAGAACAGCCCGTCGACGGCGCCACCGGCGACGCCGGAGCCCTCGGCGGCGGTCACGGAGAACAGCCCGATCATCAGCGTGCCCACGATGCCGCCGACGAGGTGGACGCCCACCACGTCGAGGGAGTCGTCGAGCTTGAACTTGTACTTCAGGCCGACGGCCCAGGCACACGCGGCACCGGCCACCAGGCCGATCATCGAGGCGCCGAACACGTTGACCGCACCGGCGGCCGGGGTGATCGCGACCAGACCCGCGACGATGCCGGAGGCGGCACCCAGGGTGGTGGCCTTGCCGTGCAGCAGGCGCTCGACCACGAGCCAGCCGATGATGGCCGCCATCGTGGCGATGGTGGTGTTGGAGAACGTCAGGCCGGTCTCGTTGAGGAACTGCGTGCTCGGGTCGATGCCGTCGACGAAGATCAGCGAGCCCACGTTGAAGCCGTACCAGCCGACCCACAGCAGGGCCGCGCCGAGCATCGTCAGCGTCAGGTTGTGGGGCTTCATCGGCTCCTTGCCGAAGCCGAGGCGCTTGCCCACGACCAGCGCGAGCACCAGGCCCGCCATACCGGCGTTGATGTGGACGGCGGTGCCGCCGGCGTAGTCCTGCGCACCGATGGTGGTGCAGATCAGGGCGGAGTCGGTGCAGCCGAAGACCATGTGGGCCATCGGGAAGTACGCCAGCGTCGCCCAGAGCGGGACGAAGACGACCCACGCGGAGAACTTGACGCGATCGGCGATCGCACCGCTGATCAGCGCCGTCGTGATGACGGCGAAGGTCAGCTGGAACATCATGAACGTGTAGCTGCCGTAGTCGACGTCGTTCAGCGCGAAGTTGGTGGCGGGCGAGGCGAAGAACGTGCCGTCACCGCCGAACACCATGCCGTAGCCGTAGAGCACCCACAGGATGCCGACGATCGCCATCGCGATGTACGACATCAGCATCATGTTGAGCACCGACTTGGAGCGGGTCATACCGCCGTAGAACAAGGCCAGCGCCGGGGTGGTCATCATGAGGACAAGCAGGGTGGCCACCAGCATGAAGGCGTTGTAGCCGTCCACAGAACCTCCAGGGGTCAGGGGGTTTTCACACGGGCGAGTCAGCGCCGACGGCACTGTCGGCGGCGGGGCTCGCCCCATCGCGCCCTACCCTCGCCTCGCGGTGTTTCGTCGCACGGCGCGACATGTTGCGCCCAGGCAACGTCTCCGGGGCTTGTGTTACGGCCGTGTGAACTCCCTGCGGCGCTTCAGTCTGTCGGCGGGGCCGTCGGCGGGGCTGTCGGCGGGCCCGGTGGCGGGGGTTGTCGCTTCACCATGTGAAGCAGGCGAACGTGCACTTCCCACGGTGAGCTCACCATGGGAAGTGCGGCTTCACCCACTGAGCATGGTGAAGCGACAACCCCTCAGCCCAGGAGCGCGTCGACGAAGGCGCCGGGGTCGAACGGCGCGAGGTCGTCGGGGCCCTCGCCGAGGCCGACGAGCTTGACGGGGACGCCGAGCTGCTGCTGGACGGCGACCACGATGCCGCCCTTGGCGGTGCCGTCGAGCTTGGTGAGCACGATGCCGGTGACGTCCACGACCTCGGAGAAGACCTTGGCCTGCACCAGGCCGTTCTGGCCGGTGGTGGCGTCGAGGACGAGCAGCACCTCGGTGACCGGGGCCTGCTTCTCGATGACCCGCTTGACCTTGCCGAGCTCGTCCATCAGGCCGGCCTTGTTCTGCAGCCGGCCGGCGGTGTCGACGATGACGGTGTCGACGCCGCGGTCGACGCCGTCCTTGACCGCCTCGAAGGCCACCGACGCGGGGTCGCCGCCCTCCGGGCCGCGCACCACCTCGACGCCGACCCGGTCGCCCCAGGTCGCGAGCTGGTCGACGGCGGCGGCGCGGAACGTGTCGGCGGCGCCGAGCACCACAGAATGGTCCTGGGCGACCAGGATCCGGGCCAGCTTGCCGACCGTGGTCGTCTTGCCGGTGCCGTTGACGCCGACGACCAGGACGACGCCCGGGCTGCCGTCGGCGCCGCTGACCTGCAGCCGCCGGTCGGCCTCGGGGTCGAGCAGCGCCATCAGCTCCTCCCGCAGCACCGTGCGCGGGTCGGGGGCGGCGCCGCCCTCGACGCGCAGTCGGGTGCGCAGGTTGCCGACCACCTGCTGGGTCGGGGCGACCCCGAGGTCGGCGGTGAGCAGGGTGTCCTCGATCGACTCCCAGGTGTCCTCGTCGAGCCGGTCGCGCGACAGCAGGCTCAGCAGCCCGCGGCCCAGCGCCCCCTGGGAGCCGGCCAGCCGCTGCCGGAGCCGGACCAGCCGGGACGCCGTACCCTCCGGGCGCTCGAGGGTCGGGGTGGTCGCGGCGGGCTCACCGGCCGCGACCTCGGGCGCGCCCTCAGCGGCCTCCTCGACGGGGGGCGCGATGACGTCGGTGCCGGCGCCCTCGTCCAGCGAGGGGGGCGTACGACGGCCTCGGGTGAGCAGGCCGGCGATCGCGACCACGCCGACGACGGCGATCGCGAGGACGAGATAGATCCACTCGGGCATGCCCACATCCAACCATCGGCGCCCCGGCGCCTATGCGCCGTGTCAGTGATCGGCGCGGATGCGCCGGGTCAGACGTCGGCGTCGTTCCGTCCGGTGACGCGCCCGGCGGCCCGCCGCAGCGCGGTGCGGCCGGCGGTCACCACCGACCGCCCCTGCTCCTCCCGCAGCCGGGCGTTCTCGCGGCCCAGCTCCTCGATGCGCTCCCGCGCCCGCAGCAGCTTGCCGTGCTGCAGCGCCAACTGCTCCAACGCCGCGTCCAGGGTGCTGGTGAGCGCGGTCCCCGTCGGCGGGGAGTACGCCGGCACGGCGGCGTCCGCGACCGGCCGCACGAGCCACACCGCCTCGTCCGGGCTCAGCCGCAGCCAGGTCACCATCTCCGGCCCGAGCAGCCCCAGCGGCGTGACCCGCTGGATCGCCAGCCCGGACTCGACGAGCCGGTCCTCGAAGTCGTCGCCGTAGAAGCGGACGTGGTCGTGGCGGCCGAACCGCTCGATCCGCTCCTCCTTGCCCGCCGACGGGTCCTCGTCGGTGGGCCGGCCGGCGCGGAAGGGCACCTGCAGCAGGCCCAGCCCGCCGGGCTTGAGGACGCGGGCGATCTCGGCCATCGCGTCGCGGTCGTCGGGGATGTGCTCCAGCACGTGGTAGCAGACCAGCAGGTCGGCGCTGTCGTCGCGGTAGGGCAGCGCGGTGAGGCTCCCGAGGATGTCGACGCTGCGGTTGTCGAAGCCGATGTCGATCCGTGTGTGCAGCCGCGGCTCGAGACGTTCGAAGAGCTCGGTCGTCTGCGGGCTGGGGGCCACGTCGACCAGCACGCCGACGTCGGGGACCATCGGCCCGAGCACGTCGAGCAGCACGGCGAGGAAGCGGTGCCGCTCGAGGCTGCCACACTTGGGGCAGCGCGCGTCGGGCCGGCCGCGGGGGCCGGGCTTGAACTTCTTGACGACCACGGACCTGCACACGGAGCAGTAGCGCCGGGGGTAGTCCGAGAGGCTCGTCATGGGCCTTCCTGTGCTGCCGGGTCCGCCGGCCTCCGGGAAGCGGAGGTCAGGGTGCCCCGAGCCTAGCGGCAGGCACCGGCGTGGCGGCGGACCACGACCTGCCCGCGAGCCTCGGGGCGCGCGGGTGGGCGCTCAGCGGTGGAGCAGCTGCTGCTCGTCCTCGTCGAGGTCGGGCAGTCGACGGCGGGCGGTGAACATCGCCTGGCCCAGCCAGGGCGCGCCGGGGACCTCCTGGCCGCGGTGCGGGAACGCGACGTAGGCGACGACGGCGCCGGCCATCGCCAGCACCAGCAGCATGGCGAACATGATCATCAGCACGCGATCTCACCCCGTTGTTCGACAGATCCGACTCAGTCATCTCCATGGTGCCAGGGGCAGCCATGGATCCCGCAATCGACGCGGCACCGACGGCGTGAGGCCGGCCACTCACGGACGGGTCAGCGGCTCGACCGCGGCCCGGATCTCGGGAGGCACCGGCACCACCGGCCGTTCGGGCGAGGTGTTGTCGACGTAGACGTGCACGAACCGGCCCTCGGCCGCGGCCTCGTCGCCCTCACCCTGGAACAGCCCGATCCGGTAGACGACCGACGAGGTGCCCAGCCGCTCGACCACGAGGCCGGTGTCGATCGGCGCCGGGAAGCCGAGCTCGCGGAAGTAGCGGCACGACGTCTCGGCCACGATCCCGATCGCCGGCAGCGAGCGGACGTCGAGGCCGGTGGCGTCGTAGAGGTGGGCGTTGACGGCGGTGTCGAACAGCTCGTAGTACGTCGCGTTGTTGAGGTGGCCGTAGGCGTCGTCGTCGCGCCAGCGGGTGGTCACCTGCCGCCACGCGACGTAGTCGGCGCGGGTGGGACGCGGTGGGTGACCGGTCACGCGCTCTCGCGCAGCCGCTGGCTGATCACCGCGGAGACGCCGTCGCCGCGCATCGAGACGCCGTAGAGGGCGTCGCCGACCTCCATCGTGCGCTTCTGGTGGGTGATCACCAGCAGCTGGGAGTTCTCCCGCAGCTCCTCGTAGATCTCCAGCAGCCGACCCAGGTTGGTGTCGTCGAGCGCCGCCTCGACCTCGTCGAGGATGTAGAACGGGCTCGGCCGAGCCTTGAACAGCGCCACCAGGAACGCCACCGCCACCAGCGACCGCTCGCCACCCGAGAGCAGCGACAGCCGCTTGACCTTCTTGCCGGGCGGCCGGGCCTCGACCTCGACGCCCGTGGCCAGCATGTCGGACGGGTCGGTCAGCACCAGCCGCCCCTCGCCGCCGGGGAAGAGCCGGGCGAAGGTCGACTCGAAGGCCTTCTCGACGTCGGCATAGGCCTCGGTGAACACCTGCTCCACCCGGGCGTCGACCTCGCGGACGATGTCGAGCAGGTCGCGGCGGGTGCTCTTGAGGTCCTCCATCTGCTCGGTGAGGAACTTGTGGCGCTCCTCCATCGCGCTGAACTCCTCCAGCGCCAGCGGGTTGACCCGGCCCAGCATCGACAGCGCCCGCTCGGCGGAGCGGAGCCGCTTCTGCTGCTCCTCGCGGACGTAGGGCGTGGGGTCGGGCGTCTCGGCGCCCTCCTCGACCTCGCCGGTGAACGGCACCAGCTGCTCGGGGCCGTAGTCGCCGACCAGCCCGTCGGCGTCGAGGCCGAGCTCCTCGAGCGCGCGCTCCTCGAGCTGCTCGATGCGCATCCGCTGCTGGGTGCGGGCCATCTCGTCACGGTGGACGGAGTTGACCAGCTCGTCGTGGTCGCGGCCGAGGTCGCGCAGCGTCGACCGGACGGTCATCAGCTCCTGCTCGCGGCCCTGCCGGGACTGCTCCACCTCGTCGCGGGCGACCCCGGCCAGGGACACGGAGCGCTCCAGCCGGTCGAGCACCACCACGACGGCGGCACCGACGGCCTCCGCCGCCTCGCCCTCACGGATCAGCCGCTCGCGACGCTCGGCGGCGCGGGCCCGCGACTCCCGCTCGTTCTCGGCGGCGCGCAGCAGCCCGTCGGCGCGACCGTGCAGGGCGCGCGCCCGCTCCTCGGCGGTGCGCAGCGACAGCCGTGCGTCCATCTCGGCCTGCCGGGCGGCGCGCGACTCCTCGGCCAGCCGCTCGCGCTCGGTCGTGTCGGGCTCCTCCTCGGGAGCGTCCTCGGCGCTCGCGAGCCGGGACTCGAGGTCGGCCAGGCCGGCGAGGTCGCGGGTGCGGGCCTCCTCCGCCTCGGCGATGGCCTGCGCCAGCCGCTCGGCCTCGCCGCGGGCGGCGCGCGTCTGGGAGCCGTACTGGCCGAGCTCCTCGGCCACCGCCGCCAGCGTCGCGTCGGACTCGTGCAGCTTGGCGAGCGCGACGTCGACGCGCTTTTGGGCGTCGAGCCGCTCGGCCTCCAGCCGCGAGGTCTCGAAGCCGAGCCGCTCGGCCGAGGCGACGGCCTCGGCGAGCTGCTCGGCGGCCTCGTCGACGGCCGCCTGGATCTCGATCAGGCTGGGCTGGCTGGAGGAGCCGCCGGAGACGAAGTGGGCGCCGAACACGTCGCCCTCCCGGGTCACGGCGGTGACGTCGGGGAGGTCGCGCACGAGGGCGCGGGCGGCGTCGAGGTCGTCGACCACCGCGACCTTGAAGAGCAGCCGGGCCAGGGCTCCCCGCAGGTCGGCGGGCGCATCCACCGCGTCGACGGCGTACGACGCGTGGCCGGGCAGGCCGGGCCAGGTGGAGTCGTCGGCGGGCGCGCCGCCGAGCAGCAGGCCGGCGCGGCCGAGGTCGTCGGACTTGAGGTGGGCCAGGGCGTCGACGGCCGCGTCGGCGTCGCGCACGGCCACGGCGTCGGCGGCCGACCCGAGGGCGGCGGCGACCGCGGTCTCGTAGCCCGCGCGCACCGACAGCAGCGCCGCGACCGAGCCGAGCAGGCCCGACACGGAGTCGGAGGCGGCCAGCAGGGCGCCGGCGCCGTCCTTGCGGTTGAGGCCCAGCTCGAGGGCGTCCTTGCGGGCCGCCAGCGACGCCCGGTCGCGGTCGGCCTGCAGCGCCTCCTCGCGGATCTTGGCCAGCCGGTCCTCGAGGTCGGCGAGCGCGGCCGAGGCCGCCTCGTGCTCGGCGTCGAGGCCCTCCTCCCCCGCGTCGAGCCCGGCGACCCGGGTCTCCAGAGAGGTGAAGTCGCGCTGGGCCCGGTCGGCCCGAGCCACCGCCTCCTCGCGGGCGAGCGAGAGCCGGCCCAGCTCGTCGTCGGCCGCGGCGGCGCGCGACTTCAGGGCGTTGACCTGACCGTGCAGCCGGGCGAGGCCCTCGCGGCGATCGGCGGCGGCCCGCTGCAGACCGGCGACGCGGCGCTCCTCCTCGGCGGCGGCGTCCTCGGCGGCGCGACGGGCGGTCACGGCCTGCTCCAGCGCCGTGCGGCCCTGCTCGATCTCGACCCCGATGGCGCGCTCCTGCTCCTGCACCCGGGCGGCCTCGGCCTCCAGGGTCTCGGGGTCGCGGCCGGACTCGAACTCCAGCTCGGTGGTGCCGGTGGCGTTGCGGACCCGCTCGGCGGCGAGCGACTGGGTGCCGCGCAGCCGCTCGCGCAGCCCGGAGAGGGCGAACCACGTCTCCTGCGCCTTCGCGAGCGCGGGCAGGTCGTCGCGGAGCGCGGCCTCCAGGGCCGCCTCGCGCTGCCGGGCCTGCTCCATCGCGGCCTCGACCTGCTCGCGGCGCTCGACGAGGATCGTCTCGTCGGCGAGCTCCTGCTCCAGGGCGGTGCGCGCCGTGACCAGGTCGTCGGCCATCAGGCGGGCCCGGGCGTCGCGGACGTCGGCCTGGACGGCGGCGGCCTTGCGGGCCACCTCGGCCTGCCGGCCCAGCGGCTTGAGCTGGCGCCGGATCTCGGTCAGCAGGTCGTTCAACCGGGTGAGGTTGCCCTCGGTGGAGTCGAGCTTGCGGAGCGCCTTCTCCTTGCGCTTGCGGTGCTTGAGGACGCCGGCGGCCTCCTCGATGAACCCGCGGCGGTCCTCCGGGGTGGCGTGCAGGATCGAGTCGAGCTGGCCCTGGCCGACGATGACGTGCATCTCGCGGCCGATGCCGGAGTCGCTGAGCAGCTCCTGCACGTCGAGCAGCCGGCAGGGGTTGCCGTTGATGGCGTACTCCGAGCCGCCGCTGCGGAACATCGTCCGCGAGATGGTGACCTCGGAGTAGTCGATCGGCAGCGCGCCGTCGGCGTTGTCGATGGTGAGCAGCACCTCGGCGCGTCCCAGCGGCGGCCGCCCGGCGGTGCCGGCGAAGATGACGTCCTCCATCTTGCCGCCGCGCAGCGACTTGGCGCCCTGCTCGCCCATCACCCAGGCCAGCGCGTCGACGACGTTGGACTTGCCGGAGCCGTTGGGGCCCACGATGCAGGTGATGCCGGGCTCGAGCTGGAGGGTCGTCGAGGAGGCGAAGGACTTGAACCCCTTGAGGGTCAGGCTCTTCAGGTACAACGGGGCTCCTCACTCCGAACGGTCACGGCTGGCGCGCGGCCGGGGCATCCTCGCAGACGCCGGCTCGGGGGAAGCGGCCCTCCTAGCCTACGGAACGCGGCGGCCCGAGGCGGCATCCGGGAGGCGTGTCGGGACCCCCGCCTACAGTGGCCCCATGGCCGAAGCAAGGTTCCAGATCACCGTCCCCGAGTCGATGTCGGGAGGGGTGTGGGCCAACTTCGCCTCCGTCTCCCACTCCCCCTACGAGTTCACGATCGACTTCGTGCGCCTCGACTTCGCCCACGGCACCGACGACACGATGCCCGGCAATGTCGTCGCCCGGGTCAACCTCTCGCCGCTGATGGTCACCCAGCTGATGGAGGCGCTGCAGACCAACTGGGAGAAGTACGCCGACCGCGCCCTGCCGCACGACCTCGACGGCCCCGCCGACTGAGCCTGGCGCGATGGCCCTCGTCGCACTCCCTCTCGCCGCCGATCTCCGGCCGCTCGTGGAGAGCTGCGTGGGCTACGACGAGACCACCGACCCCGACGCGGTGCACCACGGGCTCCCGTCGCCGGCCGCCACGCTGATCCTGGCCTTCGACCAGCCGCTCGACTCGGGCTGGCTGGCCGACGGCACCACCACGGCGGAGTGGGCCATCCTGGGCGGCCTCCACGTGGCGCCCGCCCTGATCCGCACCCACGGGCACCTCCACGGGCTCCAGCTGGGGCTCACCCCGCTCGGCGTGCGCGCGCTCACGGGGGCTCCCGTCGGCGCGGTGGCCGGGGTCATCGCCGACGCGGGGCCGCTCGTGCCCGGGCTGGCCCAGCTCCACGACCGCCTGGCGGCCACGCCTGGCTGGGGCGCCCGGTTCGCGCTGCTCGAGGACTTCCTCCGCGATCGGCTGGCGACGACCGAGGACCTCCCCCGCCCCGATGCCGAGGTCGTCGAGGCCTGGCGCCGGCTCGACGAGCGGGGCGGCCGGCTCCGGGTGGGCGACCTGGCCGCGGAGCTGGGCTGGAGCCGGCGGCGGCTGTCGGACCGCTTCGGAGCGGAGATCGGGCTGAGCCCCAAGCAGTCGGCCCGCGTCTTCCGGTTCACCCGGGCCCGAGCGCTGGCGAGGCGGCACCCGCTGGCCGACGTCGCGACGCTGGCGGGCTACGCCGACCAGGGCCACCTGTGCCGCGACTGGCTGGCGCTGGCGGGGCGCACCCCCACCGCGTCGCTGGCCGGCGACTACTACGTCGCGTGAGCCGATGCCGCGCGGGTGGCCGCCGGGGCCGGCCGGGCCGGCCGGGCCGCCCGTTCGTCCAAGACCCCCGGGCACCGGCCGTGGCACCGTGACCACATGAGCGACCGCCAGCTGTTCCTGTCCCTGCGCTACCGCGACGCCGACGCCGGGCTCGCCTTCCTGCGCGCCGTCGGCTTCACCGAGACCCTCGTGGTGCGGTCGGAGGCCGACCCGAGCGTGGTCGAGCACGCCCAGCTCGACTGGCGCGACACCGGCGGGGTGATGCTCGGGACCGCCGACCGGCCCGGCTCCGAGCGGTTCCCGATCACGCCCGGAGAGGCGCGCGGCTACTGCGTCGTCGCCGATGACGCCGAGGTCAACCGCGTCCACGCCGCCGCGCTGGAGGCCGGCGGCACGTCGGTGATCGAGCCGGTCGACGAGGACTACGGCGGCCGCGGCTGCGCCGTGGCCGACCCGGAGGGCAACCTCTGGAGCTTCGGCTCGTACGCCGGCCAGTAGCGGCCCGGGGCGCGCTCGCGCCATCATGGCCGGATGACCAGCTGGGGGGACCTCGAGCGCGCCGAGCCGGCCTTCGCTGCCCGCGTGCGGGACCTGCTCGACGCCCACCGCCACAAGACGATCGCGACCCTGCGGGCCGACGGCTCGCCGCGGATCTCCGGCATCGAGGCGTCGATCGCCGACGGCGAGCTGACGTTCGGCTCCATGCCAGGGGCCCGCAAGGGCGCCGACCTGCGGCGCGACCCGCGGTTCGCCCTGCACGGCGCCACCATCGACCCCGTCGAGGGGCAGGAGGCCGCCTGGCCCGGCGAGGTGAAGGTGGCCGGCCGGGCCGAGCTCGTGGGCGCCCTCGGCGACGACGGCCCCCCGGGCGACCTGTTCCGGGCCGACCTCACCGAGGTCGCGCACACCCACCTCGACGAGGCGGCGACCATGCTCGTGGTCGAGTGGTGGACGCCCGCGCGCGGCCTCCGGCGGATCGAGCGCGCCTAGCCTCCCGAGCCCGACGGGGTGACGACGACCTTGCCGAGCGCGCGGCCCTCGCCGACGTGCGTCAGCGCCTCTCGGGTCTCCTCGAGGGGGAACGTCCGGTCGACGTGGATCGCGACCTCGCCGGCCAGGCAGCGGTCGGCCAGCGGCACGAAGTGCTCCGGCCCCGGACGCACCGCG
>JAUILS010000019.1 GCA_030432975.1 Actinomycetes bacterium
CGGCCGGGCGGGCGGTGGCCGCCGCAGCTCGCTGGACCGCGGTGAGGGCCTGCGACAGGGCGGTGGCCCGCCGTCGCTCGACGGGGTCGAGGTAGCGGTTGCGCGAGCTCATCGCGAGCCCGTCGTCCTCGCGTCGCGTCTCGGCCCCGACGACGTCGACGCCCAGGCAGAGGTCGCCGACCATCCGGCGGATCAGGGTCAGCTGCTGGTAGTCCTTCTCCCCGAAGACCGCGAGGTCGGGACGGACCAGCCCGAAGAGCTTGGCCACGACCGTCAGCACCCCGCGGAAGTGGCCGGGTCGCACCGCGCCCTCGAGGACGGCGGCCAACGGGCCGGGGTCGACGGTCACGACCGGCTCGCCCGTCGGGTAGACCTCCTCCACCGACGGCGCGAACACCACGTCGACGCCCTGCTCGCCGCAGAGCGCGAGGTCGGCGTCGAGCGTGCGCGGGTAGCGGTCGAGGTCTTCTCCCGGACCGAACTGCAGCGGGTTGACGAAGACCGACACGACCACCGGTCCGTCGCCGGCGCGCTCGCGGGCCACCCGCATCAGGCTGGCGTGGCCCTCGTGGAGGGCGCCCATGGTCGGCACGAAGCCGAGCCGCCCGGCACCCCTCGAGGCGAGGGCGTCGGCGAGCTCGGCGCGCGACGACGCCAGGAGGGGCAGGGGCACGCGTCAGGCCCAGGGGGTGTCGAACGTCTGGACGTCGAGCGAGGGGCGCGGCACGTCGACCTCGGCGAGCGCGGCGTCGAGGACCTGGCGGATGCGCGCGGCGCGGATCGGGAGCACGCGGCCGTCGGTCACGACGCGGTCGAGCGTGGCCCGCGCCATGGCGACGTACGACGGCAGCGTGTCGGGCGCGGTGGCCGCGATGTCGGCGAGGTGGGCACGCACGGTGTTGACGTCGCCGCGCACGATCGGCCCGGTGAGCGCCGCGTCGCCGGAGACGAGCGCGTTGTCGAGCGCCGCGGTCAGCAGCGGGCGCAGCGTGGCGGCGGGGTCGAGGTCGGGGTTGTCGGACGCGGCGGCCGCGAGCAGGGCGATGGCCTCGGAGACCAGGGTGACCAGGTGGTTGGCGCCGTGGGCCAGCGCGGCGTGGTAGAGCGTGCGGTGCTCCTCGGGCACCCACATGCAGCGGCCGCCGAGGTCGGTGACGAGCTGCTCAGCGAGCGCGCGCTCCTCGCGACCCACGGTGACGCCGAAGGTGCAGCCCTCGAGCCGGGGCAGGTCGACGGCGGTGCCGGTGAAGGTCATCGCGGGGTGCAGGGCCAGGGGGCGCGCTCCGACGCGGGCGGCGGGCTCCAGCACGGCCAGGCCGTGGCGGCCCGAGGTGTGGACGACGTACTGACCGGGGCGCAGGGCCCCGGAGTCGGCGAGCACGGTGGCGACGTTGTGGAGCATGTCGTCGGGGACGGTGAGCAGGAGCAGGTCGCAGGAGCGCGCGACGGCGCTCGGCTTGTCGACGGTGACGCCGGGCAGCAGCTCGTCGATCCGGCGGCGGCTGGCGTCGGACTCGCCGGCGACCGCGACGACCTCGTGGCCGGCGGCGCCCAGGGCGGCGGCCAGCACGGCTCCGACGCGGCCGGCGCCGACGACGCCGACGCGCAGCGGTCCGATGCGCGGGTGCGGCGGGCGCGCCGCGGTCGAGCTGGTCTCCATGCCGTACCTTCCTCGTTCCAGTCCCGCTCCAGGGCGGGTACCAGACGATGTCGCCAGGCAGTCAGGTAAACGGAAGCGTACGCGTCGGCATTCCGCGGGCGAAACCTCTCCGCAACGTGACGTAGGTAACCCGGTGTCGGCCGGTGCGACGCTAGTTGACTGCGGAATTGCTGCGACACGCCCGGCGGGGGCAGCACATTGGCAGTCAACTAGCGGGGACCGGGGCTGGGGGCCACGTGGGGGGCGAGGGTCAGCCGGCGGCGATGGCGGCCTCGCCGACCACCAGCGGGCGGGGGGCCCGGGGCAGCCACTCGTGGGTGACGTGGTCGACGATGTGCTGCCCCGACGGCGCGTCGATCGCCACCACGCCGGGCGGCACGGTGCCGTCGCGCAGGGCGTGGAAGACCTCCCACTCGCGGCGCTTGCGGCGGTTGCGCTGGCTGGTCGCGAACGACGCCGGGTCGGTCCAGTGGGCGAACTCGTCACCGTCGAGGTACTTCAGCTCCACGACCAGCCCCTGCGGCAGCCCGATCGAGCGCACCCGCTCGGGCGTCGTCCGCATCTCCCACTCGAACGCCTTGGTGAACACGAAGTCCGGCGTCATCGGAAAGCCCCACTCCTCGGCGTTGCGCAGCCCCAGGTCGAGATAGCCGCGGCGGTCGCTCTCGAGGTAGAGGCCGTGCCGCGGCACCCGCACGATCACGTCCTGGTGGCCGACCTGCCAGCCGAGCGCGGCAAGCGACACCTCGCCCTCGGTGGTCAGCACCATGTCGCCGTCCCACTTCCAGGAGTACGCCGTGCGCACCTGCGCGAAGCACCAGTTGTAGAAGTAGGCCAGCGAGTGGACCGAGCGCTCGTGCTGACCCAGATGCTCGGCGCCCGCGCGGGCCACGTCGAAGGGATAGACGTTGGTCCGGAAGGAGGCCGCATGCCCCGACCGCTCGGCCGTCTCCCGCGCCACCTCGAGGGTGCCGTCGGTGGAGCCGTTGTCGACCAGCAGCACCTCGTCGCACGCCCGCAGCAGCGGGGGCAGCACGAACGGCAGCGAGGGCGCCTCGTTCTTGACGCGCAGCACCGCCGTCGTGCCGGTGCGCTGCGGCTCACCGGACTCCCACGGCCAGACGATGTCGAAGTCGGCGTGGCCCTCGAGGTTCTCGATGCTCATCGGTCGCCCCCCGCGGGCGCACGCCGCCGACGCGTCACCGCTCCCGCCCGAGGGCACGGCGTACGCCGGTGCGGACGCCGGGCGGGATCTTGGCCCGCAGGTCGTGGGGGATCTTGTCGGCGACGGAGCCGCGCGGCGCCGGCTGCTGGTCGCGCAGCCGCCGCTTGAGCTCGGTCTTGGCGACCTCGACGCTGGAGCGGGAGATCGCCTCGGACTCCTCGTAGAGCTCGACGTAGGCGTCGCGCAGCTGGTCGAGCGTCGCGCGCACCTCGGGGGTGTCGCCGTCGGGCTCCGCGAGCAGGTTGAGCTGCTCCCAGGTCTGCTCGGTGAGGTCGTGCAGGCGGCGCGGCAGGGCGAGCTCGTCGAGGGAGACCGTCACCCGGCGCAGGCTCGGGTCGATGAAGCGGTGGACGTCGCGGAGGTTCTCCTGGTCAGCGTGGAGGACGGCCTGCAGGTCGAGGCGCTTCGCGACGTCCATCGTCACCCGGGTCCAGTCGTCGAGCAGGTCGGCGTAGCGCACGAAGACCCGGCCGCCGTCGGTGACGTTCTCGCGAGTCGCGCGCTCGACGTGGAGCAGCATGTTGAGCCACGACGAGGCGAGGTGGGCCGAGCCGAGCCGGTTGCGGTAGTACTTCTGCTTGCTGCCGACCACCTCCGCCGGCGGCCGGAGCATGGTGGCGAACGTCGGGCGCGCGCCGGCGCGCACCGCCGCGACCCGCCACAGGCCGAGGAACCAGCCCAGCCGGGGGTCCTTGACGACGAGCTCCGGGTGGTCGGCGAGGTGTCCCCCCAGCCACTCGGCCGCGGCGATCCGTTCGGGCTCGCGGGTGGCGATCCGGCCGGTCTCGAACCAGGCGGCGGGCCGGCTGTCGCTGACCGTGACCATCGCGTCGGAGAGGAGCCGGTCGTGGAAGTCGACGGTCCACTGCGGCTCGGCGAACCCCTTGGGGTTGGAGTCGTCGGCCGGCACCTCCGGCTGCGGGACGTGCAGCCCGAGCAGCCGCATCAGGCCGGCGAACGTGCTCGTGCCGGAGCGGCCCGCGCCCGCGACGAACAGGACGGTGTGCGGGGTGGCTTCGCTGTCGGCCTGGCCGGTGGGTGGGGATGGCGCGGCGTTCACGGGGGCTGAGCCTACCGTCGGCCGGGTCCACGCCCGGTCAGGCGCTGGGCCGGCCAGGCAGCCGGTGCCCGGGCGGGCTCACTAGGCTGCGGGGCGTGAGGTTCGGGCGGCGGGGCGCGGCGGCGAGCACGACGGCGCGGAGCGCGCGGCCGCGGCTCAGCATCGTGGTGCCGGTCTACGACGTCGAGGCCTGGCTGCCGGAGTGCCTCGACAGCGTGCTGCGGTCGTCGTACGCCGAGATCGAGGTGGTCGTCGTCGACGACGGCTCCCCCGACGGCAGCGGAGCGCTCGCCGACGACTACGCCGCGCGCGACCCGCGCGTGCGGGTCGTGCACACCGCCAACCAGGGCCTCGGCGCGGCGCGCAACGAGGGGATCCGGCACGCCCGCGGCGAGCTGCTCGGCTTCTGCGACTCCGACGACGTCGTGCCGCGGACGGCGTACGCCGCCCTGGTGGGGGCGCTGGAGCGCTCGGGGTCGGACTTCGTGACCGGGTCGATCGTGCGGTGGGAGGCCGACGGGCTGCACGAGCCGCCGTGGATGCGCCGGCTGCACAGCGGCGACCGGCGCGGGATCACCGCCGGCGACCACCCGGAGATCCTCGGCGACGTGTTCGCGTGGAACAAGGTGTTCCGGCGGTCCTTCTGGGACCGGGCGGGGCTGGCGTGGGCGGAGGGCGTGCGCTACGAGGACCAGCCGACGACGACGCGGGCCTATCTGCTCGGGCGGTTCGACGTGGTGCCCGACGTGGTCTACCACTGGCGGATCCGCGGCGACGGCACGTCGATCACCCAGCAGCGGTCGTCGGTCACCGACCTGCGCGACCGGGTCGCGACCAAGCGGATGTCGCTGGCGTCGGTGCGCGAGATCGGCGGCCCCGAGGTCGAGCGGGTGTTCGTCGACCGGGTGATGGCCGGCGACCTGTGGCGCTACTTCCTGGAGATCCCCGGCTGCTCCGACGAGTGGTGGACGCTGCTGCGCGAGGGGATCGCGGAGCTGTGGGCCGGGCGTTCGCTGGTGCGCTCCGGCCTGCCGCCGGTGCACCGGCTCACCGGGTGGCTGGTCGAGCAGGGGCGGCGCGAGGAGGCGGCGGCGGTGATGGCCTACGTCGCCTCGCTCGGCGGCGCCCCCGTGCCCCGGGAGACCGTGCCGCGGGAGCCGGTCTCCTCAGCGGGCGCGGTCGGTGGCGGGGGCGGCGCGAGCGGCGGGGCGACTGCCGGGGAGGTCCGGCTGGCGCTGCCCGACGACCTGCTCCCGGCCGGCGTACGCGCGGCGGCGGAGGCGGCCGGCGCGCTCACCCTCCGCCCCCACGAACGCTGATCGGGTTGACCCGGCAGAACCTCGGGTTGACCCGGCAGAACCTCGGGTTGACCCGGCAGAACCTCGCCCGAAGTTCTGCCGGGTCAACCTGGTGTCAGATCAGGCCGGCCTCGGAGAGGAAGTCCTCCGCCACGGCGGCGGGCTCCTCGCGGTCCACGGAGACCCGGCCGTTGAGCTCGGTGAGCTTCTCGGTGTCCAGCGCGGCCATCAGCTCGTTGAGCGCGTCGACGGCCTCCTGGTTGTCCGCGGCCCAGGCGGAGTCGACCGCCGGGACGAGGTTCTGCGCCGGCTGGATGCCCTGGTCGTCCTCGAGGAGGACCAGGCCCTGGTCGGCGAGCGTGCCGTCGGTGGTGCTGGTGAGCCCGAGCTGCGACTCGTCCTTGATCACCGACTGGTAGGTCTGGTCGCTGGCGAAGCCCAGCGGCAGGATCTTGGTGATGTCGATGCCGTAGACGTCGGTGAGACCCGCCTCGCAGTCGGAGCGCCCGGCGCAGTCGGGGGCCGCGGCGAGCACGACGCTGCTGCCCTCGAGGTCGGACAGGGTCGTGAGACCGTTGCTGTCGGCGTAGTCCTGGGTGACGAAGAAGGCGTTCTGGTCGGTGGCCTCCGACGGCTCCAGCAGGGTGATGCCGGCGTCCTCGAGCAGCGGCTGGGCCGCCTCGATCGAGGCCGCCGGGTCGTTGGTCGTCAGGGACGCGGCGTCCGGCCCGTTGGCCCGGGCGTTGAGGTAGTCGACCACGCCGCCGACGTACTCCGGGACCACCTGGATCGAGCCCGGGAACTGGCCGTCGGCCATGTAGACGTCGCGGGTGTCGACCAGCTGGACGCTGGCGTCGTAGCCCTTCGCGTCGAGCAGCTGCTCGTACATCGTCGCCACGAGCGTGGCTTCCGGGAAGCTCTGGCCGCTGATCGCGACGGCGCCCAGGTCGCCCCCACCGTCGGAGGCGGTGTCGCCGTCGTCGCTGCCGCAGCCCGCGGCCAGGAGGACCGCCCCCGCGGCCAGCACGGTGGCGAACGGTCGAAGTGCCTGCATGTGTCTCACCTTCTGTGTCCCGCGGCGGCGCCGCGCGTGTCCGGTGGCTCGGGCGACCCTCAGCTGGTGGCCGGCTGAACCTTGGCAGTCGGTCGCACCGCCACCCGCATCGGATCGGCCCTGCGCTGCACGACCGACCCCACCAGCTCGAGCACCAGTGCGACGAGGGCCACAACAACGGCCCCTGCTATTCCCTTCCCATAGTCGGTGTTGGCAAACCCGTCGGTGATGACCCGTCCGAGACCCGGACCGGCCACCAGCGCCGCCAGCGTGGCGGTCGCCCAGACCTGCACCAGCGCCAGGCGTACGCCGGTCGCGACCAGCGGCATCGCCAGCGGGAGCTCGACCCGGGCGAACTGCTGCCACCCGCTCATCCCCATGCCGCGCGCCGCCTCCTTGGCGTCGGGAGCGACCTCGCGCACGGCGACGTACGCGTTGGTGATGACCGGCGGCAGCGCGAACGCCGCGAGCGCGAGCAGCGTGGCCAGCCCGGCGCGGCCGTAGGGGCCGAAGTACGCCGTCCCCGGCCAGGCCGCCGTCACCAGCAGGGCCAGCAGCGCGAAGGTCGGGATGGCGCGGCCGACGTTGGACACGTTGACCGCCAGGAAGCCACCCCGACCCACGTGGCCCAGCCACAGGGCGAGCGGCAGCCCGATGACCAGGGCGATGCCGAGCGCGGTGACGGTGATCAGGAGCTGTTGCAGCAGCAGCGGCAGCAGACCCTCGTCGCCCACCCAGTTGGCGCCGTCGAGGAGGTAGGCCCACGCGTCGGCCAGCATCAGGCGGCCGCCCCTCGGGTCCACGGGGTGAGCAGGCGTTGCAGGCCGACCAGCAGCACGTCGAGCACGACGGCGAGCACCACACAGAGCACGCATGCCGCCAGCAGCTGAGCGCGGAAGTTGCTGAACACCCCGTCCGAGATGAGGTTGCCGAGCCCGCCGTGGGCGACCAGCGTGCCGACGGTGGTGAGCGCCACCGTCGACACCGTGGCGACGCGCAGCCCCGCCGCGACGATCGGCAGGGCCAGCGGCAGCTCGACCCGCCACAGCAGGGCGCCGCGCCCATAGCCGAGCCCGGTGGCCGACTCGACGACGTCCGGCGGCACCGACCGCAGCCCGTCGAGCAGCGCCCGCACCAGGACCGTCAGGCAGTAGAGCGCCAGCCCCAGCACCACGGTGGTCGCGCTGATGCCGGTGAAGGGCACCAGCAGCGGGAACAGCGCCAGCGACGGGATCGTGTAGAGCGTCGTCGCGCTCCCGACGATCGCCGACTCCAGCCGGTCGTGGCGCCGCGCCACCAGGGCCAGCGGGAAGGCGATCGCCAGCCCCAGCAGCACCGCCGCGGCGGTGATCCAGAGGTGCTGGACGGTCGCGTCGACGAGCTGCTCCCTGCGGTCGACGAGATAGGCGGGACAGACCCAGTCGTTGACGGTGCGGCTGTAGCAGACCGGCTCGTCCGCGGCGGCTGCCCCGGGTCGTGAGGCCACGGCGGCCGTGACGGTCGCGAGTAGGGTCACCGCATGGACGCTACCGCGGATCCGATGATCCGGCTCGCCGGCGTGGGCAAGACCTACGACGACGGGACGGTCGCGGTGCACGACCTCGACCTCGAGGTGCCGCGGGGCGAGGTGATGTGTCTCGTGGGGCCGTCGGGGTGCGGCAAGTCCACGACCTTGAAGATGATCAACCGGCTGATCGAGCCGTCGCGCGGGCGGATCTGGCTGGACGGGCGCGACGTGACCGAGGTCGACCCCGTGACCCTGCGACGGGGCATCGGCTACGTCATCCAGCAGATCGGGCTGTTCCCCCACCACACCGTCGCGGTCAACGTGGCGACGGTGCTGACGCTGACCGGCACCTCGAAGGCCGCCGCGCGCGAGCGTGCCGTGGAGCTGATGGACCTGGTCGGGCTCGACCCGGCCGTCTACGCCGACCGCTATCCGCACCAGCTGTCCGGAGGTCAGCGGCAGCGGGTGGGCGTGGCCCGGGCGCTCGCCGCCGACCCTCCGGTGCTGCTGATGGACGAGCCGTTCGGGGCGGTCGACCCCGTGGTGCGCGGCCGGCTGCAGGAGGAGTTCCGCCGGCTCCAGCAGGAGCTGCACAAGACCGTCGTGCTGGTCACCCACGACATCGACGAGGCGGTCTCGATGGGCGACCGCGTCGCGGTGTTCGCGACCGGGGGACGGCTCGCACAGGTCGGCACGCCCCTGGAGGTGGTGGCCCGGGCGGCCGACGACTTCGTGGCCGACTTCGTCGGGTCGACGACCAGCCTGCGCCGGCTGCGGGTCACCCCGGTCTCGGCCGAACACCTCGAGCCCCTCGACGGGATCCGCACCGGCGACCTCGCCGCCACCGTCGACCTCGGCGCCTCCCTCGAGGAGGCGCTCACCGTGCTGCTCAGCCACGACCGGCACGTGGTCGGCGTACGCGACGAGGGCGCGGGGTTCGCCGGCGTCCTCACCCCCAACGGCATCCACCGGGCGCTGCGCGCCTCGCTCGCCGAGATCTGAGCCGAGGCGTCGCGCCTATCAGGGTGAGGCGTCGTGCGTTCACACCCGGGACGACGGCGACGCGTCAGCGCACCATCTACGACGCGCCGGTGGGTCAGGCGTGCTTGCGGTACGCCGGGGCGGAGCGCCAGGCGTCCAGCTCGGCGAGGAGCAGGTCGCGCTCCTGCTCGAGCTCGGCCACGCGCACGATCGCCTCGGCGGCGCGCTCCTCGGCCTCCTCGAGGCGGCGGGCGACGACCACGCTCTCGGTCTCGGCCCGGTCGGCGCGCTCGGACTCCGAGCGGATCGTCCGGGCGGCCTCGGCGGCGCGGTGCTGCGCGGCGCAGAGCGCCTCCTCGATCTGCTCCAGCGCGGTCTCGGAGACGTCGATGCGCTCGCGCAGGGTGGCGACGAAGCGGGAGTTCTCCTCCGCGCGCGCCTCGGTGATGGCGGCGTAGGCCTGGGCCTGGCGGGCCAGACCGCCGTATCCCTCGCGCCGGGAGACCATCAGCTCGGTGTGGGTGATCCGGGTCGCGGCGACCCCGAGGGCGACGGCAGCCACGGCTGCCACGGAGAGGACGACCGGCGAGCCGGACATGAGGGCGCCGGCCACAGCGGTGGCGGCGACGAGCAGGAGAGCGACAGCGGCCACGAGGCGGGCGCTGCGCTGGCGGCGGCGGGACGAGGGGGAAGATGCCATGGGGGCAGATTAAGGGTCCTCGCCGTCGGATCGGACGCGACACGCGCGCTCGAGCAGAACCGCTGCCACCACCATCACGACCGCCGCCAGGGCCGCGACGCCCGAGCGGAGCACCCGCTGCGACGCCAGCTCGGCCTCCAGACCGAGCCACGCGACGGCGTAGCCGGCATAGCCTCCGGCCACGAACGAGCCGACCAGCGCGGTGGACCGGGCGAGCACGAAACGGTTGACCATGTGCTGCGGGTCGGGGGGCGGCCGGGTGCCGTCCTGGGCCCTGCGGGTGCCGCGGGCGGCGACCAGCAGGATCGCCGCCACCAGGCCGAAGAGCATCGCCGGCAGCCAGGTGACGACCGGGGCGACGCCCATCCAGCCCGCCAGCAGCGGACGGGCCAGCCAGCCGACGAGCAGCCCGACCAGACCCAGCGCGACGATGACGGCCGCCGAGACCGGCCGCAGTCGTCCGTGCGGCCCGTCCTGGTCGTCGGTCACGGGATCTCGAGGACCAGGTCGTCTCTCCGCACCAGGCCGTCCTGGTCGGCGGTGTCGGCGAGCAGGCTCGCCACGGGACCCGCCCCGGGCAGCACGGCGTCGGGCTCGAGGTCGTGCCACGGCTGCAGCACGAACGCCCGCTCGGCGGCCCGCGGGTGCGGCAGCCGCAGGGCCTCGGTGTCGGAGCGGCGGTCGCCCACCACGATCAGGTCGACGTCGAGGGTGCGCGGCGCGTTGGGCACGCCCTCGATGCGCTCGCGGTCGTAGGCCTGCTCGATGGCCATCGCCCGGTCGAGGAGCCGGTGGGCGGGCAGCGTGGTGTCGAGCAGCACGACCGCGTTGAGATAGGGCCCGGAGCCGTCCGGGGAGTCGACGGGCTGGGACTCGTAGACGGGGGAGACGGCGGTCAGCCACGCGTCGGGGGTGTCGGCCAGCGAGGTCACCGCGCCCTGCATGCTGGCCATCCGGTCGCCGAGGTTGGAGCCGAGCGCGATCACGACGCGGCGGATGGGTCGCATCTCACCGGTGATGGTGTCGGCGTCGACGATGTGGGGGTTGGGGGTCTCGGTCACTGCTGCCCTCGTCTCCTCGTGATCGTCAGGGCCACGTCGGTGAACGTCGCCTCGATGGGTGCGTCCGGCTTGTGGACCGTCACCCGCGCCCAGTCAACCAGGGCCCCCTCCAGGCACGTGCGGGCGACCCTGTCGGCGAGCGTCTCGATCAGGTCGACAGGGTCACGCTCCACCGCGGCCACGACCGCGCTGACGAGGCTTCCGTAGTCGACGGTGTCGCGCAAGTCGTCCGACGCGGCGGCGGACCGGGTGTCGACGCCGAGCGTCAGGTCGATGACGAAGCGCTGGCCGTCGCGCCGCTCGTGGTCGAACACGCCGTGGTGGGCGAAGCACTCGATGCCCGTGATCGTCAGCGTGTCGGGGGGCGTCGGGTCGGTCACGGGCGTCTCCGTCGGCTCACTCATGGCCGACCCCGTGGCCGGCCCCGTGGCCGGCCCCATGCCCGACCCCACGCCCGGCCCCGTCGGCGAGTCGGGCCGCGACGGCGAGGGCGTCGCGGGTGGCGGCCACGTCGTGCACGCGGAAGCCCCACACCCGCGGGGCGAGCAGGGCGACGAGCGCGGCGTGGGCGTGCTCGCGACCCGTCGGCGGGCGCGGCTCCCCCTCCTCGTCGGCGAGCAGCGAGCCCAGGAACGACTTGCGCGAGGCCCCCAGCAGCAGCGGCAGACCCAGGGTCTGCAGCTCCGGCCAGGCCCGGAGCAGCTGCCAGTTGTGCTCCGCGGTCTTGGCGAACCCGAGGCCCGGGTCGAGCACCACGCGCTCGCGCGGGAGGCCGGCGTCGTCGATCGCGGCGAGGCGCTGGCCGAGCTCGTCGCACACGGCGGCGACCACCCCGCCGGAGCCGTCGTACGACGCCAGGGACTGCATCCGGTCGGAGTGGGCGCGCCAGTGCATCGCGACGTACGCCGCCCCGGTCGCCGCGACGACGCCGAGGATGTCGGGGTCGGCGAGGCCGCCGGAGACGTCGTTGACCATCACCGCGCCGGCGTCGACGGCCGCGCGCGCGACCTCGGCCCGCATGGTGTCGACCGAGACCGCGACCCCGGACTCCGCCAGCGCCGCGACGACGGGCAGCACCCGGTCGAGCTCCTCGCCCAGCGGCGGCCGGACGGCACCGGGCCGGGTGGACTCGCCGCCCACGTCGACGAGGTCGGCGCCGGCGGCGCGCATCTCGAGGCCGTGCGCGACGGCGCTCTCGGCGTCGCCCCAGAGCCCGCCGTCGGAGAAGGAGTCGGGGGTGACGTTGAGGATCCCCATCACCCGCGGTCGGCCCGGGTCGGCGTGGAGGTCCAGCGCGGGCGGGCGCGCCCGGTCGGCGGGGGTGGGCGTCATGGCCGCCGGTGGATCAGGGCCATCGCCTCGTTGCGGGTCGCCAGGTCGCGCATCTGGCCGCGGACGGCGGAGGTGACGGTGCGTGCGCCGGCCTTGCGGACGCCCCGCATGGTCATGCAGAGGTGCTCGGCCTCGATCACCACGATCACGCCCCGCGCCTCGAGGATGTCGCCGAGGGCGTCGGCGATCTGCGTGGTGAGCCGCTCCTGCACCTGCGGCCGCTTGGCATAGACGTCGACCAGGCGGGCCAGCTTGGAGAGCCCGGTGATCTTGCCGGACTCGGCCGGGATGTAGCCCACGTGGGCGACGCCGGTGAACGGCACCAGGTGGTGCTCGCACATCGACCACAGCTCGATGTCACGGACCAGCACCATCTCGTCGTGGCCCAGGTCGAAGGTGGTGGTGAGCACCTCCTCCGGGGTCATCCGCAGGCCGGCCGTCAGCTCGGCGTAGGCCCGGGCGACCCGCGCCGGGGTGTCGTGCAGACCCTCCCGGTCGGGGTCCTCGCCGATCGCGATCAGCAGCTCACGCACCGCGGCCTCGGCTCGGGCGTGGTCGAACTCCGGCACGTCGGCGGGCGCCACCTCGGCGAGGCTGATCGGGTCGGTCATGGCGGCTCAGGCCGACGGCGGCGTCAGCCCCGGGTCGTGGACGTCGCCGCCGGGGCCCGGCGGGGTGACGACGGCACCGCTCTCGGGCAGCGGGACGCCGTTGGCGGCCGCGCGCTCGCGGATCTCCTGGGGGATCTCCACGGGCGGGATGTCGGACGGGCTGCGGGTGGGCGAGCCGGTCCAGGCGGGACGCGGCTGGCGACGGCGCAGCGGCTCGAAGACCCGCGCGACCTCCTCCTTGTCGAGCGTCTCCTTGTCGATCAGCTCGAGCACCAGCGAGTCGAGGACGTCGCGGTTCTCGACCAGGATGTCGAAGGCCTCCTGGTGGGCGTCGGCGAGCAGCTTCTTGGTCTCCGCGTCGACGACGGCGGCGACCTCCTCGGAGTAGTTGCGGCTGTGGCCGAGGTCGCGGCCGAGGAACGGCTCGGAGTTCGACTCGCCCAGCTTGATCGCGCCGAGCCGCTCGGTCATGCCGAACTGCGTGACCATCGCGCGGGCCAGCGAGGTGGCCTTCTCGATGTCGTTGCCGGCGCCGGTGGTCGGGTCGTGGAAGACCAGCTCCTCGGCCGCCCGGCCGCCGAGCATGTAGGCCAGCTGGTCGAGCATCTCGCCGCGGGTGCGGGCGTACTTGTCCTCGTCGGGGAGGACCATCGTGTAGCCCAGCGCGCGCCCGCGCGGCAGGATCGTGACCTTGTGCACCGGGTCGTTGCCGGGCAGCGCCGCGGCGACGAGGGCGTGGCCACCCTCGTGGTAGGCCGTGATCAGCTTCTCCTTCTCGCTCATCAGGCGGGTCCGCCGCTGCGGACCGGCGATCACCCGGTCGATGGCCTCGTCCAGCGACTCGTCGCTGATCAGGCGGGCGCTGGACCGGGCGGTGAGCAGGGCGGCCTCGTTGAGCACGTTGGCGAGGTCGGCGCCGGTGAAGCCGGGCGTGCGCCGCGCGACGCTCATCAGGTCGATGTCGGGCGACATCGGCTTGCCGCGGGAGTGGACCTGGAGGATCTTGAACCGGCCGTTGAGGTCGGGGGCGTCGACCTGGACCTGCCGGTCGAAGCGGCCTGGGCGCAGCAGCGCGGGGTCGAGCACGTCGGGCCGGTTGGTGGCGGCGATGAGGATCACGCCGCCGCGGACGTCGAAGCCGTCCATCTCGACCAGCAGCTGGTTGAGGGTCTGCTCGCGCTCGTCGTGGCCGCCGCCCATGCCCGCGCCGCGGTGGCGGCCGACGGCGTCGATCTCGTCGATGAACACGATGGCCGGGGCGTTCTCCTTGGCCTGCTCGAACAGGTCGCGGACCCGGCTCGCGCCGACGCCGACGAACATCTCGACGAAGTCGGAGCCGGAGATGGAGTAGAACGGCACGCCGGCCTCGCCCGCGACGGCGCGGGCCAGCAGCGTCTTGCCGGTGCCGGGCGGGCCGTAGAGCAGCACGCCCTTGGGGATCTTGGCGCCGACGGCCTGGAACTTGCCGGGCTCCTGGAGGAACTCCTTGATCTCGCCGAGCTCCTCGATGGCCTCCTCGCAGCCCGCCACGTCGGCGAACGTCGACTTGGGCATGTCCTTGGAGATCAGCTTGGCCTTGGACTTGCCGAACTGCATGACCCCGCGGCCGGTGCCGCCCTGCACCTGGTTCATCAGCCAGAGGAAGACGAGGATGATGATCAGGAACGGCAGCAGGCTGAACAGGAACGACGTGAAGAGGTTGGGCTGCGGGTTCTCGGAGTTGGCCGACTCGATCGCGCCGGCCTGCACCTGCTCGTCGACGGAGGCGAGGATCGTCTCCTGCTGCCCGTCGACCCAGTGGGCCATCACCTTGAGGCCGCCGCTGCGCTGGACGGAGTCGTCGAGCGTCGCCTGGATCTCCTGGTCACCGTCGATGAAGGTGATCTCCTTGACCTCACCGGAGGTGATGTAGGACTGCATCCGGGAGGTGTCGATCTCGTCGTAGCCGCCGTTGGGCGCGATGAACTGCAACGCCACCAGCACGCCGACCACGGCGAGCACGATCCACAGCCAGGGACCCTTGAACAAACGCTTCACAGGTTTCTTTCACACGGTTCGGGGGGTTGCGCGCAGCGTGGTCGAGGACCCCACGGCGCCCGCACTCCAGGAGAGACTGACTGACGACGGTACACGGGACGCCGCAATCGCGGGGCCCGTTCCATTGTCTCAGGCACCCCCTCCCAGCGGCCCCGCCGGGCACCGTCGGAGCCGCTCGGCGCCCGGTGCCTCCGGGCCGCCGCTCAGGAGTAGACGTGCGGGGCGAGCGTGCCGATGTCGCGCAGGTTGCGGTAGCGCTCGCGGTAGTCGAGCCCGTAGCCGACGACGAACTCGTTGGGGATGTCCCAGCCGACGTACTTCACCGGCACCGACATCCGCGCCGCCTCGGGCTTGCGCAGCAGCGTGGCGATCTCGACGCTCGCCGGGTTGCGCGAGGTGAGGTTGGAGATCAGCCAGCTCAGCGTCAGGCCGGTGTCGATGATCTCGTCGACGACCAGCACGTGCCGGTTGCTGATGTCGGTGTCGAGGTCCTTGAGGATGCGGACGACGCCGCTGGACTTGGTGCCGGAGCCGTATGACGACACGGCCATCCAGTCCATCTCCACGTGCCGGTCGAGCGCCCGGGCGAGGTCGGCCATCACCATCACCGCGCCGCGCAGCACGCCGACCATGAGGAGGTCGTGGCCGTCGTAGTCGCGGCCGATCTGCTGGGCCATCTCGGCGAGCTTGGCCTGGATCTGCTCCTCGGTGAAGAGGACGTTGACGAGGTCGTTCTCCACGTGGGACGAGTCCATGGGCGGCAAGCCTACGACCGGCTCCGCCGCGGCGGCGACCCCGGTCCTGGCGGGGTCGTGTGCCTCAGCCGTCGTGGTCGGAGCGCTCCTCGGGCCCCCGACCCTGCTCGAGGACCAGGACACCGTCGTCGCGACGAGCGCGGACGTGTCCGGGGAGGTCGATCCAGCGCTGGCCGCGCCACTCGGTGATCAGCGAGTCGACGGCCAGCACGTGCTCGCGGAACAGCTCCGCGGCGGGGGCGCCGGCCTCGAGCGCGGCCAGCCGGAGGACGCGGCGGCGCAGCGCGGTCGCCAGGCCGGCCAGGTCGGCGACGGGCAGCGGCCGCGGCAGGCCGGCGTACGTCGTCGCGGCGAGGTCGTCGAGCAGCTCGGCGTCCTCGCGCAGCCCGTCGGCGGTGCGGGCCAGGGTGACCGCGACCCCCGGCCCGAGCTCCTCCTCCAGCATCGGCAGCACCCGGGTGCGGACCCGGGAGCGGAGGAAGCGCGGGTCGGCGTTGTGGGGGTCGTCCCAGAACTCCAGCCCCTCGACCCGACAGGCGGTGACGGTGTCGGCGCGGCCGACGTCGAGCAGCGGCCGCCGGTAGTGGTCGAACGCGCGCCTCATGCCGGCCAGCGCTCGACCGCCGGAGCCCCGGGTCAGCCCCAGCAGCACGGTCTCGGCCTGGTCGTCGCGGGTGTGCCCGAGCAGCACCGCCGCGGCGCCGAAGCGCTGCCCGATCTCGGCGAGCACGGCGTAGCGCGCCTCCCGGGCCGCCGCCTCCGGGCCCATCCCCTCGGCGGTCACGCTGACCCGCGCCGCGACGGTCTCGTCGACCCCCAGCGCGGCCATCTGCTCGGTGACCCGGGCGGCCAGCTCGGCGGAGCCCTCCTGCAGCCCGTGGTCGACGGTGGCGCCCACGACCCGCCACCCGGCCCGGCGGCCCTCGGCGCAGGTGGCGGCGAGCAGCGCGAGCGAGTCGGCGCCGCCCGAGCAGGCGACCACGACGACCTCACCGGGGTCGAGGTCCGCCAGCGCCCGGCGTACGCCGGCCCGGCAGGCGGCGACCGAGGGGTGCAGACCCATGGGGCGCCTCCCGGTCAGCCGAGGACCCGCGCCACCCAGGCGTCGGGGGCGTGGATCTCGTCCTTGGACGGCAGGTGGTCGGGGGAGGCCCAGACGGCGTTGAACTGCTCCATGCCGACCTTGTCGACGACGGCGCGGACGAAGACGGCGCCGTCGCGGTACTGCGCCATCTTGGCCTCCATGCCGAGCAGGCGGCGGAGCAGACGGTCGATCGAGCCGGTGCCGCGGCGGCGCCGGTTGAAGGCCGCCCGGATGGACGCGACGGTCGGGATGACCGAGGGGCCGACGCCGTCCATCACCACGTCGGCGTGCCCCTCGAGCAGCGACATCACGCCGGTGACCCGGTCGAGGATCTCGCGCTGCTCGGGCGTGCTCATCGCCTCGGCGAGGCTGCCGCCCTGGCCGCGGACCGCCTCGGCGACCCGGCCGATGATGTCCTCGGTCATCTTGGCGGGCTCGATGGTCTCGGTGAGCCGACCGATCTCCTGCTCGAGGTGCTCGCGCATCCACGGCACTGCCGTGAACTGCACCCGGTGGGTCTCCTCGTGCAGGCACACCCACAGCCGGAAGTCGCTCGGGACCGCGCCCAGCTCACGCTCCACGTGCACGATGTTGGGCGCGACCAGCAGCAGCCGGCCGGCCGGGTCGTGGAACGGGTCGAACTGGCCGAGCACCTTGCTGCCGAGGAAGCCGAGCACCAGCCCGACCTCGGCGCCGGTGACCCGGGAGCCGACGGCGAGCGCCAGGCCGGTGGGGGCGCCGCGGTGCTCGGTGAGCTTGGCCGCGACCGGCTCGAGGAGGGTGGCGAAGGACTCGGCGTTGGCGCGCACCCAGGCGGCGCGGTCGACCACCAGGACCGGCGCGGTGTGCTCCGCGGCGGCCAGGCCGGTGTAGTCGCGGACCAGGCCCGTCGACCGGTCGGCACCCGCGCGCAGCTCGGCGACGCACGCCTCGGCCTCCGTCGGCGTCACGGACGGGCCCTCGCCCGCGAGGCGGGCGCCGGTGGCGACCGCCACCTCCCAGTCGACCATCGACGTCATGCCCCGACCCTATGTGGTGGGCCCTGGGGTGGTGTCGGGACGGGGCTGCGCGCCCTCCTCAACCACCGGGCGACGGCGCGGCGGCGCAGCGACACGCGGCGAGGTCGGCGGCCAGCCCGTCCAGCCCGGCGCGCACGGCGAGCGTGTCGGCGACGGCGAACCGGTCGGCGGCGAGCACGAACGCCATGGTGGTGCCGTCGCGGTCGGTGACGACGCCGGCCAGCCCGGACACCCCGCTCAGGGTGCCGGTCTTGGCTCGCACCAGCCCGCGCCCCGGGCGCGCCTCTCCGGCGAACCGGACCGTCAGCGACCCCGTCGCCCCCGCGACCGGGAGCCCGGACAGCACGGCCCGGAGCTCGGGGCGCGCCGGGTCGGCGGCGACCCGCAGCAGCTCCAGCAGCGTGGCCGGTGCCAGCCGGTTGGCCCGCGAGAGCCCGCTGCCGTCGTACATCCTGGCGCCGCGCATCGGCACCCCCAGCCCCTCGAGCACGGAGCGGACGCCGGCCACGCCGGCGTCGAACGACCCGACGCCGGACTCCGCCAGGCCGACCTGCCGCAGCAGCACCTCGGCGCCCTCGTTGTCGCTGGTCTCCAGGACCCGCTCGACGATCTGCTCGACGGGCACGCTGGCGACGCTCGCGAGCTCCGGCCGGGCCTCCGGCGCCGTCGCCGCGAGCACCCGTCCCTGCACGGTCACGCCGCGCCGCTCGAGGGCCCTCCGGAAGACCGCGGCCGCGGACGCGGGCGGGTCGTCGACCCGGCCGAACCCGGCGGGCGGCCGGCCGCCGTCGACCCACAGCGCCGAGATGGGTGCGACCACGCCGTCGGGGACGTAGTCCGGCTCCCAGCGCGGAGACGCCGTCGGGCCGGAGAACAACGTGGCGTCGTAGCGCAGCCGCACGGTGGCGCCCGGACCCAGCGCCTCGGCCGTGAGCCTGGCCAGGGACTGCAGGTCGGGGCGCTGCGGGTAGATCGCCGGGCCGCCGGTCGGCCGGCTCGCGAGGGTGGGGTCGCCGCCCCCGACGAGCACGATCTGCCGGCCCTGCCCCTGCACCACCGTGGTCTCGAAGACGTGGTCGGGACCGAGCGACTCCAGCGCGGCGGCCGCGGTCAGCAGCTTGAGGGTCGAGGCGGGCACGAACGGGGCGCTGCCCGACGAGAACACCACCCGGCCGTCGGACACGTCGGCGACGCGGGCCACGAGGTGGGGACCGAACGCCGGGTCGGCGAGGCCGGGGCGCAGCGCCCGGTCGACGGCGGCGCGGTCGGCGCGGCCGAGGTCCGGCCGCTCCAACGGCTCGGCCACCGGGGCCGGCGCCGCCGGCGTGGGGGGCGCGACGCCCACCACGGACGGGGTCGGGGTCGGGGTCGGCGTGGGGGTGCTGCTGTCCGTCGGGCCCGGCGCGATCAGCTCCGGCAGGCCGGGCACCCCGGAGTCCAGCCGGAAGTACGCCGCCCCGGCGCCCGCCGCGACCAGCAGCAGGCCGACGAGGACCGCGAGCCATCTGCGCCAGCGCCGACGACCGGGCCGGGCCGCCGGCTCGCCGTCGGGGTGGCCCTCGGGGTGGCCCTCGGGGTGGCCCTCGGGGTGGTCTGCGTCACGTCGGGCCACCGCACCGCCTTCCCTACTCCACGTTGACGGCCATTGTGCGCGAGGATGTGCCACGAGCCCAGGGGGACCCCACCCGACGTCGGTTCGGCGATACGGTGGCCAGGACGCGGTCGGGGTGCCCCACGCTGACAAGAACGAGCCGGTCACCAGAGACGCGGCGAGAGCCCGGGAGGCAGACGTGCTGGAGTTCGACGTACTCGTGGAGATCCCCAAGGGGAGCCGCAACAAGTACGAAGTCGACCACGAGAGCGGGCGGATCCGTCTCGACCGGACGCTGTTCACCGCCACGCAGTATCCCGCCGACTACGGCTACATCGAGAACACCCTCGGCCTCGACAGCGACCCGCTCGACGCGCTCGTGCTGCTGATCGGCGAGCCGACGTTCCCGGGCTGCCTGATCCGCTGCCGGGCGGTCGGGATGTATCGCATGACCGACGAGGCCGGCGGCGACGACAAGGTCCTGTGCGTGCCGGTCACCGACCCGCGGCTGGAGCACCTGCGCGACATCAACCACCTGCCGAAGTTCGACCGGCTCGAGATCGAGCACTTCTTCACCGTCTACAAGGACCTCGAGCCGGGCAAGTCGGTCGAGGGCGCCGAGTGGACCGGTCGCACCGAGGCCGAGGCCGAGGTGCAGGCGTCGTTCCGGCGCTACGAGGAGGCGCACGCCGAGGCCGAGGAGCACTGAGGCTCCTCCCCCGCGGGGGCCGTCAGGGTCGCGCGAAGAAGGTCGGGGCGATCCAGTAGTACATCGACTCCTCGCTGACCGGGCGGCCGGTCCGCGGGGCGTGCACGATCCTGCCGCCGCCGACGTAGAGCGCGACGTGATAGATCGACGTCGGGCTGCTCGAGGAGCCCCAGAACACCAGGTCGCCCGGGCGCAGCGCCGACGCCGAGATCGGCGTGGACTGCTGGTACTGCGCGACGGAGTAGTGCGGCAGGGAATTGCCGCCTGCGCGCCACGCGCCCATGGTCAGGCCCGAGCAGTCCCAGGAGGACGGCCCGGCCGCACCCCAGCGGTAGGGCTCGCCGATCTGCGCGCGGGCGAAGGCGATCGCCGCGCCGGCGCCGCCCGAGGGGGCCGGGGGTGCGGGGTCGGGAGCGGGTGCGGGGTCGGGGGCCGGCGCGGGGTCGGGGCTGGGCTCCGGGTCGGGCGTGGGCGTCGGCTCCGGCGTCGGCTCGGCGGGAGCCGGGTCCTCCGCGGCGTCGGCGGGCGTGGGGTCCTGCTCGGGGGTCTGCTCCTGCTGGGCCGCGGCGGCCGCGGCCGCGGCGGCGGCCTCCTCCAGCGCACTCTGCCGCTGCTCGGCGAGCGCCACGCTGATGCCCTGGAGGCGGGCCAGCTCGGAGATCAGCTCGGTCTTGCGGGCCGTCACCTGCTCGGCGTTGGCCGCGGCGGCCGCCTGCGCCTGCCGCGCCTGGTCGCGCGCGGCACCGGCGGCCTGCTCCGCCGCGGCCGCCTCGGCGCGAGCGTCCTCCGCCTGGGTGGTGGCGACGTCGGCGAGGGTCGCGGCGGCGCGGTAGGCGTCGTACTGCGTGGCGAGGGCGTCCTGGGCGTTCTGCAGCGTGTAGGTCTCGTCGACCACCTCGGCGAACCCGTCGGCGTCGACGATGGCCGCGAGCGCGTTGAGCTCCGGGGACTGCTGGTAGCCCGCCGTCAGCGCCTCGGCGTACGCCGCCCGCTGGCGCTCGACGTCGGCCCGGGCGTCGCCGGCCCGCCGCTCGGCGAGCGTGACCTGCTTGCGGGCGAGGCGCAGGTGGTAGCGAGCGCCGTTGTAGGCCTCGGCGGCCTGGGCGGCCGCGACCGCCGCCCGCCGCAGCTCGTCGTTGGCGAGGACCAGGTCGGCCTCCACGGCCGCGACGTCGCGCGCCTTGTCGGTGGCGGCGGCCTGGGCGTCGGCGACGTCCTGCTGGCTCGGCACGTCGTCGTCGGCGAAGGCGCCCGGGATGCCTCCGACGAGCATCGAGCCGGTGAGGGCGGCGCTCGCGAGAGCGGCGGTCAGCGCCAGAGCAGGGGTCCGGCGACGCCCGCGCGAGGCGCGGCGGAGCGGTCCGGGCACGGATTCCCCTTCGTGGCAGCGGAGTCGGACCGGAGTCCGAGCGGAGGTCGTGGGGGCCTCGGGCGACTTCCCCATCGCCCGAGGCACTTCCGGCACGCTAGTGCTCTCGTGTCACAAAAGAAACAGTTTTCACAGAAATAGTCAGAAGTCACGGCGTGTCGGCTTGACGAACTACACCGTTGTCATTCGCGCGGAAGCGGCGTGAGCCACCCGTCGCGGCATCTACTGGTGCGTACGGAGCAGCAGGCGCGTCGTACGCACCAGTAGACGTCACCCGCCCCGCGCGGCAGCCCGGCTGGAGCGGACTCAGGCGTTCTCGAGGGACGCGGGGGGCTTCTCCACCGGGCGGAGGGAGTGCCGGTCGAAGCTCTGGCCGCTGACCAGCCCGCCGACGTAGAACGCGAAGAGCGCGATGACGATGCCGGCGACGTCGTCGGCGATGTAGTGCCAGCCGAAGTAAAGCGTGGCCACCACCGTGATCGCGAAGTTGGCCCACAGCAGCCGCGAGACCCAACGCATCCGCAGCGTGGCCTGGGCCATCATCGCCACCAGGAGGGTGATCGCGCAGTGCAGGCTCGCGAAGCCGGCCACCGACTGCACGGCATCCTGCAGCACGGCGTTGTTGACGTCGTGGCGGCCGTTGATCAACGCCTCCATCAGGCGGGTGGACGCCGTGGGCGACAGGTCGCGGAAGAGCCAGGCGTACTCGAACCCGGGACCCAGCGTCGGGAGCGCGTAGTACGACGCGGTGCCGAGCGTCCAGGCGAGGCACTGCGACGTGGCGAACCAGTAGCCGTAGCCGATGGTGCGTGACCACACGAGCCAGGCCGTCAGCGCCAGCGGCACCAGCGGCAGGAACCACAGGTAGATCGTCGACAGGAAGTGGGCGCTCACGTCGGTGCCGAGGATGTTGTGCAGCACGACCGGTGGCGGGTGCCCGAGGAACAGCGCCCGGTCGATGATGTAGAGCTCGCGGTCGTAGGTGCGCTCGCCGAAGAGCGCGGGCAGGAACGACTTGAGGTTCCGATAGCTGACGTAGGTGAGATAGAACGTCGCCACGCCGGTGACGACCAGCACCGCGCGCTCGCGGTTCCAGTGCTCGCGGATCCGCTCACGCATCATCGCCGGCATCAGCCGCGGCCGGAACCGCGAGGCCCACAGCGTGCGCGGCACCAGGTCGACGGCAAACGCGCCCGCGATCAGCATCGGCAGCCGCACCCAGGCGGGCCCGAGGAAGCCGTCGGGGTCGGCCAGCCCGCGGTCGAGGTAGACCGCGGCGCCCACCGCCAGCGCGGACATGGACAGCGCAACGCCCCAGAGCAGGATCTGAGCGTTGCGGTACATCCCGCCAGTCTAGGGACCGCTCGGGTGGCTCACCTCCGCCAGGGGCGCCAGCCGGGTGCCGTCCACGCCGAGGCGTACGGCGTCGCCGGGGCCGACGTGGCTCCCGAGCGGCGCAACCGCGTCGACGTCACCCACCCCGTCGACGCGCACCACCAGCCGCAGCTGCTCCGGGGAGACGCGGGAGGCCTCGACCACCCCGCCCAGCGGCCCGTCGTCGCGGACCCGCAGGGCGGAGCGGCGCAGTGCGACGGCACCGTGTGGCGGGAGGTCGGCCGCGGCGAGCACAGGCCGCGCCCGCGCTCCGTCGAGCACCCGGGCGTAGCCCAGGAAGAGCGCCGTGTCGGCGTCGACCGGCGCCCGCCACACCTCGGCGACCGAGCCGTGCTGCACCACCCGGCCGTCGCGCATCACCGCCATCGTGTCGGCCACCGCGAACGCCTCCTCCTGCTCGTGCGTCACCAGCACCGTCGTGGTGCCGGCCTCGCGCAGGATCGCCCGCAGGTCCTCCGCCAGCCTGGCCCGCAGGCCGGCGTCCAGCGCCGACAGCGGCTCGTCGAGCAGCAGCGCCTGGGGGTCGGCCGCCAGCGCCCGGGCCAGCGCGACTCGCTGCCGCTCCCCTCCCGACAGCGTGGCGGGCAGCCGGTCGGCGTACGCCCCGAGACCGACCAGCTCCAGCAGCGCCGCGACCCGCGGCCGTGCCTGCGCGGCGGGCTGCCGACGCACCTTGAGCGGGTAGCCGACGTTCTGCGCGACGGTGAGGTGGGAGAAGAGCTGTCCGTCCTGGAACATCAGCGCGCACCCCCGCCGATGGGTGGGTACGCCGGCCAGGTCGCGCCCGTCGAGCAGGACCCGCCCCTCCACGAGCGGCTCGAGCCCGGCCACGCCCCGCAGCAGCGTGGACTTGCCCGACCCCGACGGCCCGAGCACGGCGAGCACCCCGCCGGCCGGCACGGTGAGCGTCACGTCCCTGACGACGGGGACGCCCTCGTAGTCCAGACCGACCCGATCCAGCGCCAGCTCGCCCATGCTCACCACGCTCCCAGACTGCGCACCCGGAGCCGCTCGACGGCCAGCATCACCGTGGCGGTGGCCGCGGCGAGCACCACCGAGGCCGCCAGCGCCATCTCGGCGTTGAGCTCGCCGGGACGCCCGAGCAGGCGGTAGATCACGATCGGCAGGGTCGGGTCGTCCTCGCGCACCAGGAACGAGGTCGCGCCGAACTCCCCCAGCGACACGGCGAACGCGAACCCGGCCGCCGCCAGCAGCGGCCGCCAGACCACCGGCAGGTCCACCGTCAGCGCGACCCGCCAGGGCGGCGCCCCCAGCGAGGCGGCCGCCTGCCGCTGCCGGTCGTCGACGCCTCCGAGCGCCGGAGCCAGCGTGCGCACCACCAGCGGCAGCGCCACCAGCGCCTGCGCCACCGGCACGAGCAGCGGGCTGTCGCGCAGGTCGAGCGGCGGCTGGTCGAGGGTGATCAGGAAGCCGAAGCCGACCATCACCGCGGAGACCCCCAGCGGGAGCATGAACAGCCCGTCGAGGACCGCGCGGGTGCGCCGCTCGGCCCGGCTCCGCGAGCGGCCGGTGACCACGGCGGCGACCAGCATCCCCAGCAGCACCGCCATCCAGGTCGCGTCGACGGCGGTGCGCACCGACGTCAGCAGCGCGTCCTGGACCGGCGCGACCAGGGCCGCGGTCGGCCGCGTCAGGGCGCGGTAGGCCGCCAGGCTCCAGGCGCCGTCGACCCGGAGCGAGCCGACGACCAGTGCCGTCAGCGGTGCCACCACGAGCGCCACGGGCAGCAGCGACAACGCCACCGCCGGCAGGTCCCGCCGGCCCAGCCGCGGCGGGGCCGTGACGTCGTGCCCGCGGGCGGGGTCGGGGGTGCGCCGCAGCCGCTGGGTGACCAGGAGCAGGCCCACCACGACGACCAGCTGGAGCAGCGCCAGCGCGGCGGCGGCCTGCAGGTCGAGCAGGTTGGTCGTCAGCAGGTAGATCTCGGTCTCGACGGTGGCGTAGCGCAGCCCGCCCAGGGTGAGCACGATCCCGAACGCGGTGGCGCAGAACAGGAACACCACGCTCGCCGCCGACGCGACCGCCGGGCGCAGGGCCGGCATCGTCACCGTCCAGAAGACCTGGCGGGGGCTGGCGCCGAGCGCGGCGGCCGCCTCCGCGGGGCGCGGGTCGAGCGACTCCCAGGTGGCCCCGACCGCGCGGACGACGACCGCGACGTTGAAGAAGACGAGGGCGGCGACGATGACCGCGGCGCTGCCGTCGAGTCCGAGCCCGCCGAGCGGCCCGCCCTCGGCGACCAGCCGGCGGAACGCGACGCCCACCACCACGGTGGGCAGCACGAAGGGCACCAGCAGCATCGCCCGCAGCGCGCCGCGACCGCGGAACCGGCGACGGTAGAGCAGGTGCGCCGCGGGCAGCCCGAGCAGCACCGACAGGATCGTGCCGAGCGTCGCGGACCAGAGCGTGAACCACAGCACCCGGTGCACCCGCGGCCGCCCGAAGACCTCGACCACCCTGGCGGGGTCGAA
>JAUILS010000253.1 GCA_030432975.1 Actinomycetes bacterium
ATCGCGACGTCGAGGTCGTCGACGTACAACGCGATGTGGTGGCCGCCGACGTCGCTGTTGCGCGGCCGCACCTCCCGCTGGTCGGGGGAGGTGTAGTGGAAGACCTCGAAGACGGCCTGGTCGCCGCAGCGGAACCAGCGGTTCTCGACCATCACCGCGCGCGGGTGGACGTCGAGGTGGGTGGCCATCCAGTCGTCGCCCTCGTCGGGGTGGGCGAACGGGCCGAGGGAGTAGAGGTAGGTGCAGCCGAGCACCTCCACGAGGAAGCGGTGGGCCTCGTCGAGGTCGGGCACGGTGAAGCCGACGTGGTCGAGGCGGCGTAGGCCCGGCAGCGCCATCAGGCTCCCTCTGGATCCGAAACGTCGGTCGTCCTCAGGAAACCACGCTGGTGGTCGTGGTGTCCATCACTGGTCGCCTCGACTTTGGATCCAACGCGGGTGTGCCACGCTGGGTGCCTCCCCGGGAGGTGCGGATGCCACACGAGTATGTCGTCTCCGGCGGCTACGTGCTGTCCATGGACCCGGGTGTCGGCGACCTCGACGGTGGCGACGTGCACGTCCGCGACGGCGACATCGTCGCCGTCGGGCGGGGGCTCGAGGCGCCGGGTCCCCGGATCGACGCCGCGGGGATGATCGTGATGCCGGGGCTGGTCGACACCCACTGGCACATGTGGACCACGCTCTATCGCAGCATGGCGAGCACCTCGCCGGAGACGGCGTACTTCGCGCTCAACGTGGCCAACGGCGTCCGCTGCCTGCCAGGCGACCTCTACCAGGGGGTGCGGCTCGCGCTGGTCGACGCGCTCGCCTGCGGCACCACCACCGTGCACGACTGGTCGCACAACCTGCGCTCGCCGGAGCACGTCGACGCCGTCCTGCGGGCGCACCACGAGGTCGGGCTGCGGGGACGCGTCTCCTACGGCACGCCGCAGGGCCACCCGCTCACCGAGGTGACCGACCTCGACGACCTGGGGCGGACCAAGGCGGAGTGGTTCGACGGCGGCCGGCTGCCGCTGATGCACCTCGGGCTGGCCGGGCGCCCTCCGGGCCTGTCCCCCGAGGCCGTCTTCCGACCGGAGTACGACGCCGCACGCGACCTCGGCCTGCCGGTGAGCTATCACGCCAACAC
Source organism: Actinomycetes bacterium (assembly GCA_030432975.1). Classification (GTDB taxonomy): domain Bacteria; phylum Actinomycetota; class Actinomycetes; order Propionibacteriales; family Nocardioidaceae; genus Nocardioides. Next base: position 1,129 of record JAUILS010000253.1, read on the forward strand.
GACCCGCGCGCACGGGGAGCTGCGGATGATCGCCCAGCTGGCGGAGCAGTCGATGCTCACGCCGGACACGCAGCTGATCCACGCGCTCTACACCACCGAGGCCGAGCGCGACGCCGTCCGCGAGAGCGGGGCGTCGGTCAGCATCAGCCCGTGGTCGGAGCTGCTGATCGGCTTCGGCCTCGCGCCGGTGCGGGAGATGGAGGCGAGCGGCGTGCTGCTCACCCTGTCAATCGACACCCAGTCGCTCGTCGGGTCGGGCGACCTGTGGTCGGTGCTCAAGCTGACGGCAGGGCTCCATCGCGGCGTGGCGGAGGACGAGCTGTCGCTCGGCACCCGGCGCGTGCTCGAGATGGCGACCATCGACGCCGCCCGTTCGCTGGGGCTCGGCGACGTCGTCGGCTCGCTGACGCCCGGCAAGCGCGCCGACCTGCTGCTGGTGCGGTCGCACGACGTGGCGGTGGCTCCGGTGTCGGAGGTGCCCAACTCCTTGGTGCTCGCCACGGGGCCGGCCAACGTCGACACCGTGATCGTCGACGGGGTCGTCCGCAAGCGCGGCGGCCGGCTGGTCGGCATCGACACCGAGACGGTGGTCGCGCAGACCGAGGAGGCGCTGGCGGCGCTGGTTGCCCGCTGAGGTCCGGGGTTGCGGTCTTGTGCCCACTCCCGCGGGCGTGCGGTGACTCCCGCGCCTCCCGGGAAGGGCTGACGTCGCCGCAGCGGCGCGGGAGTGGGCAAGGGAGGGCGACCGGTCGGCGTACCGGCGCGAGAGTGGGTTCAAGGCAACCTCGCGAGGCCACCCCTCCCCGGTCCAGGTGGGTTGCTCACTCCCGCGGGCGTGTGGGGACGTCAGCCTTGCCCGGGGCCCGCGGGAGTCGCCGCACGCGCGCGGGAGTGGGCAAAGGACGGTGACCCGACGGATGAGGCGCCGACGGGCGCGCCAGTGATACCGAGCGGTACCATCGAAGCATGGCGATGACCTTGCGACTCACCGACGACGAGTCCGCGGAGCTGCGCGCGGCCGCGGAGTCGGCGGGGGTGTCGATGCAGAGCTTCATCAAGAACGCCGCGCTCCTGGCGGCGCGGGAGCGGGCCGTGCGACGTGACGAGCTGATCGCGGCGATCCGTCGTGACCGTCGCGAGGTGCTCGACCGGCTCGGCAGCGTGTGAGCGGCGAGCTGCCTCGGCCGACCGACCACCTCACCGAGGACGACCTCGCCGCGCTGATCGAGGCCGAGCTCGGTGGCCCCGAGGTGGTCCGCGACCCGGGGCTGCTCGCGTCGGCGCTGGCGAGGCCGCAGGCATCGGCGTTCGGCGAGCCGGCGTACCCCACGCTCCTCGACCAGGCCGCCGCGCTGCTGCACTCGCTCGTCACCTCCCATCCGCTCATCGACGGCAACAAGCGGCTGGGCCTGGCCGCGACACTGCTGCTCCTCGCGCTGAACGGGGTCCGCCTCGAGGCGAGCGACGACGAGCTGTTCGCCCTGATCATGGCGGTGGCTGGCGGCGAGCTCCGTGATGTCGCCGCCATCGCTGCCCGTCTGGAGGAGTGGGCTGTGCCCCTCGCCGACGGCGATCCGCTCTGACGCGGCGCGGCGCCGCCAGGTCGTCTCGGTCTTGCCCACTACTGCGGTGGTGCGGGGACTTCCGCCGTTGTCGACCACCGCAGGAATGCCCGTAGCACCGCGGGAGTGGGAAACCACCGCAACCACAGGCCTCCTGCAGCCGGGCAAAGGCGTGTCGGGACGGGCGGGCACCGTCCAGCCGCCTCCCGGCGGCCTCAGGTGGGGCCCATCACCGTGCCGGGGTCGAGGCCGAGTGACGTCAGGACGGCGCGGGCGGCGTTGCGGCCGGGGCGGCCGGAGACCGAGCCGCCGGGGTGGGTGGTCGAGCCGGTGAGGAAGAGGCCGGGCACGTCGGTGTCGTAGCGCGGCCAGCCCGGCAGCACCCGGCCGTCGAGCACGAACTCCCCGCCATGGCAGGAGCCGCCGATGTTCTGCGGGTTGTGGGCAGCCACGTCCACCGGCGACTCGGTGCGCATCGACAGGATGTCGGCGTCGGCCAGCCCGGAGGTACGCCGGCGCACCAGGGCGACCAGCCGGGCGCCGACGTCGTCCTTCGTCTCCGCCCAGTCGCGCCCGTCGGCCCGCGACCACGGGGCCATCGTGAGGATCTTGAAGGTCCCGCCGTCGCCGGACACCCGTGATCGGTCGACAACGGTCTGGTTGACCACCAGCAGCCACGGGTCGTCGGTGTCGACCTCGCCGGCGGCGCAGCGGTCGAGGTGGCGGACCATGCCATCGGCGGTGCCGAACCCGGCGGCCGCGCTGGCGAGCCCATCCGACCCGAAGCCCAGGTCGCCCTTCAACGCAGCGTGCACCGCCAGCACGCTGAGGCCCGGCCGCCAGGCAGACCGCGCCTCGGCGAGGTCGGCGCTGGGCGACCGCCCGACCAGTCGGTCGGCGACCGCCGCCAGGTGACCACCGTCGACAGCCGCCCGCTCGACGCGCACCCGGCCGCCGCCCTCGACCTCCACCGCCGTCACCCGGTCCCCGTCCGTGACCAGCCCGGTGACGGCCGCCGAGCACACGACGGAGCCGCCGCAGCGCTCGACCACCCGGGCCAGCGCCTCGGGCAGCGCCTGGCTGCCGCCGACCGGCGTGGTCCAGCCGAAGTCGAGCCGGCCCGCGGCCAGCGAAGACGGCAGGAAGCCGGTGCCGGGCCGCCGCGGGTCCTGGATCGTCGCCATCGCCAGCCACAGCACGAACGACCGCACCACCGGGTGCTCGAACGACTCGTGCACGACGTCCCACGCGCTCCGCTCGCGCAACGCGAGATAGCCGCGAGTGACGGCGTCCTCGGGCTGCGGCAGGTGCGAGCTCCAGCGCCCGTGGGCCGCGGCCAGCCCACCGCGCCAGGCGCCGATCATCGCGGCGAACGCCTCGGCGTCGCGGGCCGACCAGCGGGAAAGCTCGGCGACCGTCGCCTCCAGGTCGGGCCGCATCACCAGCACGTCGCCGTCGGCCTGCGGCATCACGACGGCCGGGTCGGTGGTGAGATAGCGCAGCCCCTCGTCGGCCACCAGGCCCAGCTCGTCGTCGCGGATCAGGGGGTTGCTCTGCACCAGCACGTGCGCGCTGCTGCACGAGTCGTGGGCGAAGCCGGGCAGCGTCAGCTCCTCGGTGCGGGTGTTGCCGCCGATCGTCGGCGCGGCCTCGAGGACCAGCACCTGCAGCCCCGCGC
>JAUILS010000254.1 GCA_030432975.1 Actinomycetes bacterium
CGATCTCGGTGATGACCACGCGGGCGCCCTGGCCGCGCAGCGAGTCGGCGCAGCCCTTGCCGACGTCGCCGTAGCCGCACACGACGGCGACCTTGCCGCCGATCAGCACGTCGGTGGCGCGGTTGAGGCCGTCGATGAGCGAGTGGCGGCAGCCGTACTTGTTGTCGAACTTGGACTTGGTCACCGAGTCGTTGACGTTGATGGCCGGGAAGAGCAGCGTGCCTTCCTTCATCATCTCGTAGAGACGGTGCACGCCGGTGGTGGTCTCCTCGGTCACGCCCTTGATCTCGTTGGCGACCTTGGTCCACCGGTCGGCGGACTCGGCGAGGGACTGCGCGACGACCGAGAAGACGATGCGCTGCTCGGCCGAGGTGGCGGTGGCCGGGTCGGGGGCGACGCCGGACTTCTCCGCCTCCACCCCGAGGTGGACGAGCATGGTGGCGTCGCCACCGTCGTCGAGGATCATGTTGGGCCGGATCTCAGCGCCGTCGGCGTCGGTGCCCCAGGTGAGGATCTGCTGGGTGCACCACCAGTACTCCTCGAGGGTCTCGCCCTTCCAGGCGAAGACCGGCAAGCCGGCCGGGGCCTCGGGGGTGCCGCGACCGCGGCCGCGGCGTGGTCCTGGGTGGAGAAGATGTTGCACGACGCCCAGCGCACGTCCGCGCCGAGCGCCACCAGCGTCTCGATGAGCACGGCCGTCTGCACGGTCATGTGCAGCGAGCCGGCGATCCGGGCGCCGGCGAGCGGCCGGCTGTCGGCGTAGCGCTCCCGCATCGCCATGAGGCCGGGCATCTCGTGCTCGGCGAGGGTGATCTCGGTCCGACCGAAGTCGGCGAGGCTGAGGTCGGCGACCTTGAAATCCATGCCCGTCAGGTTAGCCCCGGAGCGGTCGGGGAGCAGAATCCTCAGCGACCCTCAGTGGGCCTCGGCGTCCCCGTGCCCGCGCCCGGGGATGAGGTGCATCACCGCGACGACGACCGCGCCGACCAGCAGCCCGAAGACCGCCGACGCTGCCGTCTGGGTCAGCCAGCCGAGGAGCCCTCCGAGGGCCGAGACGCTGTCGTGGGCGGCCTCCTCGAGGTGGTGGACCAGGTCGTACGGCGCATGCCAGCCGAGCTCGTCGAGACCGTTGAGCAGGATGTGGCCGCCGACCCAGATCATCGCCGCCACGCCGACCACCGAGATGGTGGCGAGCACCTTGGGCATCGCCTTGACCATGGCCACCCCCACCCGCTGGGCGAGCGGCGACTCGCGCTCAGCGAGGTGCAGCCCGACGTCGTCCATCTTCACGATCAGCGCGACCACGCCGTAGACCAGCGCGGTGATGAACAGCGCCACGACGACGAGGATCGCGGCCCGGGCGAGGAACGGCTCGTCGGCCACCTCGTTGAGGGCGATCACCATGATCTCGGCCGAGAGGATGAGGTCGGTGCGGATCGCCCCGCTGATCATCTTCTGCTCGGCCTCGGGCCCCCGCTCGACGGCGAGGCTTCCCTCGTCGGCATGGTGGCCGCGCAGCCGCTCCCAGATCTTCTCGGCCCCCTCGTAGCAGAGATAGGTGCCGCCGAGCATCAGGATCGGGGTCAGCAGCCAGGGCAGGAACTGGCTGAGCAGCAGCGCCGCCGGCAGGATGATCAGGAGCTTGTTGCGCACCGAGCCGCGGGCGATCTTCTTCACGATGGGCAGCTCGCGCTCGGCGGCCACCCCGTGCACGTACTGCGGCGTGACCGCGGTGTCGTCGACCACCACGCCGGCGGCCTTCGCGCTCGCCCGGCCGGCGGCGGCGCCGATGTCGTCGACCGAGGCGGCGGCCATCCGCGCCAGCGCCGCGATGTCGTCGAGCAGCCCGAACAGTCCTGCGCTCATCGGTCCTGGTTCCCATCGTCGGAGGCGTCGTCGGAGCCGTCGTCGGGGGCGTCGTCCACGAAGCCCAGCCGGAGGTACTCCGCGGCGTACAGGCCGGTGAGCACGAGCGAGGCGTAGCGGGCCACCTCGGTGGTCGCGTCGGTGGTCACGGTCTCGACCCGGATGCCCCGCTCGGCGGCGACCGACTGGAGCCGGCCGCGCTGCTCGCGGAGCACGGCCTCCTCCGCTCCGTCGTCGAGCACCAGGAGCAGCGGCCGGGCGGCCGGCGCGCCCTCGGCGAACGGGTCGTCGAAGACGTCGCGGCGGCGGGCCGCCTCGAGCACCGGCAGCAGGTGCTCGGCGTCGCCGGCGATGGCGGAGCGGCCGCTCGCGCGGCGGATCGACTCGGCCACCCGGCGCGCGGCGCGGGCGGCGAGCACCGACCCGCCCCACACGACCGGGCTGGTGTCGGCCATCGCGATGGCCAGCATCTTGGCCGGGTTGACCGCCAGGTCGCGGTAGGGCGAGCACGAGGCGGCCACCTCGTCCAGGGCGGTGGCCACGCTCTCGGCGTCGGCCCGCGGGCCGAGGCCGACCCGGTCGAGGTAGTCGAGCACCACCACGGCGGTGGCCAGCTGGTCACCGGTGACGGTCGGCAGCACGGTCGACCACTTGCCGTCGGCGTGCTCGGCGACCAGTGACCGCGGCGGGCAGGCGACGACGACCTGGCAGCCGCGCCGCACGGCCTCGGCCGCGGCCGACGCCGCCTCGGTGTCGGCGCCGGCGGGCGCGAGCACGACGACGAGGTCCATGCTGCCCGCCCAGCCGGGCAGGCCCGCGGTGGGCCAGGCGACGAAGGGCACGGGGCACCACGGCTCGAGCACGGCGCGCAGCAGCCGGGAGTCCGGCCCGGCCGCGACCACCGCACGCGGTCGCCCCTGCTCGAGGGCACGCGAGACGCCCTCGTGGATCGCCTCGGCGGCGTCGGTCGCCTCGCGCCGCACCCGGGCGCCGGCCTCGGCGATGCGGCGCAGCACCGGGTCGGCGGACTCCAGGACGGCGGCGTCGTCGAGCCGGGACTCGTCGAACCAGCTCATCGGGTGGGCCTCGTCATCCGGGGCGCCGCGCCTCGTCGACGAGCAGCACCGGGATGTCGTCGCGGACCGGGTAGGCCAGCCCGCAGTCCCCGCAGACCAGCTCGTCGCCGGTCGGCGACAGCGGCCCGTGACAGTCGGGGCAGACGATGATCTCGAGCAGCGTCGGGTCGAGGTTCATGGCGGCAGCCTAGTCGCCGGGCGACCGGCGGTCAGTCCGTGGTCAGCACCCGCAGGTGTCCCCGGCGCGCCACCTCGCGTCCGGTCTCCTCCACCGGGCGGACGGCGGGCGGAGGCACGGGCGCGGGCCGGGCGGCCTCCCGCACCGCGTCGGCGAGGGCCAGCAGGTCGTCGCTGCTCGGTCCGGCGAGCGACGGGTCCGGGGCGAGCCGCATCACCTCCCACCCGCGGGGCGCGGAGAGCCGCTCGCTGTGGGCCTCGCACAGGTCGTAGGCGTGCGGCTCGGCGTGCAGCGCCAGGGGTCCCAGGACCGCCGTCTGGTCGGCGTAGACATAGGTGAGGGTCGCGACCGCGGGGCGGGCACAGGCGGTGCGCGAGCAGCGACGGGTGGGACTCACGTGGCGACCGTACCCGTGCGCGCGGCCGGTCCCGATTAGGCTCGCGGTGTGGAGCAGCCGGTGTCGGACCCGTCCGCGGGGAGCCGTCCTCGCCGTCGGGACCGCCGCGACCGCGGGATGCGCGGCCCGGGCGTGCTGCCCCGCCGGCCGGGCACCCCCGAGACCCGCACGCCCGCGGAGCGCTTCGACGACCTGGTGCTGGCCGCGGTCGCCGACCTCGAGCAGCGGTGGGCCGACCGGCTCGGCCTGGTGGAGTACGCCGTCGAGGAGGTGCCCACGCTCGCCGACGACTGGACCCCGACCAGCGTGCCGCTCTCCGCGCTCGTGCGCGGCGGCGGCGCCAACACCACCCGCGTGGTGCTCTTCCGGCGCCCGCTCGAGCACCGGGCGGAGAGCCACCAGGACCTGCAGGCGCTGGTGCTCACGGTGCTCGTCGAGCAGGTGGCCGAGCTGCTCGGGATGCCTCCCGAGGACGTCCATCCGCGCTACCCCGCGGAGTAGTCGCTCAGCGGTCGCCGGGCCGGACGGCAGGCACGAGCCCTACCTCGGCCGGACTGAGGAACGGCAGCACCACGGCGCCGTCGCCCTCGACGATGACGGCCGCGGAGACGCTGGTCCGGGCCACGGCGAGCCCGGCGGCGACGGCGCGGCGCGGCACCTCGACCACGAACGCGCGGCCGGGTGTGACCTCCACCCGCTCCTGCCCCACCTCCTCGCCGTCGGAGGCGCGGAAGGTCAGGGTGGCGAGCCCGGTGGTCGTGGCGCCGGCCAGCAGCACCGTG
>JAUILS010000255.1 GCA_030432975.1 Actinomycetes bacterium
GGGCCATCCGGTGGTCGGCATAGGTGTGGAAGACGCCTCCGTGCAGGGGGGCGGGGCGGAGGTCGAGCCCGTCGTCGCGTTCGGTCACGTCGGCGCCGAGCCGGCCGAGCTCGGTGGCCAGGGCGGCCAGCCGGTCGGTCTCGTGACCGCGGATGTGGGCCACCCCGCGCAGGTGTGAGGGGGTCTCGGCGAGGGCGCACAGGGCGGCCACGGCGGGGGTCAGCTCGCCGACGTCATGGAGGTCGAGGTCGACGCCCTGCAGCGGCCCGGTGCCGCGGACCTCGAGGCCCTCGGCGACGAACCCGACCTCGCACCCCATCCGGGTGAGGATCTCGCGGAGCGCGTCGCCGGCCTGCGTGGTCTCGCGCGGCCAGTCGCGCACGACCACCCGTCCCCGGGTCACCGCGGCCAGGGCCACGAACGGCGCGGCGTTGGAGAGGTCGGGCTCGATGGTGTGGTCGACGGCGCGGACCGGACCCGGCGCCACCGCCCAGCGGTTGGCGTCGCCGTCGTCGACCGTCACGCCGTGGGTGCGGAGCATGGCGACGGTCATCTCGATGTGGGGGAGGGACGGCACCGGCTTGCCGACATGGCGGACGTCGACCCCGTCGTCGTAGCGCGCGCCCGCGAGGAGCAGGGCCGACACGAACTGCGACGACGCCGACGCGTCGATCACCACGGTGCCGCCGGGAACGGCGCCCCTGCCGGCGACGGTGAACGGCAGCGCGCCACGCCCGTCGTCGTCGACGGCCACTCCCAGGGTCCGCAGCGCGGTCAGCATCTCGCCGACCGGCCGCAGCCGCATGTGGGGGTCGCCGTCGAAGGTGACGTCGGCGGTGGACAGCGCGGCGACCGGCGGGACGAAGCGCATCACGGTGCCGGCCAGCCCGCAGTCGACCGCGGCTGCCCGGTCGAGGGCGCCCGGCGTGATCGTCCAGTCGTCGCCCTCGGTGTCGACGTCGGCGCCGAGCGCCGTCAGGGCGGCGGCCATCAGCAGGGTGTCGCGGGACCGCAGCGCACGACGTACGACGCTCGGGCCGTCGGCCAGCGCCGCGAGCAGCAGCGCCCGGTTGGTGAGGGACTTGCTGCCGGGGAGCGTGACCGTCACGTCGACCGGCTCGCGGGTGCGCGGCACCGGCCACGGGTCGGCGACCGCCGGTCCGGAGGGCGGCGGGGTGGGCAGCGCTGTCACCCGCGCAGCCTACCGAGCGCGCGCGGCGCCCGACCGGTCACCGGCGCAGCGTCATCCCGGAGCCGGAGGGGCGGGCCGCGGGCTCCGCCACGGCCTCCTGCAGCACCAGCACGGCGGTGTTGTTGGTGAGGTCGGGGTCGGTGGTGCCGGCGCCACCGGTGACCACGAAGGTCAGCGAGGCCAGGACGTCGTCGCTGGGCTCGGCGACGAAGAGGAACTGCTCGCTGGCCGTGCCGGAGAGGTCACACACCGCCTGCGTGCCGGAGATCGTGCAGCGGCTGGCCGGGCCGGCCGGGGAGCCGATGCTGGTGAGGAAGTCGAGACCGACGCCGGTCACCACGAGCGTGCCGCCGGTGTCGGGCGCCAGGCCGCTCACCGAGGCGGTCACCCGGAACCGGTCGCGACCCTGGGGCGTCGCGGTCGCCGTCACCGCCGCGTCGGCCGACACGCTCGGCGGCGTCGTCGGGCTGTCCGTCGGGCTGTCCGTGGGCGAGTCGGTCGGGCTGTCCGTCGGGGAGTCGGTCGGGCTGTCCGTCGGGGAGTCGGTGGGGCTATCCGTCGGGGAGTCGGTGGGCGAGTCCGTGGGGGAGTCGGTGGGGCTGTCCGTGGGGCTGTCGGTGGGGGAGTCGGTCGGGTTGTCCGTCGGGGAATCCGTCGGGTTGTCCGTCGGGGTGTTGTCCGTCGGGCTGTCCGTGGGCGTGGTGGTCGGCCCGCTGTCGGTGGGGCTGCTCGTCGGCGAGTCGGTGCCGCCGCCGGAGCTGGAGCCGTCGGTCGTGGGGCCGTCGCTCGTCGGGCTGTCGCTGGTGGGGCTGTCGCTGGTGGGGCTGTCGGCCGGCTCGGTGGGGGCGCTCGTCGGTCCGACGGGCTCGCTGGCCGGGTCGCTGGCCGGCTCCGAGACCGTGTCGGACGCGTCGTCGCCCTGGTCGCCCTGGTTGCCGCGACGCTGCGTGTCGGCCGGGTCGCGGCTGGCGTCGGCGGCGGAGCTGGGGGCGACGACGCCGGGCGCGGTGTCGGCGGAGCTGAGCGTGTTGTTGTCGTTGCCGTTGATCGTGAGCATGGCCGTGCCGGCGATCACGGCGGTCACCGCGACACCGGCGACGGCCGTGGCCGGTGCGTTGGCCGAGACGAAGTCGCGGGCGCGGTCGACGAGGAGCAGCAGGCCGCCCTTGCTGACCGCTCCACCCGCCGCGGCGAGGTACGCCGTCGCGGCGCCGCCCAGCAGCAGCGGGGCCAGGATGCCGGCGAGGTTGGAGTTGACCTCGGTGAGCTCGAGGTAGACCGCCATGCACTTGCGGCAGTCGTCGAGGTGCTCCTCCACCTTGGTGGCGTCGCGGCGGCTGATGCCGTTGCGGACGTAGGCCCCCAGGTGCTGGTGCGTCCAGCGGCAGGTGTCCTCGTCCATCTCCTGCGCGTGCTGGTTGAGGAACGCCTGGCGGAGGCCTTCCCGGGCGCGGTAGGCGAGCGCGGACACGGAGTTGGCCGACATGCCGAGCACCGGCGCGATGTCGGCGGGCTTCTGGCCCTCGACCTCGAGGTGCCACAGCACCAGCTGCCAGCGCTCGGGCAGCGAGGCGAACGCCTTGGCGGCGGCCTCGCTCTCGAAGCCCTCGACCGCGGTGTCCTGGAACGGGGTGCCGGGGTCGAACGGCTCGAGGTCGTCGGTGGTGGTGAGCTTGGCACCGGCCCGGATCTTGTCGACGTGCAGCCGCCGGACCGCCGTCAGCAGGTAGGCCCGGAAGGCGATGTCGGGGCCGCCGCCACGCTGCAGCACCCCGAGGACCTTCGCGAACGCGTCGGAGACCAGGTCGTCCGCGTCGGCCGCCGGCACCAGCTGGCGGGCCAGCCGCCGCGCCGCGTCCGCATGCCGCGCGAAGAGCTCGCCGTACGCGTCGATGTCGCCCCCGCGGACAGCCGAGATCAGCTCGGCGTCGGCGGGGCCGTCTACGCGTGGAAGTGTCGAGCTCACATGAGTACTAACGGTCGGGGAAGCGAAGGATGACGCCAGTCTAAGCCGCGCGCGCGGACCGGTATGGACGTTTGCGCTCCAAAATCTATCTCCGAAACCGCGTCATGACCGCATTGGTGGCGCGTCTCACCTGCACAAGGACGACCACCCGAGGGGGTAACAGACGTGGGTATTTTCGCGTTGCGTTCGCGCACCGCGCCCGCGATGGACCCCGAGGCGGGCGCCACGATCCCCGAGCCGGTGCGGATGGGGTTGCCGCCGAGGTTCGAGGCCGTGGCAGAGATGCTCGCCTCGGGGTCCGACTCCACCTCGGAGGCCTGCGCCGTGGCCGGCGCCCAGCTGGCCAAGGACGGCGCCTCGCTCGACGAGACGCTGGCGGCGCTGCAGGCGACGTACCAGGCGATCCTCGGCACCGACCCGGCGTACGACGACGTCCGGTCGGTCGCCCGGGCCTGGAGCGACGCGATCCTCGCCTACGTCCACCAGATGGCCTGCGACGACCCGATGACCGGGCTCGCGAGTCTCGCGCACGTGCGAAGCCGCCTCTCGGAGCTGTACCGGGGAGAGCTCCGAGGCGCGGGTCGGGTGCGTGACGACTACGCCCTGGTGGTGGCCGAGCTGCCTCCCGACACCGGCTCCCCGCTGGGGGCGACCGTGTCGCGCGAGCAGCACCGGCAGGAGATGCTGACGCGCACCATGCGCCTCGGCGAGCTCGGTGACACCGCCCGCACGGTCTTCGCGGGCACCGAGACGATCGGCCGGCTCGGGCCGGACCGGGTCGTCGTCGTCGCGGCCCGCGACGAGCGGCTCGGGCAGCGGGTCGCGCTGCTGCGCAAGATGTCGCGCACCGTCGACGCCACGGGCGTCCGGGTGTGGATCGAGGGGCTGCCGGGCGACGACGGCGTCGCCGCGCTGCTGCTCGACGAGCTCGCCCGCTCCTGACCGTCCCCTCCACGGTCTGCTCCAGGCGCGGGGCGTCCCCGCTGCGGCCTAGGCTGGCCGCATGTGCGGTCGCTACGCCTCCAGCCGACGTCCCGAGGACCTCGTCGAGGAGTTCGAGGTCGAGGAGTCGCGGGTCGAGACGGCCCTCGAGCCCGACTTCAACGTCGCG
>JAUILS010000256.1 GCA_030432975.1 Actinomycetes bacterium
CACCTGCAACAGCGTCGCCACCGGCTCCGGCTCCGGCGCCGGCTGCTGACCCCAGCCAGCCACACCCCGTGGCCGCGAACCCACCAAGGGTTCGCGGCCACGGGCCATTTCAGGACAACCCCCCCACCAACACACCCCTACCGGCCCACCCGCCCAGCAGCCACCGGCCAGCAGCCCACCGGCGCAGCCTGCCCGAGCCCGGACCCTAAGCCCTCGACGCGTCGCCGGTGCATCTGCGACGCCTGGGCGCGACATCCGCGACGCCTGGGCGCGACATCCGCGACGCCTGGACGCGACATCCGCGACGTCTCGGCGGTGAGCCCCGGTGCCGCGACTCCCGACTCGACCCGACTCGACCCAATCCGACCCGACCCGACGATCCTCTCGTGTCCCTAGTCACAACGGGCCATGCCGATCGAACCGTTTTTCCGGGGTGTGTGCCGCCGTTGTCACGGAGGATGGTCACATCACGAGGCGCTCCCCCGTCGCGACCCTCGACCCCGGCCCACCAGCTCGAAGGAGAAGGACCCATGTTGGACTACCTGCGCTTGATGCTCACGGCGCGACTCGCCAAGCGCGACGAGCGCGGTGCCTCCGCCGTCGAGTACGGCCTCCTCGTCGCCGGCATCGCCGGCATCATCGTGCTCACCGTGTTCGTCTTCGGCGCCCAGATCAACGCGCTGTTCCAGGACACCTGCGACAGCATCAACGCTCAGCGCGGCGCCGCCAACTGCTGACACCGGCCGGCCGCCCGCTTCCCCATGACGGGCGGCCAACCCCCTGAGGGCCGGGACCGACACCACGACCCAGGTGTCGGCCCCGGCCCTAGGTCTGTCCCGCCCTACGCCGCGGGGGTGGCCGCCAGCGCGGAGAGTCGGGCGTGCCACTGCTCGACCAGCCGGCGCTGGGACCAGCCGGCACCGGCGAGAGCCGCGGCGAAGGGCTCTGGCTCGCGCACCAGTGACCGGCGCAGCGACACCAGGCCCGCCAGGCCCAGCCGCCGCTCGAGGATCACGCACGCCAGCCACGACGCCTCGTAGGCCGCCTCCAGCGCCGCGCCACGGCCGGCGAAGTCCGCGGCGGCCGGCAGCGCCTCCGGCACACCGTCGCGGCGGACCTGCGCGACCACCGACTCGGTCCGACCCGGCAGCCGGAGGCCACGGAGGGCCACCAGGTCGGCGAAGCCCTCGCCGAGCCAGCGTGGCTGAGGAGCCACGACGTCGCGGACCGTCACGTGGGCCGCCTCGTGAGCCAGGACCACCGCCAGCCCGGTCGGGTCCATCCTCGCCCGCTGGTCGGGGTTGACCACGATGCGGAGGGCGGCGTCCGCGCGGGCCGAGCCGTCGACGGTGGTCGTGACGGCGGCCAGGGCCGCGAACTCCCCCGGTGAGCCGCCCAGCAGCGCGTCGTACGTCGTCGCGTCGGGCGGGGCCTCCACGACCAGGGCGGGCGCGTCGCCGAGCACCCGGGCCACCGCCGCCCGGGCCCGCCGGGTGGCCCTCACCAGGCCGGGCGGCACCCCGCCCGTCGTGTGGACCTCCCAGCCGGGGCCGCTCGTCACCCGCAGCGGGGTGGACAGCCACCAGACCTGGGTGGGCGTGTCGGGGAGCTCGGCCACCGCCGCCCGCCCCTCGACCATGGCCAGCGCCACCGGCACCGTGGCCTCCCCGCCGCCGTCACGGCTGCGAGCGCGCCAGCGGACCTCCCAGGAGCCCGTCAGGGCGTCCGCGGTCGGCCGGTAGGCGACGGAGACGGCGCGCAGCCCGAGCGCCCCGGCGTTGGTCGCGAGCGTGCGGAGCCGCGCCCGCGCCTCGACCGCGTCGGGGGCGGCGAGCCGCTCGGCGGCGGCGGCGTCACCCGTGCGCAGCGCCTCGGCGAGCGCCTCGGCGGTGGCGTCGACGGCGCCGACGGGGGCGGGCGACGAGGTCGCGCCGAGGGGCCGGGCCGGGCCGGAGGCCTCCGAGCAGCCCGTCAGGGCGCCGAGCGCCAGCGCCCCGACCACCAGGGCGCACGTCGCCCCACGGAGGGACCGGGCGCCGAACGTGGCCGTCAGCCCGGGCGGACCGCGCCGGCGTAGGGCATGGAGTAGAGGCCGGCCACCCGGACGCCGGCGCCGGGGTGCGCGGCGTGCACGATCTGGCCGTTGCCGATGTAGATCGCGACGTGGCTGATCGGGCTGTAGTAGAAGACCAGGTCACCGGGGCGCAGGGCGCTGGCCGGGATGCGGGCGCCGGAGCCGAACTGGGCGCTCGAGGAGTGCGGGAGGCCGACGCCGGCCTGGGCCCAGGCCACCATGGTGAGCCCGGAGCAGTCCCAGGCGTTGGGCCCGGCGGCGCCGTAGACGTAGGCGTCGCCGACCTGGGCGAGCGCGAAGCGGACGGCCGCGGCACCGCGGCCCGAGGCCGGGATGTTGGTCGGCACGCGCGAGACGCCGGCGCTGCGGGAGGCGATCTCCTCGCGCTCCTTCTCCTTGAGATCGGCCAGCAGCGACTTGGCCTGCTCGAGCTTCTCGTCGACGGCGGCCTTCGCCTCGGCGGCGGAGCGCTCGGCCGCGGCGATCTCGTCGGTCCGGGCCTGCGTCGCCTCCTGGCGGATCTTGAGGGCCTTGAGCTCGGTGTGGTAGTCGGCGTAGAGGCTGCTCTGGAGGACGTTGAACTCGGCCGCGGTCGACAGCTGGCTGAGGAAGGCCGAGGGGTCCTCGGCGAGGACGACCTGGCCGACGGTGGAGAGGTCCTGGCCCTGGTAGGCGCGGACGATCGAGCCCTCGACCTGGGTCTGGACCGAGCCGAGCCGGTCGGACTGGCGGCGCTCGTCCTTGCGGAGGCCGCGGAGGTCGCGACGCAGCTCGCGCAGCTGCAGCTGGACGTCGTGGTAGCGCTCCTGCGCCTGCTCCGCCTCGTGGTAGAGGGTGTCGACGCGGGTCTGCACCTCGTCGATGTCGGGCTCGGCGTAGGACGGCTGCGAGCCCACCAGGCTCATGCCCAGGAGGAGGGCGCCACCACCGAGGAGGGCTGCGAGTCGGTTCCGGCCTCGAGACACGAGCGGACGTTCTCCCTTGGTTCAGTCGGACGTCTACCGGGTGAGCTGACGGGTGCGGGCTCGACCTGCCCGTCGCCTCGTCCTCGTCGGCACTGGTGTGTGCCGCCGCCTGGAGGCGATTGACCCCAGAGGGTTGGTTCCCCGGCTCCGCCTGCTGGTCGTCCCCCCGACCGGCTGACGGACTCGACGCGGTGACCGCGCGAACCGGTCTGGTCCACTTCCACGGCCACCTGCCGCACGAGGGTAGCGGGGGCGACCGAGCGCCGCCAACTTATCGGCGGTCTGGACCGGTGTTTCGGGGACAACGTTGTCGGGACTCCGTCACACCAGCCTCTCCTGCCCCTTCCGTCACACGGAGGGGCGCCCACGGAGCCGGCAGCTCACGCGGACTCGATCACGGGCGGAGGCACCGGCTCCACCATCCGCAGCGGGGGCACCAGGCCGCCCTCGGCCAGCACGTCGAGCGCCCGGCACTGGTCGTCGTCGAAGGTCAGCTCGTCGGGGGGCCCGAGCAGCACGGTGACCACGCAGTCGTGGCAGGCCGGGCCGCGCAGGACGCAGTGGTCGCAGTCGATCCGTGTCGTCATGGCGACGACCCTGCCAGCCGCCACCGACACCGCCGACGGACCAGCGACAGGACCGGCGACAGGACCGGCCCCGGCCGGCGGCGTACGCCGGCTCAGCCGGTCGGCTCCCCCGCCCCCGGATCGCCGGCCACGGCGGCCTCGGCACGCGTCACCAGCTCGATGGCGTCGCTGCGGCCGCACCACCGGCAGGCGACCGCCTCGACGGTCTCGTGGAGGAGCGTGGAGTCCTCGACGACGGGCTCGCCGGCGAGGTCGAAGTGCCAGTAGTCCGTGGTGCGGCGGGTGCGCGTGACGTCGAAGCGGGTGAGGTTGCCGCAGCCTCCACAACGCCAGCGGTGCGTGTCGTCGGGAAGCGCGGTGACCATGGCCCCAGCGTAGTCGGCTCTCGAGGACGCACCGCGCGTCGTCCCGGAACTGTCGGCGCCCGACCGTAGCGTCGGCGACATGACCCCGGTCTCCCTGGCTGCCACCCGTTGGGAGGAGCAGCGCAGCTTCGACGAGCTGGGGAGGCCGCTGCGCGACCTGACGTTCTGCGTGGTCGACCTCGAGACCACCGGCGGGTCGGCCGAGGCCGGCTCGCAGATCACCGAGATCGGCGCGGTGAAGGTCCGCGGCGGCGAGGTGCTCGGCGAGTTCCAGAC
>JAUILS010000257.1 GCA_030432975.1 Actinomycetes bacterium
GAAGACGAGCAGGAAGGTGCGGATGAACGTCAGCGCCTGCCCGAGGCCCTCGGCGTTGTCCTCCGCCTCCTGCTCGCCGGTGATCGCGACGACGTTGTCGGGGAGCGCCGCGGCCACCGTGTCGCGGAGCTCGTCCTGGGTCACACCCTCCTCGGCGGACACCCAGAGGTCGTTGAACTCGTCTCGGCCGTCGAGGAAGAGCTGTTGGGCGGTGGCGGTGTCGAACGCCGTCAGCGAGGCGCCGGCCAGCGTGCCGCCGTCGGCGAACTCGAAGGTGCCGACCAGCGTCGCCTCGAGCAGGTCGCCGCTGCTGGACGAGGTGACCATGGGGACCTCGTCGCCGACGTCGTAGCCCGCCCGGTCGGCGGTGCGGCTGTCGAGCGCCACCTCGCCCTCGCGCTCGGGGCCGCGGCCCTCGACCAGGGTGACGACCGGCAGGCCGCCCTGGCCGGGGGCGTCGTTCCAGTTGAGGCCGAGGCCCGGCGCCCCTTGGCCGCCGACGGCCTTGCCGTCCTCGCCGATGACGAAGGTGCTCTGGTTGCTGACGTTGCCGTCGACCCGCGCGACGCCCGGAAGACCGGCGAGGTCGTCGACGAGGGACGCGGGGACCGTCTTGTCGGTGGGCTGGCCGAACTCGCCGACGCCCGCCTCGTCGCGCACGATCACGTCGCCGACCGCGCGGCTGAAGATCTTGTCGAACCCCGACTGCAGCATGTCGGTGAACACCAGCGAGCCGGCGACGAAGCCGACGCCCAGCACGATCGCCGAGGTGCTGAGCAGCAGCCGGAGCTTGCGGTCGAGCAGGCTCTTGAGGGCGACCTTCAGCATCAGTCGTTCACCGCCACGGGGGCGGTCATCCGGGTCATCACGTCGAGGACGACCTCGCGGGTGGGACGGCGTACCTCGTCGACGACCTGGCCGTCGGCGAGGAAGACGACGCGGTCGGTGTAGGCCGCCGCCACCGGGTCGTGGGTCACCATCACCACGGTCTGGCCGAAGTCGTCGACCGAGCGACGGAGCAGCTGGAGCACCTCCGCGCCGGAGTGGGAGTCGAGGTTGCCGGTGGGCTCGTCGGCGAAGACGATCTGCGGCCGGCTGACCCGGGCGCGGGCGACGGCGACGCGCTGCTGCTGACCGCCGGAGAGCTCGTTGGGCTTGTGGTCGAGCCGGTCGGCCAGCGCGACCGCGCTGATCACGGTGTCGCGCCACTCCTGGTCGGGCTTGCGGCCCGCCAGGGCCAGCGGCAGCGTGATGTTCTCCTCCGCGGTGAGCGTCGGCACCAGGTTGAACGCCTGGAAGACGAAACCGATCCGGTCGCGGCGCAGCTGGGTGAGGTCCTTGTCCTTGAGCCGGGTGAGGTCCTGCTCGCCGATGAACACCTGGCCCTGGTCGGCCCGGTCGAGCGCGGCGCAGCAGTGCATCAGCGTCGACTTGCCCGACCCGCTGGGCCCCATGACAGCGGTGAACTCGCCGGCGTAGAGCTCGAGCGTGACGTCGTCGAGCGCCACCACCCGGGCGTCGCCGGTGCCGTAGGTCTTGGTCAGCCCGGCCACCCGCGCGGCCGGCGTGCCCGCCGGGGCCCCCGGGGTCGGGGTGGCGGTCCCGTCGCCCCCCGGCGGAGTGCCGTGGGCGGGCGGGCCGGCGTGGGCGGGCGGGACGGGCGGGGTCGGCGGCATACCGTCGGCGGTCGTCATGCCCCCCACTCTTGCGGGTCCGCACCCCCGACCGCCACCGGGTTCACCGGACCTTCACCCCGGGGAGACCCTGACCTGCCCCTGAGGCGGGGGAATCCTGCTGTTTGGGTCCAAACAACAGGATTCGGCGCCCCCGAGCTGTCGTTTCTGCCCACTGACGGCCGTGCGGCTATCGAACATTTGTTCGATGCTGCGGTAGTCTCGCCTCCATGGACTTCCAGGGGACGCTCTTCGCGACCGCGGCGGACCCCGATCTCGGGCCGGTGGCGCCGCTCGCCGGCGTGGTCGAGCGGGTCCCGCTCAGCCGCGGCGCCTGGGTCGACCTGCGTCCGGGCTTCCTGGTGGATGCCGACGACGTGTTCGCGTCGATGCTCGAGGGCGTGCCGTGGCGGGCGGAGCAGCGGCCGATGTACGACCGGGTGGTCGACGTGCCTCGCCTGGTGGCGACGTACGCCGAACACGCGGCGCTGCCGCATCCGTCACTGGCGGCGGCACGCGACGCGCTGTCGGCGCACTACCGGCCCGAGCTCGGGGAGGGCTTCGTGACGGCCGGCTGCTGCTACTACCGCGACGGCCGCGACTCGGTGGCCTGGCACGGCGACCGCTTCGGCCGGGGCCGGTCGGAGGACACCATGGTCGCGATCGTGTCGCTCGGCGACCCTCGGCGGCTCGCTCTCCGGCCCCGCGGGGGCGGCGAGTCACGCAGCTTCACGATGGGCCACGGCGACCTGCTGGTCATGGGCGGCTCGTGCCAGCGCACCTGGGACCACGCCGTCCCCAAGGTCGCCCACGCCGGGCCGCGGATGTCGGTGCAGTTCCGGCCGAGACACGTCTTCTGACGGCCTCGAGAGGGCAGAAACGACGGCTTCCCAGCCGCAACACCGCACGTTTGGGTCCAAACAACAAGAAGACGACAACCGCCGCAGCCTCAGAACTGCACCTTCGGGGCCTCCTCGTGCCCGGAGGGAGCGTCGTAGAACTTCCGGGCCTTCACGCCGGCCATGGCGGAGAAGAACATCCACGGGATCGTCTGCACCAGCTTGTTGAGCGTGGCGACGGCGTCGTTGTAGTACTGCCGGGCGAAGGAGAGCTGGTTCTCGGTGTCGGCGAGCTGCTTCTGGAGGTCCTGGAAGTTCGCGCTGGCCTTCAGGTCGGGGTAGGCCTCGGCGACGGCGTTGACGCGCACCAGCGCCTGCTGCATCGCCGCGTCGGCGGCGGCCTTCTCGGCGACGTCGCCGGAGGCGGCGGCCTGCTGCAGGCCGGCGCGGGCCGCGGTGACGGCCTCGAAGACCCCCGACTCATGAGAGGCGTAGCCCTTCACGGTCTCCACGAGGTTGGGGATCAGGTCCGCGCGCCGGGTGAGCTGCACGTCGATCCCGCCGAGCGCCTCCTGGGCGGCGATGTCGGCGGTGCGCAGCTTGTTGAAGCCGGTGATGGCGAAGGCGATCAGCCCGAGGACGAGCGCGCCCACGACGCCGAGTGCGATCAGCATGAGGTCTCCCTTTCTGACACCGGGCGGTCCCGGTGGACGTCATCCTGCCGGGCGGAGGCCGACACCGCGAGCCGGCTCACCACGAGCCGCCACCTCCGCCGCCTCCGCCGCCGCCCCCGGAGAAGCCGCCGCCCCCGCCGGAGGAGGACGACTGGCTGGCTTCGTAGGACGAGATGGCCGAGCTCAGCGTCGACGAGAAGTCGCCGACCATCGAGTCGACCCCGCCGCCCCAGCCCCCGGCGTACCCACCGAGGTACGCCGGCGCCGGCGGTTCGCTGCCGGTCTCGACGCGGAACTTCTCGGCCCACTCGTCGGCGCAGTCGAAGGCCACCGCCCAGGGGAGGTACGCCGTGTAGAGCTCCTCGCGGCCGGAGAACCCGAAGCGCTCGATGCTCGACGGGGTCGACAGCACCCGCCGGAAGCCGCCCAGCCGCGACCACAGGTCCCGCCCCGCGCGGGTGCGGATCGTGCCGGCGCCCGGCAGCACCAGCTCCGCCGCCCCGACCGCGAACAGACCCGGCACCAGCGCCACCGCCGTCATCGAGAACGGGTCGACGATGCAGAGGACGCCCGCCAGCACGGCGGCCCCGATCACGAGCAGCCCGCCGAGGGCGCCGGGGCCGCTCGGCACCACGAGCCCCTGGCGGGTCCCCCAGCTCTTGGTGGAGCTGGTGAGCTTCTCCAGCTGCTTCTGCAGCGCCTTGCCGGCCGTCACGTCCTTGCGACCGGCGGTGAACGCCGCGCCCGGGCCCGGGATCAGCCCGGCGACGGTCATCGTCACCTGGTCCAGGCCCGACCAGCCGTCGCTCCCTCGGGCGTCGGCGATCGTCCAGCTCTTGCCGCTGCGCTCCAGCGACACCGCACCGTGCTCGGCCGCCTGCAGCAGCGAGGCGACGAACGACCGTTTCCCGGTCCGTTCGGTGAGCACGTAGACCCCCTGGGCCGGGCCGATCCCGTCCGGCGGGGCGTACTGCAGGGGGTACGGCGGCTTCGGCTCGCGCGTCCGCAGGCTCAGCACGAAGCCCGCCACCGCCGCCGCCACCGCCGCCA
>JAUILS010000020.1 GCA_030432975.1 Actinomycetes bacterium
CGCACTCGACGGCGTCCCCACCGCTGCCGACCGCACCCTGCTCACCGACCTGCTGCGCGGCCGGTGGGGCTTCGACGGGACGCTCGTGGCGGACTACTTCGGGGTGGCCTTCCTCCACCTGCTGCACGGCGTGGCCGAGGACCTCACCGACGCTGCGCGGCAGGCGCTGGAGGCCGGCGTCGACATCGAGCTTCCGCACGGCGACGCCTACCGCGAGCCGCTGGCGGCGGGGGTCCGCGACGGGCGGGTGCCCGAGGAGCTGGTCGACCTCGCCGTGCTCCGCGCGCTGCGCCAGAAGGAGGAGCTGGGGCTGCTCGACGCGGTCTTCGACGACGATCCGCCCGAGGCCGCTCCGCTCGACGACGCCGACCAGCGCGCGCTGGCCCGGGAGCTGGCCGAGAAGGCCGTCGTGCTGGTGACCAACGACGGCGTCCTGCCCCTGGCCGCTCGCGGGCGGGTCGCGCTGCTGGGCCCGAACGCCGACCGGTCCGAGGCGATGTTCGGCTGCTACTCCTTCGTCAACCACGTGCTGGCCCATCACCCGGACGTCGAGCCGCGCCTGGTCGTCCCGACCGTGCTGGAGGCCGTCATGGCCGAGCTCGACGGCGTCCGGGTCGACCACCTGCCCGGCTGTGGCGTCGACGACGACGACACCTCCCGGATCCCGGCCGCGGCGGCGCTGGCCGCCGAGGCGGACGTCGCGGTCGTGGTCGTCGGCGACCAGGCCGGCCTCTTCTCCCGCGGCACCGTGGGGGAGGGGCGTGACACCGACGACCTGGAGCTGCCCGGGGTGCAGCGCGCGCTGGTCGAGGAGGTCCTCGGCACGGGAACGCCGGTTGTGCTGGTGCTGCTGACCGGGCGGCCGTACGCCGTCGGGTGGGCGTTGGAGCGCTGCGCGGCCGTCGTCCAGGCGTTCTTCCCGGGTGAGGAGGGCGGTCCGGCCGTGGCCGGCGTGCTCAGCGGTCGGGTCAACCCCTCGGGGCGCCTCCCGGTCTCGCTGCCGCGGTCCACCGGCGCCCAGCCCTACTCCTACCTGCACTCCTCGCTCGGCGGACCGACGGAGGTCACCAACCTCAGCAGCGCTCCGGCCGCGGCGTTCGGGCACGGCCTGTCCTACACGACGTTCGGCTACGACGACCTCTCGGTCGACGCGACCGCGGGGACCGCGGGGCCGCTGCGGGTCGAGGTCACGGTGCGCAACCGGGGCGACCGCCCCGGCGAGCACGTCGTCCAACTCTACGGTCACGACCCGGTGGCGAGCGTCGCCCGACCGGTGGCGCAGCTGCTGGGCTTCCGGCGGGTGGCGCTGGAGGCGGGCGCCGCGGTGCGGGTCGCGCTCGAGGTGCCGGCGGCCCGTCTCGCGTTCACCGGACGCGACCTGGTGCGCGGGGTGGAGCCGGGCGAGCTGCAGCTGTGGGTGGGGTCGAGCGCCGAGCGCGTCGTCGAGACGGTCGTCCGACTCGACGGTGAGCGGCATCCGGTCGGTCCCGACGGTGCCCGGGTCACCCGGACCAGCGTCACGCCGCTCGGCTGAGGCCCCCGAGGGCCCCGAGGGACCCGGGCTGCGGCCGTGCGCGGCCGCCGTCGTCAGAGCGGCGCGCAGGACGCGCGCTCGACGAGCGACGTCGGGAGCCGCACGTGGGTGGCGCGGCCCTCGGCGGCGCCCCGCAGCATGCCGACGAGGAGGTCGAGCGCGGTCGCCCCCATCTGGTGCAGCGGCTGCTGGATGGTCGTCAGCGGCGGCGTCGCCAGGGCCGACTCGGGCACGTTGTCGAAGCCGATCACCGACACGTCGCCGGGCACCGACTGGCCGAGCCGTGCGGCGACCTCCATCGTGGTGATGGCCGAGAGGTCGTTGGCGGCGAAGACGGCGGTCGGGGGCTCGGGCAGCGTCAGCAGCTCGGTGGCCGGCCCCTCGGCGGTCTCGGGGCGGTAGCCGCCGCTGCGGACGAGCTCCTCGTCGACGGGGACCGCCGCTGCCGCCATCGCCTCCCGGAAGCCCTGCTCGCGGAGCCGGGCGGACTCCAGGTCCGGACGCCCGCCGAGCAGCGCGATCCGGCGGTGCCCGAGGCTCAGCAGGTGCTCGGTCGCGGTGCGGGCGCCGACCAGGTTGTCGGCCTCGACGGTGGGCACGGCGGTGGTGTCGCCGGTGTGCGGGTCGACGGCGACGACGGGGATGCTGGTGCCGGTCTCGACGACGGTGGGCGTCACCAGGATCGCCCCGTCGATGAGCGACCCGGCGAGCCGGCCCAGCGAGCGGCGCTCCCATCCGACGGCGCCGCCACGATGCCCGCCGGAGTAGGCGAGCAGCTCGTAGTCGGTCGCGGCGATGGCGTCGGAGACGCCCTTGAGCAGCTCGGTGCTGAACGGCTCGAACTCCGCGACCAGGACCCCGATCACGTTGGTCTGCAGGCTGCGCAGGCTGCGGGCGCCCAGGCTGGTCTCATAGCCGAGCTCGCCGATCACGGCCAGCACCCGCTCGTGGGTGGCCTCGGAGACGCCGTAGCGACCGTTGACCACCTTGGAGACCGTCGCCACGCTGACGCCGGCCGCCTTCGCGACATCGGCCATCTTCACGCGGGGGGACGCCTGCACCCCGGCATCGTAACCAGCCGCGCGCGGCCGTCGCGGGACGTCTCGACAACGTTATCGAGGCCGTCGGCGGGCCCTCGCTAGGCTGGCCCGGACCCACATCCCGGGAGCGGAGGAGGCGGTCGTGACCGACGTACGCCGGCCGGAGCTGGTCGTCTTCGACGTCAACGAGACGCTCTCGGACCTCGCGCCGATGCGCGCCCGGTTCGCCGACGTCGGGCTCGACCCGCTGCTGGTGCGGGCGTGGTTCGCCGGCGTGCTCCGCGACGGGATGGCGCTGGCGGCCCACGGCGACCGGGCGCCCTTCGCCGACCTGGCGCGGGAGACGCTGCGGGCGGTCGCGCGCGAGAACGACCGGGCGCCCGACGCCCCCGACCTCGAGGAGGCCGTCGAGCACGTGATGGCGGGGTTCCTGGCGCTGCCGGTCCACCCCGACGTGGCACCCGGGATCCGGGCGCTGCGCGACGCCGGGATACGGCTCGTCACGATGAGCAACGGCGCCGTGGCGGTGGCGGAGCGGCTGCTCGAGGCGGCCGGGGTCGCCGACGCCGTCGAGCGGATGCTCTCGGTCGAGCAGGCCGGCTTCTTCAAGCCCGACCCGCGCGCCTACGGCTACGCGGTGGAGACCTGCGGCGTCGAGCCGGCCGCCGCCATGCTGGTCGCCGTCCACCCCTGGGACACCGACGGCGCCCTGCGCGCCGGTCTCCGGGCCGCCTGGGTCGACCGCGGCGACGGCCACTACCCGGCGTACTTCCGCGAGCCGACGCTCACCGTCCGCTCCCTCCTCGACCTCGCCGAGCAACTGTGCTGAACGGCTGTGCTGATCGACTGGGCTGAACGACTGGGCTGATCGTCTGGGCTGACCGGGACGGCCGAGCGCCCGGGGGCGGTCGCCCCGATGCCGACGACTAGGCTCGCGAGCGACCCCCCTCCGGCCTGGAAGGACCCCCATGACCGACACCCCCCGCGTCGCGATCGTCACCGGAGCCGCCCGCGGCATCGGCGCCGCCACTGCTCTACGGCTCGCCCAGGGCGGCCATGCGGTCGGTGTGGTCGACCTCGATGCGGACGCGTGTGCGGCCACCGTCGACGCGGTCACCGAGGCGGGTGGCCGGGCCCTCGCGGTCGCGGCAGACGTCAGCGACGAGGCGTCCGTCGAGGCCGCCGTCGGCGCGGTCGCCGAGGGGCTGGGGGCGCCCACGATCCTGGTCAACAACGCCGGGATCATCCGCGACAACCTGCTGTTCAAGATGTCGGTCGACGACTGGGACGCCGTGCTGGCCGTCCACCTGCGCGGTGCGTTCCTGATGACCCGGGCGACCCAGCGGTTCATGACCGAGGCTGGCTTCGGCCGGATCGTCAACCTCTCCAGCACCTCCGCGCAGGGCAACCGCGGGCAGGTCAACTACTCCGCGGCGAAGGCGGGCCTGCAGGGCTTCACCAAGACCCTCGCGATCGAGCTGGGCCGCTTCGGGGTCACGGCCAACGCGGTCGCGCCCGGCTTCATCCAGACCGACATGACGGCCGCCACGGCGGAGCGGGTCGGCATGCCCTTCGAGGAGTTCATCGCGGCTGCCGCGGGCACCATCCCGGTGGCCCGGGTCGGCCAGCCCGACGACATCGCCCACACCATCTCGTTCCTGGTCAGCGAGGGCGCGGGCTTCGTCTCCGGTCAGGTGATCTATGTCGCCGGCGGCCCCCAGGACTGACGCCCCCAGGACTGACTCGGAGCTCGACGCGTCGCAAATCTCGCGGTGACGCGTCGCTGGTGGTCTCTCAGCGGACGCGGTGCGGGCGCCGCAGCACCGCGGGCAGGTACGCCGCCCCGGGAGCCCCCTCGCTGGTGGCGGCGACGTCGGCCGGGTTGGAGATGCCGCACCGCTGGAGCGACAGGCAGCCGCACCCGATGCAGGAGTCGAGGCCGTCGCGGAGCCGCTGCAGGGCCGCCAGCTGCTCGTCGAGGCGGGCCCGCCAGTGCCGCGACATCCGGGTCCAGTCGGCCTTCGTCGGGGTGCGGCCGGCGGGGAGCTGGTCGAGCTCGGCGCGGATCTCCTCCAACGTCAGGCCGACGTTGCTCGCGGCTCGGATGAAGGCCAGCCGGCGCAGCACGCCCCGCTCGTAGCACCGGCGACCGCCGGGGGTGCGCCCGGCGGAGATCAGCCCCTGCGACTCGTAGTAGCGGAGCGCCGAGGCCGCGAAGCCGCTGCGCTCCGCGACCTCCGAGATCGACAGCACGTCGTGGGTGTTCATCGGAGGTCTCCATTCCGAGGCTTGAACTCAAGTTCACTTCAACTTTAATACTAGGCGACATGACTCTCAACGACACCGCCCCCGTGGCCCTGGTGACCGGCGGATCCTCCGGCCTCGGACGCGAGCTCGTGCTCAGCCTCGCGGGCCGAGGCTGGACCGTGGTCACCGACGGTCGGCGTGCCGAGCGGCTGGCCGAGCTGGCCGACCCCGGCATCGTGACCGTCCCCGGCGACCTCACCGACGCCGATCACCGCGCCGCCCTGCGCCGCGAGCTCCAGGGCCTCGGCCGGCTCGACCTGCTCGTGCACAACGCCGGCACCCTCGGCCCCTCCCCGCTGCCACGCCTCGAGACCGTGACGGTCGACCAGCTCCAGCAGGTCTGGCGGCCCAACATCGGTGCCCCGTTGGTGCTCACCGGCGAGCTGCTGCCGCTGCTCGTCGCGTCGGGCGGGATCCTGATGGCGGTGACCTCCGACGCGGCCGTCGAGCACTACCCCGGCTGGGGGCTGTACGGCGCCTCGAAGGCCGCGCTCGAGCACGTCGTCCTCATCTACGCCGCCGAGAACCCCGGCCTCACGGCGTACGCCGTCGACCCGGGCGACCTGCGGACAGAGATGCACCAGGCGGCCTTCCCCGGGGAGGACATCAGCGACCGGCCCCTGCCGGAGACGGCGGTCCCGCACCTGCTGGCGCTGGTCGACCGGCGACCGCCGTCGGGTCGCTACCGCGCCGCCGAGGTCGACCTCACGCCGGCGGAGCCGGTGCGATGAGCGTCC
Source organism: Actinomycetes bacterium (assembly GCA_030432975.1). GTDB lineage: Bacteria > Actinomycetota > Actinomycetes > Propionibacteriales > Nocardioidaceae > Nocardioides. The sequence goes on from JAUILS010000020.1 coordinate 5,619, forward strand.
TGGAGGAGCGCCCCACGACGTCGTTCGCGCCACCCGAGGCGGTGGCCGACGCCCCACCGGAGCTCCGCGGCGTGCCACGCGACCGGGTGCGGCTGCTGGTCGCGACGCCGGACGGGGTGTCGCACGACCGGTTCCCGGCGCTGGGCGACCACCTGCGGCCCGGCGACCTGCTGGTGGTCAACGACTCGGCGACCGTGGCCCGACAGCTCGATGTCGAGCGGGCCCGCCACGGCCCGGCGGTGGTCCACCTGGCGACCCCGCTCGACGACGGCGACTGGGTGGTCGAGCTGCGCCGCGCGCCCGACGCCGCGGCTCCCGTGCTCGACGCCCGCGCCGGGGAGCAGCTGCGGTCCGGCCGGGCCCGGCTGACGCTGGTCGAGCCCTACCCCTGGCGATCCTCCCCGACGGGGGAGGGCAACCGGCTGTGGCGGGCGTCCGTCGACGGGCCGCTCGACCGGGAGCTGGCCCGCTCCGGGCGGCCGATCGCCTACGGCTACCTCGCCGGACGCTTCCCCCTGACGGCGTACCAGACGGTCTTCGCCACCCGGCCCGGCAGCGCGGAGATGCCGTCCGCCGCGCGGCCCTTCACCCCCGAGCTGGTGACCCGGCTGGTCTCCCGCGGCGTCGCGGTCGCCCCGGTGACGCTGCACACCGGCGTCTCGTCGCAGGAGGCGGGCGAGGGCCCGCAGCCGGAGCGGTACGCCGTGCCCGCGAGCACCGCCCGCCTCGTCAACGCTGTCCGCGCCGGCGGCGGCCGCGTCGTGGCCGTGGGCACCACCGTCACCAGGGCGCTGGAGTCGGCGGTGGCCGACGACGGCCGCGTGGTCGCCCGGGCGGGCTGGACCGAGCGAGTGGTGACGCCGGCCGACCCGCCGCGGGTCGTGACCGGCCTGGTCTCGGGGTGGCACGACCCGGGCGCCTCCCACCTGCTGCTGGTCGAGGCCGTCGCCGGCCCCGCGCTGACGCAGGTGGCCTACGACGCGGCCCTGGCCGGCGACTACCTCTGGCACGAGTTCGGCGACAGCTCGTTGCTGCTGCCCGCGCGCTGAGAGGCTCAGCCCTCGGGCGGCACCCGCACCTCCAGGCAGCCGGGCTGGACCACCAGGCGCACCTCGGTCGTCTCCGCGAGCACGTCGCCGTCGACCTCGGCCAGCTGCGGCGGGTCGACGTGCAGGGTCAGGTCGCGGGCTCGCCGACGGTCGAGGTCGGGTCCGTCGCTCTCCCGACCCGCGACGACGCGGGCAGCGACAGCCAGCCACCCGGCCACGCCGCTCGGCGTCAGCACGGCGAGGTCGAGCACGCCGTCGTCGATCTCGGCCTCCGGGAGCAGCACCAGGCCGCCCGTCAGCTCGCCGCAGTTGCCGACGACGACCGTCCGTGCGGCGGCCTCCTCCGTCGTCTCCCCGTCCGCGGTCATCCGCAGCGAGAACCCGTCGTCCCGCAGGTGCTGGCCGCCGCTGGCGACGTACGCCGCCCAGCCGACCTTGTCCTTCACCCCCTCCGGGGCGTCGTCCATGATCTGGGCGTCGAAGCCGAGACCGGCCATCACGGTGAAGCAGTGCACGTTGTCCGCGGCCCCCGGCAGGTCGGGACCCGCCTGGCCCTCCGTCGGGTCCAGCACCAGCCAGCCGACGTCGACGGTGCGGGTCCGGCCGGTGAGGGCCGCGCGCAGCGCGTCGCCGAGGTCGTCGACGGGCGTCCCGACGTTGCGGGCCAGCAGGTTGCCGGTGCCGCCGGGCAGCAGGCCGAGCGGGACACCGGTGTCGACCAGCTCCTGCGCGACCGCGCGCACGGTCCCGTCTCCGCCCAGGGCGCACACGAGGTCCGCTCCTCGCTCCACCGCATCCCGGGTCTGCCCGAAGCCGGGGTCCGCCTCGCTGGTCTCCACGAGCTCGGGCGCGTCGGCACCGCAGTCGGCCGCGGCGGCCTCGAGAGTGCGCCGGACGGCGTCGAGGTCATCGACCTTGGTCGGGTTCACGACGACGACGGTGCGCATGGGGTCTCCCAGGTCGAGGCGATGAACGGTCGACGACCGGGTACCCCATCTCCATGACCACGAACCCCGACGTCCGCGGCGCCGCGGACCGCGCCAACGACTCCGCCGTGGTGGAGTGGGGCGCCCGCGCCGGATACGCCGCCAACGGTCTCATCCACCTCCTCATCGCCTGGATCGCCGTGCGGATCGCCTTCGGCAGCGGCGGCGGCCAGGAGGCCGACCAGTCCGGCGCGCTGGCGACGCTGGCCGACCAGTCCTTCGGCGCCGTGCTGCTCTGGGTCGCGGTCGCGGCGTTCGCGCTGCTGGTGGTCTGGGAGGTCACCGAGGCGTTCCTGCGCCACGAGACGACCGACCGGATCAAGGCCGCCGCCAAGGCGGTGGCGTACGGCGCCCTCGGCTGGACCGCCTTCACCTTCGCCAGTGGCGGTCACTCCAACTCCGACAAGACGACCCGAGACTTCACCGCGACGCTGATGGACGCGCCCGGTGGGCAGCTGCTGGTGGGCGCCGTCGGGCTCGGCGTCATCGGGATCGGCGGCTACCACGTCTACAAGGGCTGGGCCCGGAAGTTCCTGGAGGACCTGCGCGAGCACCCCGGTCGATTCGCGGAGATCAGCGGCCGGGTCGGCTACATCGCCAAGGGCGTCGCCCTGGGCATCGTCGGGGTGCTGTTCCTGGTCGCCGCCGTGCAGCACAAGTCGGGCAAGGCCAGCGGCCTCGACGGCGCGCTGCGCACCCTCCGCGACGCCCCGTTGGGCACCGTCCTGCTCGTCGTCGTCGGGCTGGGCATCGCCGCCTTCGGCGTCTACAGCATCGCCCGGGCGCGGTACGCCCGCGTCTGACGTCCGCAGGGGAGCCGGCCCGAGCAGACGCCGGGAGTCAGCGCTGCACGTGGGCCGGTTCGGTCTCCACCGTCGGCGCGGCCGCCCGCGGCTCGCGGCGCAGGTAGTTCCAGGCCAGCAGGGCGCAGACGATGCCGTTGGTGATGCCGGCGAGCAGGTCGGTGATGTGGTGCATGCCGCGGTAGAGCCGGCCGTAGAACACCAGCGCCGGCATCAGCGAGCAGAGCGCCACCAGCGTCCAGCGGAGGACCGGGTGGCGCACCCGCAGCGACAGCAGCAGGAACGACACGTAGAGCGCGGTGGTGGCGCTCTCGTGCCCGCTCGGGAAGCTGGCGGTCGGCGGCGAGTCGTCGAGCTTGGGCACCGGTGGGCGGTCGCGCCCCACCACGGCGGCCGAGGTGACGAAGACGATCGACTGCAGCAGGATCGCCAACAGGGGCACCACCGCCATCCACCAGCGCCGGGTCGCCCACCAGACGCCGAGGGCCACGACCACGGCGATGCCGATGATCGTGGGCGTGGCGCCGATCGACGAGAACCACTCCGAGACGGTGTTCCAGGTGCCGGTGCGGCCGGCGGCGACGGACTCGTTGACCTGCTCCTCCGCCTCGCCCACGGACCGCAACGGCCCGTCCACGAGCAGCCAGCCGACCGCCACGAGGACGACCCACAGACCCACGGCCGGCAGCGCTGCGCGCACGACGGCATCGCGCGCGGCATCGCGCTTGCGAGGCTCGCTCGGGTCGTCGTCGTAGCGGGTGAGGAAGGACATCTCAGCGCCTTTCTGGACGCGCGGACACCTCCGCGCTCTGGTCGAGGTCGGGGTCGGTGGCCGGGGCGGGGTCCCGTGGGCTCCACCCGAGGAAGCCGGCGTACGACGCCAGCACCAGGCCGCCGCCCAGCAGGACGCCGCCGATCACGTCGGTGGGGTAGTGGACGCCCAGGAACACCCGGTCGAGACACGTGAGCGTCACCCACAGCACGCCGAGCCCGACGGCGATCCGGCGTCCCGCTGTGGACAGCAGCGGCCAGAACAGCAGCACCAGCGTGGTCGCGATGATCGTGGCGTTGGTGGCGTGCCCCGACGGGAACGAGTAGCCCGACGACTGCGAGACCGGGTCGTCGACCACCGGGCGGGCGCGCTGCACCAGCGACTTCAGCCCCAGGGCGAGCATCCAGCCGACCATCATCGTGAGGAACGCCCACCAGGCGCGCGTCGTGAGCCCGCGGCGGAGCCAGACCCACAGGCAGCAGGGCACGGCCACGACGAGGTACGCCGCCAACGGCTGGCTGATCGCCTCCCAGAAGAGCAGGGCGTCGAGAAGGGCGGGGTGGTCGCGGGTGACGTCCGTGGCATCGACGATCCGGCCCTCGTCGAAGCGCACCAACGGGTCGAACTTCACCCGGATCAGGTAGGCCAACGTGGTGATGACCACGCCGACGACGACGGCGTACACCGCCGCGCTGGTCAGCCGGCGCAGCCGCGAGGGCTCAGCGGGCGCCGCGGGCGAGGGCGAGGTCGAGGCCGGTCGCATGGTCCCCATGTTCCCGTTCTCCCCGGCGACATGCCCATGGCAGGATGCGGCCGTGGCGGTCTCAGACTGGTTGCTCACCGCGGCCGAGCGGGGCAACCCGCACACCCGGGTCGACGACCGCCACCCCGACGGCGAGGCCTGGAGCGCGGGCAACACGCTCCGCCCGCTGGTGCACGGCAGGCCCTACTTCGCCGAGCTCCACGAGCGGATCTCGGCGCTCGGCTCCGGCGACCGCCTCTACTTCGCGGACTGGCGCGGCGACCCCGGCCAGCAGCTGACCGACGACCCGGCGTCGACGCTCACGGCCACGCTGACGGCGGCCGCCCGGCGCGGCGCCGACGTGCGCGGTCTGCTGTGGCGCTCGCACTGGCGCCGGCTGGGCTTCAGCAGCGAGGAGCATCGCTTCCTCGGTGAGGAGATCGGCGAGGCGGGCGGTGAGTGCCTGCGCGACATGCGGGTCCGCTTCCGCGGCTCGCACCACCAGAAGTTCGTGGTGCTCCGCCACGCCGACGACCCGTCCCGCGACATCGCCTACGTCGGGGGGATCGACCTGTGCCGGAGCCGGCGGGACGACGAGCGACACCTCGGGGACGACCTGCAGCCGCTGCCGATGGCGGCGGCGTACGGCCCGGCCCCGGCGTGGCACGACGTGCAGGTCGCGATCCAGGGCCCCGCCGTCCACGACGTGGAGACGACCTTCCGTGAGCGTTGGGAGGACAGCACGCCGCTCACCCTCAACCCGGGGCGGCGGCTGTCGAGCCGGCTTCAGGCCGAGCAGCTGGAGCCCGGCCCGCTGGGCGACCAGTGGCCGCCCCCGCCCGCCACCGACGGGCACGACGTCGTCCAGATCCTGCGGACCTTCCCGGAGATCCAGCCGGTGGGCTACGACTTCGCGCCGGAGGGCGAGCGGTCGGTGATGCTCGGCAACCTCAAGGCGATCACGCAGGCCGACCGGCTGGTCTACGTCGAGGACCAGTACCTCTGGTCGGCCGAGGTGGGGGAGCACTTCGCCTCCGCGCTGCGAGCCAACCCCGAGCTGCGCGTGGTCGTCGTGCTGCCCCTGGTGCCCGACCAGGACGGCGCCGTCGCGGAGCCGCCGCAGCTCCACGGCCGGCGCCTGGCGATGGAGCCGATGCTCGAAGCCGGCGGGGACCGGGTGGCCGTCTTCGGGCTGACCAACGAGCAGGGCCTGCCGGTCTACGTCCACTCCAAGACCTGCGTCATCGACCACCGGTGGGCGAGCGTCGGGTCCGACAACCTCAACCGGCGGTCGTGGACCTGTGACAGCGAGATCGCCTGCGTGATGGTGGACGACCGCGGCGACCAGGACGGGCCCGCCCCCGCCGACGCCTTCCCTCGCGTGCTGCTGCGCACCCTGGTCGCCGAGCACCTCGGCTGCGCACCCGACGAGGTGCCGGAGGACCCGGGCGAGCTGTTCGCCGCGATGGTCGACTGCGCCGACGCCCTCGACCGGTGGTACGCCGGCGCCCCGGACCGCCGGCACGGCGTGCGTGGGCGGATCTCGTCGCGGCTCCGGCTCCCCGGCCGGACCCGGGCCAGGGCGCGGGCCGCCGCCAGGGCGGGACATGACGACCGCCGCGGCCGACCGCCCGGCCGGCTGCGTCGCCTCGAGGCGCCCGAGCTCGGGACCACGACGGAGCGTTGGGCGGCGGCGGTCTACGACCGGATCTTCGACCCGGGGGGTGGCTGACCGATCCCCCGAGGTGGCGAACTCCCACCCTCTGGGGTGTAGCGCTCCTGTGGTGAGGCTGAGCGAGACTAGGGCCATGCCGACCACCGGTCTCCTCAGCGTGCGCGAGGCGCGCGCCCGACAGCCGATGGCGGCCCCTCGCTTCAGCCTCGCCGCGGGGCTCGGCGCCACCACGCTGGCCGCGGGCCTGCTGTTGCTCGGCCTGCTCGCCACCGACGTGCCGCCCCCGTCGTTCTCGAGCGTTTTCTTCTCGTGGGCGCCCACCGGTGCCGCCGCGGCGCTGCCGATCGTGGCCGCCCGCGCGCAGCGCGACCGGGACCCGATGCTGGGCTGGTTCGCCTCCGGGCTCCTGGTCTGTCTGGTTGCGATGGTGCTCCAGGTGCTCTCGCTGCCGGCGGTGGACCCCGCCGGCGGCGCGCTGGGCACCGACCCGCAGGGCAACGCGGCGCTCTACCTGCTGTTCCACCTCGCGCTCTACGTCGCCGCGCTCGCCGGCGCCCTGCGCGTGCCGTCCGTGCTGGCCTGGGCCTTCGCCGTCGCCGGCGTCGGCCTGTCCTTCGCCCTGGCCGCCAACGCCGTGCCCCTGCCCGAGCTGCTGGTGCCGGTGTCGCAGGACTACACCGACCTGCTCGTCGGCACCGAGGTCGCGTTCGCCCTGGTCGGGCTGGCCGCCCTGGCCGTGTGGTGGCGCGCGGCCGGCAGCCCGACGACCCCGATCCGCGCCTGGGTCGGGCTGGCGCTGCTGCTCAGCGTCTTCGAGATCACGCTCAACGCCGTGGCGGCGGAGCGCTACGACCCGATGTGGTGGTCGAGCCTGTCGATGCGCCTGGCGACGTTCGGCCTGCTCGCCGTCGGCTGCATCTGGACGGTCGTGCGCGACCTGAGCCGGGTCGAGCGCTACAGCGAGGTCGAGCTGGGCCAGCGGGACCGCGAGATCCAGGGCATGGTCGCGGTGACCGACCTCCTGCTGGCCGACGCGCAGCGCCTCGGCCGGTGCCGCGAGGTCGCCGAGGTGGCGGCGGTGGTCGACGACACGCTCTCGTCGCTCACCGGGGTCACCCACGTCTCGCTCGCCGCGGTCGAGGACGGTGCCCCCCGCCTCCTGGGGCATCCCGAGGACACGCCGGACCTGGCCGCCCACGACCTGACGCAGATGCATGCGCGGGTGCTCGACGGCCCCCGGGCCTGGTGGCTGGAGACGCCCGAGGAGGCCGAGGCGGTCGGCCAGCCGGCGTACGACGCCCTGGTGGGGCTGCCGCTGGAGGTCTCCGGCGAGCTGGCGGGGTCGCTGGTGGTCGCGTGCGCCGAGCCCCGGCGGTGGGGACCCGCCGACCGGGAGCTGCTGCTCGGCGTGGCCGACCAGGCCGGGCAGGCGCTGGTGCGCACCCAGCTGGCCCAGCGCGACCGGCACGCCGCGCTCACCCTGCAGGAGGCCCTTGCTCCGGAGGTGTCGGAGGGCGTCGGGGTCGACGTGGCGCTGCGCTACGTGCCCGCGACGACCGGCACCCGGGTGGGCGGCGACTGGGCCGACTGCTGGCGGGTCCCCGACGGACGGATCGCCCTGGTGGTGGGCGACGTGGTGGGCAAGGGGCTCACCGCCGCCGCCACGATGGGCCGGCTCCGGGCGTCGCTGCGGGCCCTCGCCGCCGTCGAGGCCACCCCCTCGGTGGTGCTCGGCCACCTCGACGACCTGGAGTCCGCCGACGGAGCCGAGATGGTGGCCACGGTGCTCTACGCCCTGCTGGACCCGGTGTCCGGGCGGCTCGACGTGGGGCGCGCCGGACACCTCCCGCTGGCCGTGGCCGGCCCGGACGGCGTCCGCCTGGTCGAGGAGGGCGGGTCGCCCCCGATCGGGCTCGGTGTCGGGGCCCGCGCCGACGTGGCGGTGCGGCTGGCGCCGGCCTCGACGCTGGTGCTGTTCACCGACGGGCTGGTCGAGCGGCGCGGACGGTCGCTGTCCGAGGGCCTCAGCCGGCTGCAGGCGCTCCTCGCCGAGGAGTACGCCGACGCCGAGGGGACCGCCGAGGCGGTGATGGGGCTCGCCCGCGACGAGGCCGCCGACGACGTCGCCGTGCTGGTGGTGCGGTCGGGTCAGCCGGGCTCGTCCGAGCCGGTGGCGGTCGACGCCACCACGTCACACCACACGCACTTGCCCGAGTCGGTCGAGTAGTGCCCCCACGCCGACGAGACGGCGCCGACGATGGCCAGACCGCGGCCCGACGCGGCCGCGACCGGCATCGCCAGGGCGCTGGGGAGGTCCGGGGAGGCGTCCTCGACCTCCAGGCGGAGGCCGCCTGCCACCGCCCACAGCCGCAGCTGCAGGGGTGGGGTGCCGTGCTCGACGGCGTTCGACACCAGCTCGCTCGCGGCCAGCACGCACGAGCGCAGCACGCGGGCGTCGAGGTGCAGCTCGGTCGCCGCGGCGCGGGCGTGGCCACGGGCCTGGGCGACGCTGCCGGCGTCCCAGGGGAGCGCGGCTGCGAGCATGGCCTGCCCGGGTGCCGTCGTGGGGCGCCCTGCGGCTGTCATCGTCTCGCTCTCGCTGGTCGGCAGGTCCAGGGGCGGGGGGAGGCTCCACCTCGACCCTGCGACTCCAGGGTTACCACTCCCACGGCTCCGAAACGCGGCGCCGCTCTAGAATGCCGAACGGCCCGTCCGCGACGGGCCAGGCCCGGCGCGGCCCGGACCCGCGCAGCACTCGTGACGACAGGAGCGACACACCGATGACGGCGATCCCCGAGGGTGACGGCACCCGCCTCGAGCTGCTGCCGTCCGGGCACGCCCTGGTCGGGCTGGCCGGCGAGATCGACCTCGCCGTGGTCCCCGACCTGGTCACCGAGTTCGAGTACGCCATCGTCCAGCTCTCGCCGGTCGTGGTCGTCGACCTCGACCGGGTCGAGTTCATCGACTCCAGCGGCCTCGGCGCCCTCGTGCGCGCCCGCCGCAAGGCACAGGAGCACGGCGGCGACGTCGTGCTCGCCGGCGCCGACGAGCAGGTGCGTGAGGTGCTGGCGCTGACCAACCTCACCGACCTGTTCCCGGTCTACGCCTCCGTCGCCGACGCGGTGGCGGCCCTGCCCCCGACGTCGTAGGCCCCGGCACGGCCTCGGGGACCACCTCGGGGACCACCTCGGGGACCGTCACCGGCGCACGACACGCCGGAGGGGTTGCCAACGGCCCGGGTTTCCGTGAATACTCAACCTTCGAGTCCATCGTGGTCACACAGTCGGCTGCACACGGACCCTCTTTCGAGGACGTGTCATGCCTGCTCATCTCTCTGTTGTCGACCCTGCTCCCGAGACCCGCTCCGAGGTCACTGCCGACCTCTTCGAGCGCATCGCCGCCACCACCGACGACGACGAGCGTCGTCGCCTCGTCGACGAGGTCGTCGTCGCCAACCTGGGCGTCGCCGACGCCATCGCCCGCCGCTACCGCCGCCGCGGCACCTCCACCGACGACCTCGAGCAGGTCGCCCGGCTGGCTCTGGTCAAGGCGGCGCGCTCCTTCAGCCCGGAGCGCGGCCACGACTTCCTCAGCTATGCCGTGCCGACCATCCGCGGCGAGGTGCGCCGGTGGTTCCGCGACCACGGGTGGATGGTGCGTCCGCCCCGCCGGGTGCAGGAGGCGCAGCTGCGGATGACGCCGTACGCCGCCGAGTTCGCCCTCGAGCACGGCCGCGACCCGCAGCCCGCCGACTACGTGCGCGACCTCGACCTCGACGAGGGCACGGTCACCGAGGCGCTGGCGGTCAACGCCTGCTACACCCCCGACTCGCTCGACCGGCCGCTCGACACCGAGGACGGGCCGCGGGCCACCCTCGGTGACCGTCTCGTCGCCGACGACCGCGACCTCGAGGCGAGCGAGGCGCGTCACCTGCTGGAGCCGCTGCTGGCCCGGCTCGCGCCGCGCGACCGCCTGGTGCTGCGGCTGCGCTTCGCCGAGGGGCTGACCCAGCGCGAGGTCGGCGAGCGGATCGGCGTCACCCAGATGCAGGTCTCGCGGATCATCGCCCGGCTGATGGGCCAGCTCCGCGACGAGCTGGGGGTGGCGCAGGCCGCCTGACCCCACACCGGAGCCGCGTGCTTGAATCGCCCCCGACGGACGAGGACCACCGGGCGCGACCCACGCCCGGGAGCGGGCGAGGAGCATGCGGTGAAGGTCGGAGCGGAGCACTTCGCGGAGCTGGCGGTCGCGCTGCACGACGAGCAGACCGTCGAGGAGACGCTCGACGAGGTGCTCCGCTTCGCGCTCGACGGCGTCGGCTGCAGCATGGCCGGCGTCGTCTTCGTGCACGGGCGCGGACGCATCGAGACCGCCGCCGCCACCGAGCCGGCGGTGCGCGAGCTGGAGACCGTCCAGCTCGACGCCGGCGCCGGCCCCGACCTCGAGGTGCTCGGCGCCGACGACTCGCTCCTCGTCCACGACACCCGCACCGACGAGCGCTGGCCGGCCTGGGCCGAGGTGGCCGACCGGCTCGGGGTCCGCAGCCTGCTCGCGGTCCGGCTGCACACCCGCGACACCACCGTCGGCACCCTCAACCTGTACGCCGGCGAGCCGGGCGCCTTCGACGAGGACGACGTCGCCGTCGCCCACATCTTCGCCCGGCACGCCGCCGTCGCGCTGGCCTCGGCGCGCAACCTGCGCAACCTCTGGGAGGCGGTCGACGCCCGCAAGGCCGTCGGGCAGGCGCAGGGCATCCTGATGGAGCGCTACCGGCTGACGCCCGACCAGGCGATGGCCGTGCTGCTTCGCTACTCCCAGGACGGCAACCTCAAGCTGCGAGCGGTCGCCGAGCAGCTCATCGAGACCACCCAGCTGCCGGCCACCGACGACGACGCCTCCTGACCTCACGCCCGCGGCCGGCAGGCCCGGGAGCGACACGGAGCGGATGTTGACTCGCCGGTAGCCCGCAAACGTGCCAATGTCGGGGGCACAGCCCCGACGGCCGGGGCGTGCCAGGAGGTCGGGTTGTTCCAGCGCATCGCGATCGTCAACCGGGGTGAGGCCGCCATGCGGCTGATCCACGCCGTCCGCGACCTCAACGCCGCGCGTTCGCTCGAGCCCGACGGTGGCGAGCCGCTGCGCACCATCGCCCTGCACACCACGGGGGAGCGGACCGCCATGTTCGCGCGCGAGGCGGACGAGGCCTACGACCTGGGGCCGGCCGCCGACCGCCCCTACCTCGACCACGCGGTGCTCGAGCGGGCGCTCCGCGAGACCCGCGCGGAGGCGGTCTGGGTCGGCTGGGGCTTCGTGGCCGAGGACGCGGCCTTCGTCGAGCTCTGCGACCGGTTGGGCGTGACGTTCATCGGACCCAGCGCCGAGTCGATGCGCAAGCTGGGCGACAAGATCGGCTCCAAGCTGATCGCCGAGGAGGTCGGCGTCCCCGTGGCGCCGTGGAGCCGGGGAGGGGTCGACACCCTCGAGGAGGCGCTGGCGGCGGCCGAGTCGATCGGCTACCCGCTGATGCTCAAGGCGACCGCGGGCGGGGGTGGCCGCGGCATCCGCAAGGTCTCGTCGGCGGCCGAGCTGGAGGACGCCTACCAGCGCACCCGCGACGAGGCCCAGCGAGCGTTCGGCAGCGGCGTGGTCTTCCTGGAGCGCCTGGTCACCGGCGCCCGCCACGTCGAGGTGCAGCTGATCGCCGACGGCCAGGGCACCGCCTGGGCGATCGGCGTCCGCGACTGCACGGTGCAGCGCCGCAACCAGAAGGTCATCGAGGAGTCCGCCTCCCCGCTGCTCGCCCCCGAGCAGACCGCCGAGGTCAAGGCCGCCGCCGAGCGGCTGGCCCTGGCCGTCGACTACCGCGGCGCCGGCACGGTCGAGTTCCTCTACCACCCGGGCGACCGGGCGTTCGCCTTCCTCGAGGTCAACACCCGGCTGCAGGTCGAGCACCCGATCACCGAGGTCACCACCGACACCGACCTGGTCAAGCTGCAGATCCACGTCGCCGGCGGCGGCCGGCTCACCGGTGAGCGGCCGACCGAGGTCGGCCATGCGATCGAGGCCCGCCTCAACGCCGAGGACCCCGACCGCGACTTCGCGCCCTCACCGGGCCGGATCGCTCGCTTGGAGCTCCCCGCCGGCCCGGGCGTCCGGGTCGACACCGGGGTCGCCGAGGGCGACTCCATCCCCGCCGACTTCGACTCGATGATCGCCAAGATCATCGTGCTCGGCCGCGACCGCACCGAGGCGCTGGCTAGGCTGCGGCGCGCGATGGCGGAGACCACCGTCGTGATCGAGGGCGGTGCCACCAACAAGTCCTTCATCATCGACCTGCTGGCGCAGCCCGAGGTGCTCGACGGCGGCGGCGACGGCTGGGCCGACACCGGCTGGATCGACCGCGTCCGCGCCGAGGGCCGGCTGGTCGAGGAGGCTCACTCTGGCGCCGCGCTGATCGCCGCCGCGATCGAGGCCTACGAGGACGAGGAGGCCGTCGAGATCGCCCGTCTCCTCGAGACGGCGCGCGGCGGGCGTCCCCAGGTGCAGCACCAGGTGGGCCAGGCGGTCGACCTCAAGCTCCGCGGGGCGACGTACGCCGTCACGGTGGTGCAGAGCGGCCCCAGCCGCTATCGCGTCTCCATCGCGGCCGGTGGCGAGCAGTGCGCGGCCGAGGCCTCCCTGGAGCGGCTCGACGACTTCCACGCCCGCCTGGTCGTGGGTGGCCGGACGTTCCGGATCGTCACCGCGTCGCAGGGGCCGGTCCACATGGTCGAGGTCGACGGGGTCGCGCACCGGGTCACCCGCGACGAGGGCGGGGTGCTCCGCTCGCCCGCCCCCGCGCTGGTCGTGGCGACCCCGCTCGGGGTCGGCGACGTCGTCGACGCCGGCCAGCCGGTGCTGGTGCTGGAGTCGATGAAGATGGAGACCGTCCTCCCGGCGCCGTTCGACGCGACGGTCAAGGAGCTGCTGGTGATGACCGGCAGCCAGGTCGAGACCGGGGCGCCGCTGATCCGCCTCGAGCCCACCGGCGACGGCGACGGCGAGGCGGTCGCCACGTCCCACGCCGGGCCCGGGCTCGAGCTGCCCGACCCGCCGTCGTACGAGACGCCCGAGGACCGCGCCGAGCGGCTGCGGGCCGAGCTGTCCGCGGTGCTGATGGGCTTCGACGCCACCACCCGCGAGTCCGGCACGCTCACCGACTACCTCGCCACCCGCGAGACGCTCCGCGGTGAGGGCGTCGACATGGTCGCGGCCGAGCTGCCGTTGGTCAGCCTGTTCGCCGACGTCGCGGAGCTGAGCCGCAACCGGCCGGCCGGCGAGGACGCCCACACCGAGCTGCGGGTGCACAGCTCCCGCGAGCACTTCCACACCTACCTGCAGTCCCTCGACTCCGACCGTGCCGGGCTGCCGGACGCTTACCGCGACAAGCTGGAGCGGGTGCTGGCGCACTACGGCGTGCCCGACCTGACGCGCACCCCCGAGCTGGAGGAGGCGGTCTTCCGGATCTTCCTCGCCCAGCAGCGCACCGCGGCCGACCTGCGGATCGTCACCGCGCTGCTCGAGGAGTGGATGAGCGACCCGCCGCCCGCCGACGGCCATGCCCACGTGGCACGGGAGGAGCTGGAGCGGCTGGTCCGCGCCACGCAGCTGCGCTTCCCCGTCGTCGGCGACCTGGCCCGCAGCGTGCGCTTCCGCTGGTTCGACCAGCCCCAGGTCGACGCCGAGCGCAACCAGGTGCTGGCGGGCGTGGCCGCCGAGGTGGCCGACCTGGCCGCGCACCCCGACGCCCCCGACCGGGCCGCCCGCATCGACGCGCTCGCGGCCATCCCCGAGCAGATCGTCGGCTTCCTCTGCCAGCGGCTCGCCGACGGCATCCCCGAGCGCGAGCCGCTGCTGGAGGTGATGGTCCGCCGCCACTACCTCGAGTTCGACCTGCACGACGTCCGCTGTGTGCAGACCGGCGGGCGCACGTTCGCCGTGGCCGACTACGCCCTCGAGGGGCAGCCGACCCGGATCGTGTCCACCGTCGGCACGGTCGCCGAGCTCGGCGACCCCTCCGGCGAGCTGCACCGCGCCGTGGCCGCCCAGCTGGCCGAGCGCGCGGACGGCGACGAGGCCGTGGTCGAGCTCTACCTCACCTGGCCGGACGGGCCGGAGGCACCCGACGAGGCATCGGCGCGGATCGCCACGATGCTCGAGGCGACCTCCTGGCTGGGCGACTGTCGCCGGGTGGCCGTGGCCGTCTGCAGCCCCGAGCGCGGCGTCGACTACTACACGCTGCGCTGGGACGAGGGGCGCACCGGCCTGGCCGAGGACGTCCGGGTCCGCGGGGTCCACCCGATGGTGGGCCGCCGCCTCAACCTGTGGCGGCTGCGCGACTTCGAGGTGACCCGGCTCGACGCGCCCGAGGACGTGCTCCTGTTCGACTGCGTCGCCCGGTCCAACCCCGCCGACCGCCGCCTGGTGGCGATGTCGCAGGTGCGGCAGCTCGCCGTCGTCCGCGACGACGAGGGACGCGTCATCGGTCTCCCGCACGCCGAGCGCGCGGTCGAGAACTGCCTGGAGGCGATCCGGCGGGCCCGCACCTCGCTCGCGGGCCCGGGCGTCCGCTTCGACATGAACCACGTCTGGGTGCAGGTCTGGCCCGTGGTCGAGGCCGATCTGGAGCAGCTGACGGCCCTGCAGGGCAAGATCACCCCGCTCAGCGAGGGCGCCGGGCTCGAGGAGGTGGTGGCGCAGGGGCGGATCATGGGCCCCGACGGCACCGCCGAGCCGATCGCGATCCGCTTCCACGCGCGCCCGGGGGCCGGCGTCCGGGCCGAGATCGAGGCGCCGACCACCGAGCCGCTCAAGCCGCTGGACGACTACGCCGGCAAGGTGCTGCGCGCCCGTCGCCGCGGCCTGGTCTACCCCTACGAGCTACGCGAGGTGCTGGCCGGACGAGGGGGCACGCTCGTCGAGCACGACCTGGACGACACCGGTGCCCTGGTCCCCGTCGACCGCGACCCCGGTCTCAACAAGGCGGGCATCCTCTGCGCGGTCGTGACCACGCCGACCGACGTCTACCCCGAGGGCATCACCCGCGTGCTGCTCTGCGGCGACCCGACCAAGGCGCTCGGGGCGGTGTCCGAGCCGGAGTGCGCGCGGATCATGGCGGCGCTCGACCTGGCCGAGCAGATGGGCGTGCCGCTGGAGTGGTTCGCGCTCAGCGCCGGCGCCCGGATCTCGATGGACTCCGGCACCGAGAACATGGACTGGGTGGCGGCGGCCCTCAAGCGGATCGTCGACTTCACCCAGGCCGGCGGCGAGATCAACGTGGTCGTGGCAGGCATCAACGTCGGCGCCCAGCCCTACTGGAACGCCGAGGCCACCATGCTCATGCACACCAAGGGCATCCTGGTGATGACGCCCGACAGCGCGATGGTGCTCACCGGCAAGCAGTCGCTCGACTTCTCCGGCGGGGTGTCGGCCGAGGACAACTACGGCATCGGCGGCTACGACCGGGTGATGGGGCCCAACGGGCAGGCGCAGTACTGGGCGCCCGACCTCGCCGGCGCCTTCGCCGTGCTGATGGGCC
Organism: Actinomycetes bacterium; assembly: GCA_030432975.1. Classification (GTDB taxonomy): domain Bacteria; phylum Actinomycetota; class Actinomycetes; order Propionibacteriales; family Nocardioidaceae; genus Nocardioides. The sequence goes on from JAUILS010000020.1 coordinate 21,223, forward strand.
ACTACGCCCACACCTACACGGCGCCCGGGGAGCAGCGCCCCCGCCGCGCGGACACCGCCGACCCGGCCGACCGCGACGTCACGCTGTCGCCGCACGCGTCGGTGGGCAGCGACTTCACCAGCGTCGGCGAGATCTTCTCGGCGCAGACCAACCCCGACCGCAAGAAGGGGTTCGACATCCGAACCGTGATGCGAGCGGTCGCCGACCAGGACCATCCGACGCTCGAGCGCTGGGCGGGCATGGCCGACGCCGAGACCTCGGTCGTGCTCGACGCGCGGCTGGGCGGCCACAGCGTCTGCCTGCTCGGCATCGAGTCGCGGCCGGTGCCGCGGCGAGGCTTCCCGCCCACCGACGGTCCCGACACCTACACCGCGGGCACGCTCTTCCCGCGGTCGTCGAAGAAGACCGCCCGCGCCATCAACGCGGCGAGCGGCCGGCAGCCGCTGGTGGTGCTGGCCAACCTGTCGGGGTTCGACGGCTCTCCGGAGTCGATGCGCCGCCTCCAGCTGGAGTACGGCGCCGAGATCGGCCGGGCGATCGTCAACTTCGACGGGCCGATCGTGTTCGTGGTGATCTCGCGCTACCACGGCGGCGCGTTCGTGGTGTTCTCCAAGCGGCTCAACGACCGGATGACGGTGCTCGCCGTCGAGGGCTCCTTCGCGTCGGTGATCGGCGGCGCCCCCGCGGCGGCGGTGGTGTTCGCGGGCGAGGTCGACAAGCGCACCGCCGGCGACCCGCGCGTCACCGCCCTGGAGGAGCAGATCGCGGCGGCCTCCGGCACCGAGCGGTCGGTGCTGCAGGTCGAGCTGGCCGACCTGCGCGCCTCGGTGCGCGCCGAGAAGATCAGCGAGGTCGCCCGCGAGTTCGACGGCGTGCACGACATCCACCGCGCGGTGGCGGTCGGCTCCGTCGACGAGGTCATCGCGGCGCGTGACCTGCGCCCGGCGATCATCGCGGTGCTGGAGCGGGAGCTGGCCTGAGCCGGCCGGTGGGGCCGGCCGCCTCGCGCGCCGGTCGACGCTCGCTGGCGTAGTAGCGGAACAGCAGGTAGGCCGCGACCGCCCCGAGCAGGTGCCACGCCGCGTGGCCCTGGAGCAGCGACGTCGGGGCGCACATGCCGGCGTTGGTCGCCACCCAGATGCCGAACGCGACCGCCATCGTGGCGCCGGCCGCGACGGCGTACCTCCCGTCGGCGGCGATGCGCCCCTCACGGACCATCCGGAGCTCGAGGGTGAGGGCGAGCACGAGCAGAGCTCCGAAGGCGAGGTTGCCCGGCACGTGCACCAGCGGCACGTCGACCGGCAGGGCTCCCACCAGCTCGCAGCCCACGAGCAGCAGCCCGAAGAGCGCCGCGAACGTCGCCGCCCCGGCCCCACGGTGGCGGGTGAGGGCGTAGGCCGCGGCGAAGCTCGCGACGAGATACATGCTCAGCAGGTCGAGGTGCCCTCCCCAGGCCGACTGGGTGGCGTGCATCGCCGCGCTCGCCGGGCCGAGCAGCACGACCACGCAGGCGTAGGCCGAGACCAGTCCGGTGCCGCGCAGCAGGCCCTCCCCGCGGGCCTCAGGGCGGCGTGCCCGCCAGGCGACGGCCAGCCCGGCGACCACGAAGCCGAGGTTCGACCAGGAGTTGGCGGGCTGCAGCACCAGCCCGTCGCGGGCGGCCTCGCAGAAGTTCGCGCCGCGGCCCACGTCGGGACCGAGCGCCCCGGTGGCCACCGCCCAGCCGAGCAGTCCGAGAGACAGCACCGCCGTCGTCCCGGCCGCGAGCAGCGGCCGGAACGACGGCGGTGGTGAGCTCATCGCGTCGGCGACGGGACCACGGTCTCCGTCACGGCGCCGGGGCGAGCAGAGTCCCCTTGTACTTGAACAGCTTGTTCTCGTCCCTGGGCTCACCACGGCAGGAGAACGGCGTGGGAGGGGTTCGCCAGCAGGTGAAACGCGTGGACGCGTTGCCCAACGTCAGCGTGACGCTGGCGGTGCCGGCGAAGTCGAAGCCGACGGTGGCGTTGCCCCGGCCGGTCTTGTTGAGGCTGATCGCCTTGCGGACGATGCTGCCGTCCTTCTTCTGCACCAGCAGGTAGGCCACCGGCGAGGTCTTGCTGCTCGGCCCGTCGACCGCGATCTTCAGCCGGTAGCCGTCGGCCAGGGTGCTGTGCGTGGTGAAGCGCACGTTGCGGGAGGCCATGTGGCTGAGGCCGACCTGGTTGGTCGCCGGTGTGCTGGTCGCGGTCATGGTGTGGCTGAAGGTCATCGGCGCGCTGCCGGGCCAGGTCGAGCCCTCGTCCCAGAACTTGGCGGGCAGGGTGAGCGCGTTGCTGTAGGCGGCGAAGTTCTTCTTGAACCCGCCCTTGTTCTTCAGCACCGTCTTGAGCGCCTGGGTGGAGTACTGGTCGGGGGCGCCCTTGTAGGTCGCC
>JAUILS010000258.1 GCA_030432975.1 Actinomycetes bacterium
GTGGTCGACGATCGGGGCGGGATAGCCCTCGACGTCGCCGGGCTCGTGCGGGTCGTCCGCGTCGGCCAGCTCCGGCACCCACCGTCGCACGTAGGCGCCGTCGGGGTCGAACCGGCGTGCCTGCGTCGTGGGGTTGAAGATCCGGAAGTACGGCGCCGCGTCGGTGCCCGAGCCCGCCACCCACTGCCAGCCGTGCTGGTTGGAGGCGAGATCGCCGTCGACGAGGTGCTCCATGAAGTGGCGCGCGCCGTGCTGCCACTCGACGTGGAGGTCCTTGACCAGGAACGACGCGACGATCATCCGCACCCGGTTGTGGATCCAGCCGGTCGCCCGGAGCTGGCGCATGCCGGCGTCGACGATGGGATAGCCGGTGCGGCCGTCCTTCCAGGCCTGCAGCTGCTCGCCCGGGTCGTCGTACTCCATCCGCGCGAACTCTGGCCGGAGGTAGTCGCGCGCCGAGTCGGGCTGGTGGAAGAGCACGTCGGCATAGAACTCCCGCCAGGCCAGCTCCTTGCGGAACGTCTCGGCGCCCTTCGAGCGCTTGGGCGCGAGGTCGGCGAGCAGCGTGCGCGGGTGGATCTCGCCCCACTTGAGGTGCACCGACAGGCGTGAGGTGCCGTCGAGGTCGGGGCGGTTGCGGTCGTCGGCGTAGTCGTCGATCTTGGCGTCGAAGAACTCCCGCCAGCGCGTCAGGGCGGCCTGCTCGCCGGCCTCGGGCAGCTCCATCTCGGCGGGCGGGTCGCTGTCGGGCAGCTGCGCGGAGCGCGAGAGCTCGAGCCAGTCGCCGTGGTCGGGCGGGTCGACCGGACCCCGCCAGCCGTGGGCCGCCCAGGCCTTGGAGAACGGCGTGTAGACGCGGTAGGGGTCGCCCTGCTGGTTGTGCACCCGCCCCGGCGCGACGGCGTACGGCGAGCCGGTGCGGACCAGCTCGATGTCGTGCTCGCCCAGCGCCTGCTCGACGCGCTGGTCGCGGCGGTGGCCGTAGGGGCCGTAGTCGGCGGCGACGTGGACGCGTGCGGCGTCGACCTCGCGGGCCGCGGCGACGACGCGGTCGACCGGGTCGCCGTGGGTGACGACGAGCCGCCCGCCGAGGTCGCGGAGGTCGGCGTCGAGGGCGCGCAGCGAGGCCGCCAGGTAGGCCCGGCGCGGCCCGCCGCACGGCTTCCACAGCGCCTCGTCGACGACGAAGAGCGGCAGCACCCGGCCGTCGGCGCACGCCTCGAGGAGCGCGGGGTTGTCACCGAGCCGCAGGTCGCGGCGGAACCACATCACGGAGGACGTCGGGGAGGCCATCGGCACCTACTCTGCCAGGGCCGACGGGTCGCCGGCGCGCGCGGATCGTGCGCGGGTGGTACCCGCCGCGGTCTCGTGGGATGCGCCGGCGGCTGCGTCCGTCAGTCCGACCAGACGGGAGCCACCTCGCGGCGGTAGCGCCGGCCGAAGACGCCGCCGAGCACCGTCATCACCGGGCCGGGGACGCTGGCGCGCAGCGCCGCCATCTCCGCCGGGCTGGCGCCGTCCTGCATCCACGCGAAGAAGGTGCCGGCCTGCGCCGGACCCGCGCGCCGGGAGAACTTCTTGCCCATCTCCTTGACGGCCGGGTGGTCGGCCCGGGTCGTGATCGGCCCCTCGATCTCGGCCTCCTCGTGGTCGAGGTGGGTGACGGTCGTCGCCTCCAGGGCCGCCATCGCCGCGGCGGCGGCGTCGGCGTCGGCGCGGGTCGCGGTCTGCCGCAGCCGGCCCATCGCCGCGCGGGTCGTGGCGAGATCGGCGGCCATGGCGTCGTGCTCGGAGTCCAGGGCGGCGATGGTGGTCGCCGGGATGCCCAGCGCCTGCAACGCCGGCCAGGCGATCTCGTGCTCGCCCTCGTGGTGCTCGGTGAGCTGGGCGTCGAAGTTGGCCCAGGCGCGCGCGAGCCCCGCGGCGCGCTCGCGGTCACCGTCGGGGAAGTCGTCGAGCGCCCGGCGGAACCTCCGGAGGTCGCGACGCACGGCGCAGTGGATCACCTTGTTCATGCTCATCGGCGTCTCGGGTGCCATGCCGGCCAGGCTAGAAGGCGCCGGCGTCCGGGGGAAGGCGCACGGGCCGTCGTACGCCGTCCGCGCCCGGCGACTGCGCCGCGCCCGCCGATGAGCAACAATGTGCGGCGTGAGCGACCTGATCGACACCACGGAGATGTACCTCCGCACCATCTACGAGCTGGTCGAGGAGGACATCGTGCCGCTGCGCGCGCGGATCGCGGAGCGGCTGCACCAGTCCGGCCCGACCGTCTCGCAGACGGTGGCGAGGATGGAGCGCGACGGTCTGGTGACCGTGGAGGGCGACCGCCATCTGGAGCTGACCCCCGAGGGGATGCGGCTGGCCACCCGGGTGATGCGCAAGCACCGCCTCGCGGAGCGGCTGCTCACCGACGTGATCGGCCTCGACTGGGAGCTCGTGCACGCCGAGGCCTGCCGCTGGGAGCACGTCATCTCCGAGAACGTCGAGCGGCGGCTGCTCGAGCTGCTCGACAACCCCACCGAGTCGCCCTACGGCAACCCGATCCCGGGGCTCGACGAGCTGGGCCAGACCGAGCTCGGCGAGGAGTTCATGGACGGCGTCGTGGCGCTGTCCGAGGCCGCCGGCCCGCAGCGCGCGCGGGTGCTGGTGCGGCGCATCTCCGAGGAGATGCAGAAGGACGAGGCGCTGATGGGCACGCTCCGCCGGATCGGCGCCCTGCCCGACAAGACGCTGGTGGTCAGCGCCACCGAGGACGGCATCCTCGTCGGCTCCGGCGGGGAGACGGCGGAGATCGACGTCACCGCCGCCGAGCACATCTTCGTCAAGCGCCTCTGAGGGGCGCCTGCCCCGGGTCGCGGCCGATCTGGGGTAGTTGACTGCGAAATTGCTGCGACGCGCCGGGCGGGCCAGCAGATTCGCAGTCAACTATCGCCGAGGCGCGCGGCGAGGGCGGGCAGGAAGTCCGAGCAGCCCGCCTCGACGCGGTACGCCGCCAGCTCGTCGCCCCGGGTGGCGCCGCGGTTGACGATCACGACGGGGACGCCCAGCTTGGCGGCGCGGCGCACGAAGCGCAGGCCGCTCATCACGGTCAGCGACGAGCCGGCGACGAGCAGAGCGCCGGGGTCACCGGGGGAGGGGACCAGCGCGTCGACGGCGTCATAGCACTGCTGCACCCGGTCGGCGGGGACGTTCTCGCCGAAGAAGACGACATGCGGCTTGAGGACGCCGCCGCACGCCTCGCACGCCGGCACGACGAACCCGGCCGTGTCCTCGAGTGCCACGTCGCCGTCGGGCCGCACGGTCGCCGCGGCGAAGCGCTCGAGATGCCCGGGGTTGAGCGCGCTCATCCGGTCCTGCAGGTCGGCCCGGGGCGTGACCTCGCTGCACGCGAGGCAGACCACCTCGGCGATCCTGCCGTGCAGCGCGACCAGCCGCGTGCTGCCGGCACGCTCGTGCAGCCCGTCGACGTTCTGGGTGATGAGCAGCCGGAGTCGGTCGGGACGCCGCTCGAGGTCAGCGATCGCGTGGTGGCCGGGGTTGGGGTCGGCGCCGCGCATCCGCGCCCAGCCGACGTGGGAGCGCGCCCAGTAGCGCTGCTGCGCCGCCGGCCCGCTGACGAACTCCTGGTAGGTCATCGGCGCCGGTGCCCGCGCTCCCTGCCGGCCCGGCCCGCGATAGTCGGGGATGCCCGAGTCGGTCGACAGCCCGGCGCCGGTGAGCACGACCAGCCGGCGTTCGGCCAGCAGGTCGAGCGCGGCGGCCTGGACGTCGTACGACGTGAGGGTCACGGGTGACTCACCGTGCGTAGCGCGCCTCGGCCCGCGCCCGCGCCTTGGCAGCCTCGACCTCGCGGTCCTTCGGCGGGGCGGAGGTGACCAGCTGGTCGAGCAGCCGCTGCGTGCTCGCCGCCACCTCGGCGACGGCCGCGTCGAAGGCGGCCTGGTTGGCGATCGACGGCTTGGTCGAGCCGCTCACCTTGCGGACGTACTGCAGCGCCGCGGCGCTGACCTCGTCGCCGGTCGCCGGGGGCTCGAAGTTGTGCAGGGGGCGGATGTTGCGGCACATGCCGCCGAGCGTACGCCGCCGCGCGAGGCGCCAGCGCCGTCTCGACGCGCCGGACTGCCACCTCGGGGTGCGAAAGCGCCATCTCGGGGAACCGCAGGTGACCTCTCGCGGGGCCAGTACC
>JAUILS010000021.1 GCA_030432975.1 Actinomycetes bacterium
TGACCGCCAGGAAGGCCACGCCCGCGGCGACGCCCACGACGACCGGTCCCGCCAGCCGCAGCAGGGTCGGCCAGTGGGCCGAGCGGCGGTACGCCGCCAGGGCCAGCACGTCCCCGACGATCAGCACCGGCAGCAGCGCGCCGGTCGACTCGCGCGCGGGCAGCACTGCCGCGAAGATCGCCACCGAGATCGACCCGAGCCCCGCGAACGCGGTCTTCGCGGTGCCGACCAGCACCGCCGCCGTCGCCAGCAGCGCCCAGTCGAGGGGGCTGAGGTCGGCGAGGCTCACCGGCCCATCCTCCCGGTCCGCCGGGGAAAACCATGCCCGGTCTCAGCCCGCGGCGTGCGTCGCGCAGTCGAGGCATCCGCGGCACCTCGTATCACCGCGCGCCCGGGGGACTCCTGAGTGGATGACGGCGCGAGGAGCGCGACCTCTCCGAGAAAGGGGCATCTCGTGGCACTCACCGACCACTCGGATCTCTACGGGAGCTTCCACGAACGAGGCATGAACCGGATCTTCGAACACGTGCGCGCCAAGCGGCCGTCCTTGTTCAACTACGGCACCCAGTGGGTCGCCGACAGGTGGGAGGAACGCCTGTGCTGTCCGGTGGAGGTCGCTCCGGAGGTCCTCCAGCGCAACAACCCGGTCGTCACCGTCGAGGGACACCTCCCTGTGCCGGGCACCGGTGGGGTGTACGGCCTGAACTGGGCGATGCAGGTCGCCGACGTCAGGATCGACATCCACCCAGGCGACGGCGGCCTGCCGAAGGAGCTGGGCGGAGAGCTGCACGACCAGCAGCTCTCGCTCTTCGTGAAGATCTGTGCCGGTGTGGGCTGCCCGGGGCCACGGGCGTTCGAGCAGTTCCCTCCGGCCCCGCAGCCGCCCTTCGAGATCCCCGGCTCCGAGGACAGGGACAAGCCCGACCGTGACCATGACAAGGACGACCTGCCACGCGACGAACCGCCGGCGCTGCCCGTGACGCTTCCCGTCGAGGAGCTGGCCTGCTTCGAGCTCGACGTCTACGCCACCGCCCACGCCGAGGTGCGCGGCCCGGCCCATGCGCGCACCGTGGAGCTGGTGCTGGACGGGCTCGAGATCGTCGACATCGCCCCCGAAGGGCTGGAGAACTCTCTCGAGTGTTACCTCGAGACGATGCTGCGCTACGTCGTGATGCCTCGGCTGCGCATCCTGCTCCCGGTCTTCGTGTTCGACCTGCCGCTCGGACTCGGGTCGGTGGCCGTGTCGGCGGCACCCGCCCCTGCCCACAATCCCGCGCTCGAGGACGACCAGCTGAAGGTCTTCGTCGACATGGAGGTGACTCCCTGATGGCTGACATCACCGTCGCCGCATCGGAAGCGGCGTTCCAGGACTTCTTCGACCACGTCCGAGACAACTTCGCCTTCGCCCAGGCCGACTCGGTGGACCTGGGGCCGTTCACCGCCGGCTACGACATCGACATCCGGCTGAAGGACGGCTCCATCGACCTTCGCGGCGACAACACGGTGAGCATCAAGGAACTCGACATCGACCCGGTGAAGTTCGAGGGTTACGTCGGCATCGACCTCCCCGGACGCTGCTTCGGGGGCTTCTGCATCCTCCCGACGCCCTGGGGCTGCGCCATCCGTGCCCCGAGGATCTGCGTCTTCGACGACGACCCGGACATCGCGCTCACGCTGGACCTCGCACCCTTCCTTCGAACCGAGGTGTCGTTCATCGGGAGCCTGCTGACGCAGTACTTCGTCAACCCGAACCGGCCTCCCGGGATGGACTACCTCACCGCCGAGGACGCCGGACTCGAGAACCAGTGGCAGGTCTTCATCGACACCGAGACCGTCGACATCGACCTGTTCGACTTCGCCGACATCGCCGGTGACCTGCTCGAGGCGGCGCTCGACACCGCGATCGACCAGCTTCTGGGGCCCCTCCCGGGCTGGGCGAAGGACTTGGTCAAGGCGATCTTCGGACCCGTCATCGACCTCGTCCGAGCGATCCTCGACCTGCCGGACGACCTCGACGAGTGGCTGTCGGACCTGTTCGGTGTCAGCCTCGGCCTCGGCGACCTGGTCACCCAGGTGCTGCTCGACTACTTCGCCAGGCAGTACCCCATCAGCGTGGTGGAGGACCCGTTCCCGATCCTCGGGCCCAGCAACGGACTGATCCCCGTCAAGGTGCCGCTCAGGGACTTCGCTGTGCGAGTCACCGACGACGAGATGGTCGCCGAAGCGAACATCGGATAGGAGCGAACCATGAGAACCGAAGTCTTCCAGCAGATCGGCGTCGACAGCGGCGCTCTGGGCCTGCTGAGCTCGAGCGTCCACCGGTTCGACCGGCCCGGCACGTTCGCGGGCACGGCGTACGTCGACGGCGTCGCGCGCGGCGAGTACGACCTCGTCGTCGAGGAGGGCGGCCCCGCGGCTGCGCAGATCGACCTGTCGGCGTTCGGCGCGAGGCGCGCCCGGCGCGGCGACGGGTGCTGCGACGACGGTCCCGACCGGCCGACGTACCACGTAGCAGTCGGCGGCTACGTCTGCTTCTGCGTCACCTCCGGCGCCGAACGCTGGGCGACCGTGGTCGGCGACCCGCGCGAGAGGGCCGCCGAGTTCGACAGCCGTCGTCTCGAAGCGGGCGACATGTTCGCCGCCTCCGTCCTGCGTCCCGGCCGCTACAGCGTGCGTAACTCCTTCGGAAAGGGCCGTACCGAGCTCGTCGTTCCGCCGGTGCGGCGCGGCAAGGAGCCCTATCGGCCCGCCGAGCCTGTACGCACCCGGATGGGGGAGGTCGCCGGGCGGAAGTCGCTCCGTCTTGGCCAGGCACAGGGAGTCGTGTTCACCGTCGCGGGTCCGACGAGGATCGTGATCGACCTCGATGAGGCCATCCACTGACGGCAGTTGCGGCACTCCCGGCCGGCCCGGTCGTGGCGGAACACGGTGGCCACCGTCGCACGAGACTGCTGCAATGACCCTCATGGAGATGCGCCCGCTGCCAGCCGTCCGCCCCGGTGACCGGGTCGCGGTGCTGTCGCCGTCGTGGCCGGCGCCGGCGTACTTCCCCGAGGTCCACGAGCGCGCGCTGGCCCGGATCCGCGACGAGCTCGGGCTGGAGCCGGTGGAGTACGACACGACCCGCCGCGAGGCGACGCCGGCGGAGCGCGCCGCGGACCTGCACCGCGCGTTCGTCGACCCCGAGATCCGCGCGGTGTTCGCGACGATCGGCGGCGACGACCAGATCACGGTGCTGCGCCACCTCGACCCCGCGGTGATGACCGCCGACCCCAAGCCGTTCTTCGGCTACAGCGACAACACCAACCTGCTCGCGTGGCTGGCCTTCCACGGCATCGAGGGGGTGCACGGCGGCTCCACCCAGGTCCACCTCGGCCCGGGCCCGGAGGTGGATGCCGAGCACCTCACGTCGCTGCGCGCGGCGCTGTTCGGCGGCGACCTCGAGCTCACGCCGGTCGCCGGCACGTGGGACATCGGCGTGGCGTGGGACAGCCCGGAGGTGTTCACCGCACGCCCGGCCGCGGAGCCCGCGGAGCCGTGGACCTGGGCCGGACCGGAGCGCTCGGTCACCGGCCCGCTCTGGGGCGGCAACCTCGAGATCCTGCAGTGGACGCTGGCGGTGTCGCGATGGGTGCGCCCCGCGGAGGAGTACGCCGGTGCCGTCCTGCTGCTCGAGCCGGACGAGGAGCGGCCCTCGGCGGAGACCGTCTTCCGGATGGTGCGCAACCTGGGCGAGCGGGGCATCCTCGCGCAGTGCCAGGCGCTGCTGTGGGGCCGCCCCCACGTCGGGGACGTCGACGACCGGCCCTCGCCGGAGGAGGCGGCCCGGATCCGCGCCGAGCAGCGCGAGGCTGTGCTGCGTGCCGTCACGGCGTATCAGCCCGAGCTGGTGTGCGTGCTCGACGCCGACGTCGGGCACACCTGCCCCCAGTGGCTGCTGCCGTACGGCGGCCGGGTCACCGTCGACGGCGCGGCCCGCCGGGTGGTCGCCCACTTCGACCGGTCGTGATGGTGGAGCGTCGGCGCCCGGTGGTAGACCAGGAACCATGAGTCTCGGAGACGGCCCCGCGCGCTGCACGTTCGTGCCGCCCTACCTCCTGCAGCAGATCGCCGCCGCGCCCGGCGCCGGCGTCGACGCCCCGACGGCGGCGGTCGAGGCGGCCCAGGAGTCGCTGGTCGTCGACGAGCAGGTCCGCGGCGAGCGGTCCCGGGCTGCCGCGCAGGACGCGCCCCACGCGCAGGCGACCGGCGGGGCGTGGACGGTCTACACCTCCGGCAACGGCACCTCCCTGCCCGGCACCCGCGTGCGCGGCGAGGGCGAGCCGGCCAGCGGCGACCCGGCCGTCGACGAGGCCGCCGTGGGCGGCGCCGGCGCGCTCGCGCTGTTCGCCGAGGTCTACGGCCGCGACTCCTTCGACGACGCCGGCGCCGAGGTCGTGATGACGGTCCACTACGGCCGCCACTACGTCAACGCGTTCTGGAACGGCGCCCAGCTGGTGTTCGGTGACGGCGACGGGCGGATCTTCGACCGCTTCACCCGGCCGGTCGACGTGCTCGGCCACGAGCTCACCCACGCGGTGACCGAGCACACCGCCGGGCTGGTCTACCGCAACCAGCCGGGAGCGCTCAACGAGTCGATGTCCGACGTCTTCGCCAGCTGCGCCAAGCAGCGCATGCTCGGGCAGGACGTCACCCAGGCCGACTGGCTGATCGGCGCCGAGCTGTTCCTGCCGGGCGTCAACGCCCGCGCGCTGCGCGACATGGCTGCCCCCGGCACGGCCTACGACGACCCGGTGCTGGGCCGCGACCCCCAGGTCGGGCACCTGGACGACTACCTCGACACCACCGACGACAACGGCGGGGTCCACCTCAACTCCGGCATCCCCAACCGGGCCTTCCACCTCGCGGCCACCGCGATCGGCGGGCGCTCGTGGGAGGGTGCCGGCGCGATCTGGTACGACGCCCTGGCCGGCCCCGACGTCGGGCCGACCACCGACTTCGCGGGCTTCGCCGCGGCGACGGTGGCCGCCGCCGGCGAGCACGCCGAGACCGTGGCCGCTGCCTGGCAGGCCGTCGGGGTGGGCCTCGCGGGATCGGGTGCGGAGCCGCCTCCGGTCCTGCCCCCGCCGCAGGAGCAGGTCGAGGTGCGTCGCTCCGGGGGCTTCGTCGGCCGCACCGTCTCGGGTCGCGTCGACCTCACCGCCGCCGGATCCCGCGCCGAGCGGGCGCGCGAGCTGGTCGACCGGGTCGACGTGGCCACCGCCCGCGGCGGGCTGCCGCACCCCGACATGTTCACCTACACCTTCTGCCTGCCGGGATGCCCCGAGGTGGAGGTGCCCGAGCAGGAGCTCAGCGACGACCTGCGCGAGCTGGCCGCGTTGGTGCTGGACGCCGACGACCCCGGCTCGGTCATGTGACCGCCGGCCCGGCCGTGTGTGCTCGCGTCAGGCGAGGGCGCGGTCCAGCGCCGCCTCGACGTGCAGCGTCGTGCAGGGGAACACCGGGAGCTCGACGTCGGCCTGGCCGATGAGCAGCTCGATCTCGGTGCAGCCCAGCAGCAGCCCCTTGGCGCCCCGGTCCCACAGCTCCTCCGAAAGCCCCACGACACGGCGCCGGGTGTCGTCCTCGACCCGGCCGTGCACCAGCTCGTCGTAGATCGCGCTGTTGACCCAGTCGTGCTCCTCGGCCGGCGGCACGATCGTCTCGACCCCGTGGCGGGCCAGCCGGTCGACGAAGAACGGGTCGGACATCGCGACCGTGGTGCCGACCAGGCCGACCTTGGTGACGCCCTGCGCCATGCAGGCCTCGGCGACGACGTCGCCCAGGTGCAGCAGCGGGATCGAGACGGCGTCCTGCACCTGGTCGGCGACCTTGTGGAAGGTGGTGGTGCAGAGCAGCAGGAAGTCGGCCCCGGCCCGCTCGACACCCCGGCCGGCGTCGGCCAGCAGCTCGCCGACCTGGTCCCACCGCTGGTCGTCCTCGAGGTGGGTGAGCTCGGCGAAGTCGACCGTGGAGAGCACCAGCTTGGGCGACGACAGACCGCCCAGCCGCTGCTGCACACCGAGGTTGAGGTCGCGGTAGTAGACCGCGCTGCTCTCCCAGCTCATCCCGCCCACGAGTCCGATGGTCTGCACAGGGGCAGTCTGGCAGACTCGGGCGCGGCCCCCCACCGGCCGGGCCCCTCGCCGGACACGTCAGGACCCCGATGATCTCTCGCACGCCCGCCTGCCTCTCCGGCATCCTCGGGGGCGCGTGCTGGGTGGCTCGCTACCTGCTCGACGACTACGGCATGGCCGCCGCCGACGGTCAGGTCGGCACGGCGCTGCGCTGGGCCGGGCTGACCTGGCTGGTGCTGGCCCTCTTCGCCGCCGGGGTCGGGCTCACCGCCCGGTCGATGCTGGCGCTGCGGCTGGTCGTCGGCGTCTGCGTGGTGCTGCTCGCGGCCACCGCCCTGTCGCTGCTCTATCCCGCGACCGGTCGGCTGCTCGGAGACGCGATCTTCGGTGGCGTCGTGCTGCTGGGCTCGCTGGTCGTCTGGTGGCGGGGCCGCGGCGGGGCCGAGCACCACCACCGCGGCACCCACGCGGCGCATGGCTGACCGCTGTCCGGGCACCCCACCGGGGAATGACGGCGTCGGGGCGGCGGTTGTGACTCGGAAGGCACCCCGAGGTGAGGAGTGACCGCGTGAGCCCTGCGCTGCACCGCATCGCGATGGTCAGCATGCACACCTCGCCGCTGGACCAGCCCGGCACGGGCGACGCCGGCGGCATGAACGTCTACGTCATCGAGCTGGCGCGCCGGCTCGCCGCCCGCGGGGTCGAGGTCGACGTGTTCACCCGGGCCACCTCCTCCGCCCTCCCGCCGGTCGTCGAGGCCGCGCCCGGGGTGCTGGTCAAGCACGTGGTGGCGGGTCCGTTCGAGGGGCTGCCCAAGGGCGAGCTCCCCGGCCAGATGTGCATCTTCGCCCGTGAGGTGCTGCGGGCCGAGGCCGGCCAGCCCCAGGGCCACTACGACGCCGTGCACTCCCACTACTGGCTCTCCGGCCAGGTCGGCGCGCTGGCGCGCGACCGCTGGGGTGTGCCGCTGGTCCACTCGATGCACACCATGGCGAAGGTCAAGAACGCCTTCCTCGCCGACGGCGACACCCCCGACCCGGTCATCCGCGAGATCGGCGAGGAGCAGGTGGTGGCCGCTGCCGACATGCTGATCGCCAACACCGACCTGGAGGCCAAGCAGCTGATCGAGCTGTACGACGCCCCGGCCGGCCGCGTCGAGGTGGTGCATCCCGGCGTCGACCTGGGGGTCTTCTCCCCGGTGGCCACCGAGCTCGCCCGGGCCCGGCTGCGGGTGCCCCTCGACGCGCAGGTGCTGCTCTTCGCCGGCCGGATCCAGCCGCTGAAGGCACCCGACGTGCTGCTGCGGGCGGCCGCCGTGATGCTGCAGCGCGACCCCTCGCTGCGCGAGCGGCTGGTCGTCGCCGTCGTCGGCGGGCCGTCGGGCACCGGGCTGGAGCACCCCGAGTCGCTGGCCCAGCTGTCGGCGGAGCTGGGCCTGGACGACGTGGTGCGCTTCGTGCCGCCGGTGGCGCAGGACGACCTGGTGCGGTGGTACTCCGCGGCCGACGTGGTCGCCGTACCTTCCTACAACGAGTCGTTCGGGCTGGTCGCCGTCGAGGCCCAGGCGGCCGGCACGCCGGTGGTCGCCGCCGCCGTGGGCGGCCTGACCACCGCCGTCCGCGACGGGGTGAGCGGGCTGCTGGTCGACGGGCACGGGGCCGAGGAGTGGGCCGACGCGCTCGAGCGGGTGCTGCGCGAGCCCGGTCTCGCCGACCGGCTGGGGCGCGGTGCCTTGGGGCAGGCGGCGCTGTTCTCGTGGGACCGCACCGCCGACGCGACCCTCGCGGTCTACGAGCAGGCTCGCTACCTGATGGCGACGGAGCCGGTGTGACCGACCCGACCGGGGGACCGACCGAGGGCCCGGCCGCCGCCGCGGCGACCATCCGCCGCTACCTCGCCGGCCAGGAGCTGGACTACGAGGAGCCGCGCGAGGGCGTGTTCTTCTTCGGCCTGCCCGGCACCACCAAGCTGTCGACACCGGTGCGGCTGGAGGTGGGCGGCCACCACCTCGCCGCCCAGGCGTTCGTGTGCCGCAACCCCGACGAGGGCCACGAGCGGGTCTACCGCTGGCTGCTCGAGCGCAACCTGCGCGCCTACGGCACGGCGTACGCCGTCGACCGGCTGGGCGACATCTACCTCGCCGGCCGGGTGCCCCTCGCCGCGGTCACCGAGGACGAGCTCGACCGGCTGCTCGGCGCGCTGCTGACCAACGCCGACGACTCGTTCAACACCCTGCTGGAGCTCGGCTTCGAGTCCTCCATCCGCGCCGAGTGGCGATGGCGCCGCGAGCGCGGCGAGTCCACCGCCAACCTGGAGGCGTTCCGGGGCTGGCTGGAGGCCGACGACCCGCAGCGCCCGGACTAGCTCCGCACGGTCACCACCACGTTGCCGACCTTGCGGCCGGAGTCGACGTACTCGTAGGCGTCGTGGAGCTCGTCGAAGGTGTAGGTCCGGTCGACGACGGGTCGGTAGGCGCCGTCGGCCATCAGGTCGCGCAGGTGCGCGGCCAGGTCGGAGCCCGCCCGAGGTAGCGGGAAGGCCACGTGGCGGCGACCCAGGGCCCGGGCCGCCGGCCCCGCCCCGGCGAGGGCAAGGTTCTGCCAGCCGCGCCCGGGCTCCGACGAGCTGTAGGTGCCGCCCGGGCGCAGCAGGGGCCGTGCCTCGCGGAAGGAGAAGTGGCCCGTCGCGTCGAACACCGCGTCGTACCCCTCCCCGAAGCCCTTCGCCGGGTCGGGGTCATCGAGGACGACGACCCGGGAGGCGCCGATGTCGGTCAGCAGGCCGGGCCGCCCGGGCGGGAGCCGGTCGCAGACCGCCGTCACCTCGACCTCGGCGGCCCGCAGCAGCTGCACGAGGGCGGTGCCGATGCCGCCGGTGGCGCCGTGGACCAGCACCCGCTGGCCGGGGCCGGTGCCGGCGACGCGCAGGAAGGCATGGGCGTAGTGCGCGCCCTCCATCCCGGGCGCGGCGTCGGCGAGCGCCCAGCCGTCGGGGACCGTGGCGACCAGGCCGTCGACCGGCACCGTCAGCCGCTCGGCGTGGGCGCCCGGCCGCCCGTCGACGAATCCGAACACCCGGTCGCCGACGGAGTAGGCCGTGACGTCGTCGGCCACGGCCGCCACCACGCCGGCGTACTCCGACCCGAGGACGGGCACCCGCGGCCGAGGCCACCCGCAGACCGCGCGGTTGACCCACGGACGGCCGGAGCGGTAGGCGGTGTCGGTGCGGTTGACCGTGGTCGCGTGGACCTCCACCAGGAGCTCGCCGGGCCCGGGGACGGGCTCGGGCAGCTCCTCGAAGCGGACCACCCGGGGGCCGCCGTACTCGGTGCGGACGGCTGCGCGCATCGCCTCAGTATGCCGATGCCGTCGCCTGCGTCGAGCTCAGGCGGCGAGCAGCACCGCTCCGAGCGCAAGCACGGCGGGCAGCGCCTGGACCACCAGGATGGTGCGGCTGACCGTGATCGCGCCGAAGACGCCGGCCACCACGACGCAGAGCAGGAAGAAGACCATCGTGGCGGTGTCGTCGCGCACCAGGCCCCAGACCAGCCCGGCGGCGAGGAAGCCGTTGTAGAGGCCCTGGTTGGCGGCGAGCGCCTTGGTCTGCTCGGCGAAGTCGCGGTCGAGGCCGAACACCTGGCGCCCCGCCGGCTTGGTCCAGAGCACCATCTCGAGGGTCAGGAAGCCGAGGTGCAGCAGCGCCACCAGGGCGACCAGCACCTGCGCGACGACGGTCATCGAGGTTGTCCCTTCGGCCGGTGGCGGGCGATGGCCACGCCCACGAGGGCCAGGATGCCGCCGACGTAGGCCAGGGGTGGCGGCGCCTCGCCGAGGAAGACCACACCCATCACGATGGTGAGCGGCGGGACGAGGTACGTCGTGACGCCGAGCTGGCCGGCGCCCATGTGGCGCAGGGCGTAGGCGTAGGTCGTGAACGCGATCGCGGTGGGGAAGACGCCGAGGTAGACCACCCACCAGATCGAGGAGGCCGGCGCCGCGCGCACGTCGTCGACCAGGTCGCCGACGAACGGCAGGCAGACCACGGCGCCGACGGTGCAGGCCAGCCAGGTGACCTGGAGGGCCGGCACCCGGCCGACGACGGGCTTCTGGGCGACCAGGGCGATGGAGTAGGTCAGTGCGGAGAGCAGGCACAGCGCGACCCCCACGACGTCGTGCTCGCCGCTGCGGCTGCTGCCCAGCGCGATGATCGCGACACCCGCGAACGCGAGCACCAGGCCGACCCCGAGGAGGGCGGTGAACCGCTCACCCAGGAACGCCGCGGCGAGCAGCGCGATCAGCAGCGGTGAGACCTGGATCAGCATGACCGCCGTGCCGGCGTCGACCCGCTGCTCGCCGGCGTTGAGGGCGACGTTGTAGATGCCGAACCACAGCACGCCCACGGCCGCCACCGCCGCCCAGTCGCGGCCGCTCATCCGGGTGCGGGGTCGTGTGAGCGCCACGGCGCCCAGGGCGACTGCCCCGATGACGAGCCTGCCGAGGGAGAGCGAGCCGGCGGAGAAGTCGTCCTTGAGGTAGCGGATCGCGACGAAGGCGGACGCCCAGAACGTGAGCGTGACGCCCACCGCCGCCAGGGGCAGCCAGGAGGGCGTGGTGCGCCCCGGCGAGGCTGTCGGGGGCGGCGCTGACGTGCCGGCGGGCGCCGGCTCGCGGGAGGTGGTCACCGGTCGAACCTAGGGCACGGCACCGACCTCGGTCGCGCGGGTTTCGGACGTCGCGACATCGCGTCCATTGGGCAGAAACGACAGCCTGCCGGCCCGGATTCCTGCTGTTTGGATCCAAACAGCAGGAAGTCGGCTCACGCGTCGAGCTTGTAGCCCAGCCCCCGGACGGTGACGAGCATGGCGGGGGAGGAGGGGTCCTCCTCGAGCTTGGCGCGGAGTCGCTTCACGTGCACGTCGAGGGTCTTGGTGTCGCCGACGTAGTTGGACCCCCAGACCCGGTCGATGAGCTGGCCGCGGGTGAGCACCCGGCCGGGGTTGCGCAGGAACATCTCGAGCAGCTCGAACTCCTTCAGCGGCAGCCGCTGCTCGCCGCCGCGCACGGTGACGACGTGGCGCTCGACGTCCATCCGGACCGGGCCCACCTCGAGCACGTCGGGCAGCAGGTCGGGTTCGCCGCCGCGGCGGAGCACCGCGCGGATCCGGGCCACCAGCTCGCGCGGGGAGTAGGGCTTGGTGACGTAGTCGTCGGCGCCGAGCTCGAGGCCGACCACCTTGTCGACCTCCTCGTCCTTGGCGCTGACCATGATCACCGGCACGTGGGAGACGGCGCGGATCTGGCGGCACACCTCCGTGCCCGGCAGGCCGGGCAGCATCAGGTCGAGCAGCACGATGTCGGGGCCGAAGCGGTCGAACTCCGCCAGCCCGTCGGGGCCGGTCGCGGCGATCGCGACGTCGTACCCCTCCTTGCGCAGCAGGTAGCCGAGGGCGTCGCTGTAGCTCTCTTCGTCCTCGACGACCAGTACTCGGGTCACGTCGGCTCCTCGTCGTTGCGGGTCGGGAAGGTCAGGGTGAACGTCGAGCCCTGGCCCTCCACGGACCAGACGCTGACGTCGCCGCCGTGGATGGCCGCGACGTGCTTGACGATCGACAGGCCCAGGCCGGTGCCGCCGGTGGAGCGGTGCCGGGCCGGGTCGACGCGGTAGAACCGCTCGAAGATGCGCTCCAGCTCGGCGGCCGGGATGCCGATGCCCTGGTCGATCACGCTGATCTCGACCGCGTCCGGCACCGCCTTGGCGCTGACCACGACGGTGGTGTCCTCGACGGAGTAGGCCACGGCGTTGGCGACCAGGTTGGAGACCGCGGCCCCCACCTGCTCGCGGTTGCCGGGGACGGTCAGGCCGGTCTCACCGGTGACGACCACGGAGATCCGCCGCGCCTCGGCGTCGGTGCTGATCGTGTCGACCGCGTGGTGGATGACCTTGTCGACCGAGATCACGTCGGTCGACTCCAGAGGGTCGTCGTCCTGGAGCCGGGAGAGGTCGATGATCTGCTGCACCAACCGGGTGAGCCGCTCGCTCTCCGTCTGCATCCGGCCGCTGAACCTGATGACGGCCTCGGGGTCGTCGGCGGCGTCCTGCACCGCCTCGGCGAGCAGCCGGATGGCGCCGACCGGGGTCTTCAGCTCGTGGCTGACGTTGGCGACGAAGTCGCGGCGCATCCGCTCGAGCTGGCGCTCGCGGGTGCGGTCCTCCACCAGCACCAGCACCTGCCGGGACCCCAGGGGCGCCACCCGGGCGCTCACGTGCCGCGGCGAGCCGCTGGGGGAGGCAAGCACGAGCTCGGTCTGCTCGATCTCGCCGGTGCGGCGTACGTCGGAGACGAGCGCGGCGAGCTCGGGCTGGGAGAGCTCGCGGCCGCTGACCAGCCCCAGGGCGTACGCCGGCGCCGAGGCCTTGAGCACCACGTCGTCGGCGTCGACGACCACCGCGCTGCTGCGCAGCACGGAGAGGACGCTGGCGATGCCGGCCGGCACGGCTGGCTGCTCGGCCGGGGCGACCGACCGCAGCTGGCGCTCCGAGACGTACCACGCCAGGAAGGCGCCGGCCGCGACGAGCGCACCGACGAGGGCAGCCACGGCGGCCTGGGTCGTCGGGCTCACGTCGTCGATGGTACGCAGCGTCACGCCCGATCACGTCCTCCGCGACGCGCTCACCGCGGAGTGTTCATGCCCCGTTCACCGGCCGACGCCGACGGTTCATCTGCACGGCCTAGGCTGTGGCCCATGCGCGAAGCGTTCCATGAGCAGCTCGAAGACCTGTTTGCCGACCTGGCCGCGATCTCCCGTGAGGTGGAGAACGCCGTCCACTACGCCACCAACGCGTTGCTCGACGGCGACGCCACGACGGCGGAGCAGGTGATCAGCGCCGACAGCCAGATCGACATGGCGGCCGAGAAGGTCGAGAACGACGCGATCACGATGCTGTCGCTGCAGCAGCCCGTCGCCGGCGACCTGCGCAAGCTCGTCGCGGCACTGCGGATGGTGAGCGAGCTGGAGCGGATGGGCGACCTCTCGGTCCACGTCGCCAAGATCGCCCGGCTGCGCGTGCCCGACGTTGCCGTGCCGGAGTCGGAGCGTCCGACGCTGGCGGCGATGGGCCGGATCGCCAAGGAGATGGTCGGCGCGGTCACCCGCGTCATCGCCACCCGCGACGTCGAGGAGGCCAAGGAGCTCGAGGCCATGGACGACGAGATGGACCGCCTCCGTCGGCAGACCTTCACCGAGGTGCTCAGCGGCAGCTGGACCCACGGCGTGGAGCCGGCCGTCGACATCGCGCTGCTCGGCCGCTACTACGAGCGCATCGCCGACCACGCCGTGACCGTGGCCAACCGCGTGGTCTTCATCGTCACCGGCGAGCAGCCGGAGAGCTGAGCGGGCCTGGGGCGCCTCAGCGCCCCTGGCTCGCCACTGCGGCGGCGGCGGCCGCCGCCGCCTCGGGGTCGAGGTACTCCCCGCCGGCGACGGTGGGCTGCAGCGCGTCGTCGAGGCGATAGACCAGCGGCATCCCGGTGGGAATGTTGAGGCCGGCGATGTCCTCGTCGCTGATCTGGTCGAGGTGCTTCACGACCGCCCGCAGGCTGTTGCCGTGAGCGGCGACCAGCACGGTCTTGCCGGCGCGCAGGTCGGGGACGATGCCGGACTCCCAGTAGGGCAGCATCCGCGCGATGACGTCCTTGAGGCACTCCGAGCGCGGCAGCTCCTCGCCGAGGTCGGCGTAGCGCGGGTCGTGGGCCTGGGAGAACTCGTCGTCGTCGTCGAGCGGCGGCGGCGGCACGTCGAAGCTGCGGCGCCAGAGCATGAACTGCTCCTCGCCGTAGGTCTCGAGCGTCTGTTTCTTGTCCTTGCCCTGCAGCGCGCCGTAGTGGCGCTCGTTGAGGCGCCAGGAGCGGCGGACGGGGATCCAGTGCCGGTCGGCGGCGTCGAGCGCCAGGCAGGCCGTGGTGATCGCCCGCCGTTGCAGTGAGGTGTGGACGACGTCCGGCAGGATGCCGGCGGCCTTCAGCTGCTCACCGCCGTCCACCGCCTCCGCCGCGCCCTTCTCGGTGAGGTCGACGTCGACCCAGCCGGTGAAGAGGTTCTTGGCGTTCCACTCGCTCTCGCCGTGGCGGAGCAGGACCAGCGTGTAGGTCATCGCGTCCTCCGATGGGGGTACGTCGTCGTGGCTGCGTGGTCGGTGCGGCGCGGGTCAGGACGCGCCGG
Source organism: Actinomycetes bacterium (assembly GCA_030432975.1). Taxonomy (GTDB): domain Bacteria; phylum Actinomycetota; class Actinomycetes; order Propionibacteriales; family Nocardioidaceae; genus Nocardioides. Next base: position 14,336 of record JAUILS010000021.1, read on the forward strand.
TGGTGTCGAGGCCCTGGAACTCGTTGGCGAACTCCTCGTCGTCGGGCACGACCGGGACCTTCAGGTCGACGGTCTCGCCGTTGCCGAAGGTGACCTGCAGGGCCAGGAAGTCGCCCGCAGAGAAGTCGCCCGAGACCGGGATGCCGGCGTTGCCGTCGGCGGCGAGGTTGTCCAGGCCGCGGGCCGGGACGGTGATCGCCGGGAAGTCGGCCACGGTCACCTCGGCGCCGCCGGGGGCCGCGCCCAGGCCGGTGACCTGGGCCTCGTCCTCGGTGTCGTTGTTGACGAAGGTGGCCAGGAACGTGCCGGATCCGTCCTGCGCGGAGACGACGACCGCACCCAGCACGTCGACGGAGGCGTCGCGGGCGTTGGAGCCGGCCGCGGGGGTGTAGTCGCGGTTGGTCGCGGCGTCGCGCCCGTTGATGCCGCAGGAGGCCGTGACCGGGACCGCGAGCAGGAGCGTCCCTGCCAGCATCGCGGTCGAGCGTCGCACCTGCATGTCGTCCTCACCTTCGCCTCGGATGGCCGGTCTGTGGCCGTTGACCCGGGCTCCCGGGTGCCCGGCGGCACCGCGAGCCCCGCCCTCGCGGGCGTGCGTCCTTAGCGTAGCGGCCGACGCGGGCGCCGCCGCCCGCGGTCCGGCTGCGCGGGCACCCTGCACAAGAAGGCGGCGCTGTCAAGCCCTGATATGGCCTCTGACCTGCGCAAACGCTGAGCGGGGGGCTCCGGCGACGTGTTAGACTGGTCACCAGGAAGGGGTACTTGACATATGACATTTACCGTCGGCGAAACGGTTGTTTACCCGAACCACGGCGCTGCCGTCATCGAAGACATCGAGATGAGGAAGATCAAGGGTGAGGACCGCCAATACCTCGTCCTTCGGATCGTCGCTCAGCAGGACTTGGTCGTGCGCGTCCCCGCGTGCAACCTCGACCTGGTCGGTGTCCGTGACGTCGTCGACAAGGAGGGCCTCGACCGCGTGTTCGACGTGCTCCGTGCCGCGCACGTGGAGGAGCCCACGAACTGGTCGCGCCGCTACAAGGCGAACCTCGAGAAGCTGCACAGCGGCGACGTGATGAAGGTGTCCGAGGTCGTCCGCGACCTGTGGCGCCGTGAGCGTGACCGCGGCCTGTCCGCCGGTGAGAAGCGGATGCTGGCCAAGGCTCGGCAGATCCTGGTCTCCGAGCTCGCGCTCGCCGAGCACACCAACGAGGACAAGGCCGAGGCGATCCTCGACGAGGTGCTCGCTTCGTGACCCAGTCGGGTCCCGACACACCACGCCGATGCCCCCGGGTGATCCCGGGGGCATCGGCATGTCCGGGCACCCACGGCCGATGACCGAGCCGTCGGCCGGCACCCTCGCGGTCGCCGTCGTCGCGTCCAGCCGCGGGCGGCTGCCCTACGCCCGGCTGCACCGCCGCCCGCTGGTCGCCCACGCCCTGGCCGCGGCCGCGGATCTGGGGGCGCCGCCGGTGCTGCTCGCGGACGACCGGCTCGACGAGCACGACCTCGACGAGCTGCCGTCCGGCACCGTCGTGGCCACCGCCGAGGAGTGGTGGCCGCGGCAGACCGGCGCCGTGCTGCTGCACGACCCGCTCTGCCCGCTCACCCCCGCGTCGGTCCTGGAGCAGCTGTGCGAGGCCCACCGCGCCGACCCCACCCGCTCCGTCGCGGGCTTCCGGCCGGTCACCGACACCGTGAAGACGGTCCAGGACGACCGGGTGGTCGGCACCGTCGACCGCGACCGGCTGGCCGTGGTCACCTCGCCGGTCCTCCTCGCCCGGCGCCTGGTGGAGCGGGGGCTGCCACCGCTCGCCGACTTCGCCGCGCTGGTCGCGTGGGCGCGCAGCCACGGGCCGGTCGACCTGGTCAAGGTGCCGTCGCTGGGGCGACGGGTGCAGGATGAGGCCGCCGTCCACGTGCTGGAGTGCGTCGACGAGATGGCCCACCAGCTCCGGCACCCCGGCTGACGGGCGCCCGATCTCCGGCGCCCGATCTCCGGCGCCCGATCTCCGGCGCCCGATCTCCGGCGCCCGATCTCCGGCGCCCGATCTCCGGCGCCCGATCTCCGGCGCCCGATCTCCGGCGCCTGGCCGGCGTCGCGAGCTCAGCGCCGGACCAGCGCCCAGAACTCGCGCAGGAACTTGCCCGGCTGCCGGGCCAGCGCCCGCGGCAGGCCCGTCCAGAAGCCGCGCGGGTCGCGGGCGGCCCGGTGCACCAGCCGGCGCGGTTTGCTGGTGACTCGCTGCTCGAGGTCGTGGACGTACGCCGGCAGCAGCGCTCGCTGGGAGAGCTCGAGGTGGCTGCCGCACTCGGTGCACCGCACCGACTCCAGCAGCCGGCCGGCGTAGTGCAGCTCGTGCTCGGTGACCCGCTCGCAGGTCTCGCAGGCGAGCTCGGCGCGGGCGTCGCTCATCGATGCTCCCCTCGGTGCAGCCGGTCCCAGAGGTGGCCCCTCCGCGGTGCCGTCTCGGGCTCGGGCTCGGACAGGTCGAAGTCGGCCTTGGCGAGCAGCCGCTCGGCCAGGAACAGGTCCTCGGGGAAGGTGATCTTGATGTTGCGGGCGTCGCCGTCGACCCAGTGCACCGGCAGGTCGTGGTAGCGCTCCATGCAGGCGGCGGTGTCGGTGCCGACGAAGCCGTCCTCCGCGGCGGCGGCGTACGCCGTCAGCAGGGGGCCGGCGACGAACGCCTGCGGTGTCTGCACCGAGACCACGCCGGCCGCGGGCGGGCCCTGGTCGTGCTCGAGGCCGATCAGCGAGCCCTGGGTCACCGCCGGGATCGCCCCGCCGTGGGCGGCGGCAGCGTCGATGACGCGTTGGAACAGCGCCGTGCCCGCCAGCGGCCGAGCCGCGTCGTGGATGACCACGACGTCGAGGTCGCCGGCCTCGATGGCGGGCCGGAGCGCCTGCAGGGCGGCCCACTCGGACCCGTGCCGGCTGTCGCCGCCCCGCACCACGACCACCCGCGGGTCCTCGACCTCCCGGTCGAGCGTGGCGGTCACGGTGGCCCGGTCCTGCTCACGGATGACCAGGACGATGTGGGTGACGTGCCGCAGCCGCGTGGCCCAGCGGATCGCCCAGGTGAAGACCCGGCGGCCGGCGAGCGGGAGCAGCACCTTGTTGGTGTCATGGCCGACCCGGCTGCCCTCGCCCGCCGCCAGCATCACGAGCGCGGTGCGCGGCGCGGCGGGGGGTGCGGACACGCCGCGAGCGTAGCGCCCGCCCGCGGCCTGCCCGGACCCTGCGGCTCAGCGATGGATCGATGCCTGCAGCTCCTTGAGGCTCGGGACCTCCTCGCCGCGCGCCAGGGCCTCCTGGTGCCGGCGCATGGTGACGATCAGGGAGCTCTCGTCGAGCTCCACGTCGTCGTAGGTCAGCATCTGGTCGGCCGGGACGTCGCGGGTCAGCCGCGCCCCCGCCAGGATCCCCAGGGGTACGGCGTTGTCCCGGGCGAAGTCGTCGGCCGGGTCGGCGACACCGCGGATCGTGTCGGTGCCGATGCCGGTGATCAGCTCGCCGGCCTTGAGCGCGCGCTTGCTCTCGGCGCCGACCTCGGACGTCCAGTGCTCCGAGGTGAGGCTCGGCTGGCGGTCGAGCGCGATCTCGTAGACCGTGAGCGGCGCCTCGATCGAGGCCAGGTGGTAGGGGCGGTAGAACGAGAAGTAGGGTCCGTCGCCCATCTGGAGGTAGGCCATCTCGTGCTGGACGTAGGGGTCGTCGGTGCGGACCACCACGAAGACGCCGGGCGAGACCGGGCCGATGCAGTAGTCCACGACGCCGGGCCGGTCCAGCACGCCGCCGTCCTCCTGGAGGGCGAACGTGTCGTGCAGGGTGGGGACGGTCGACTCGGGGCCGTACATCCCCCGCTTGCTCATCTCCAGGCCGGTGGTGTTGGCCAGCGCGGCCATCTCGATCATCGCCTTGGACCCGTCGACGAACTCGGTGAGCATCTTCGGGTTCATCTTCTTGCGCGCCGCCTCGGCGGCGAGGCCCTCGGGCGTCGCGTAGGGGTCGAGCGGGTTGTTCTTGCCCTTGCCCGCGCAGATCACCTCGAAGTTCAGGTCGCGCGCGAAGTCGACCAGGATCTTCGTCTCCACCGGCTCGTCGCCGCGGCAGACCGAGTAGATCTGGCCGGACTCCTCGGCGAGGCGGAGCATGTAGCGCCCCACCGTGACGTCCTGCTCGACGTTGAGCGTGGCGTAGTCCATGCCCGAGGCCAGCGCGTCGATCGCCGTCCGCGCCCCGACGTCTGGGACGCCGGTCGCCTCGACGACGATGTCGAGCGGCAGGGCGCCGATCTCCTCGACGCCTCCCATGGCCACGGACTCGCCGTTCTCGACCGCCCGGGCCGCCTGGTCGGCGTCGGTCGCGGAGGACGGTGCGATGCCGGCCTGCTCGAACGCCTCCACCGCGCGGTCGCGCTGGACGTCGAACACGGCGGACAGCGAGACGCCGGGCATCTTGAGGAGCTGGGCCGCGAAGCCCCGTCCCATCTGGCCGGCGCCGATCAGGCCGACGCGCAGCGGCCGACCGGTGTCGTCCATGCGTTGCTGCAGCCGTTGCCGATAGTTCATGAGGGGTCCCCGTTCGTGGTCTGGTCGGCGGGGCGGGTGATCCGGAAGGCGTCGCCCGGCTGGAGCAGCGGGAGGTCGCCGACGCGGACGCACACGTCGCCGGGGAGGTTGGGTTCGGTGCGGCCGTCGGCCTTGAGGTCGAGGTGACCGAGGTTCAGCAGGTTGTCGCGGACCACCGGCCCGACGGCGAGCACCTCCAGGGAGACCCCGCCGTTCGCGGGATCACCCAGGTGGATCGTGTCGCCCGGGCAGGGGCCATCCTCGGCGAGGGTCGCCTCGTGCAGCACGGAGATGTCGTGCAGCTCCGGAGGCGACCCTGCGCCGAAGAAGATGAGCAGGCCATGGCCGAGGAAGGCCTCGACCTGGCCGCCCACCTGCGTCACCGCCGACTCGTACACCGAGACCGAGTCGGCGCCGCTCATGCTTCGGCCACGTCCTCTGGTTTCACCCCGGAGACGAACAGGTCCTCGGTGATGAACATGGCCAGAGGCCCGGCCGGGCTCGTGCCGTGGATGTCGACGGTGGGGACCTTCTTCATCGGGTAGACCCCGACTCGCGCCGTACCTCCGCAGTCGATGACTGCGCAGGCGATCTTCTCGAACGGCGCCGAGCTGGAGAACCCGTCGAAGGCCTCGCCGCCGGTCAGGTCGGCGATCTTCTGAGCCACGGGGTGGATCCCACCCCCGGTGATCGAGGCGATCAGCGGCCGGTCGTCCGAGGGCTTGATGGTGAGCGGGCCACCCCACCCTCCGCGTCCCTTGGTCACCTTGACTGACTTGTAGTCGCCCATCTGTCTTCTCCTTCTCCTTGGTCGGGTCAGGCGTTCGAGTAGAGCCCGAAGCTGGCCAGCCAGGCGATCACGACCGCAGTCGGGCCCGTGATCAACCGAGAGATCAGCACGGCAGGAACACCGATCTCGACAGTCTCCGGCTCCGCCTCACCGAGCGCCAGGCCCACGGGGATGAAGTCGCAGCCCACCTGGGGGTTGATCGCGAACAGCGCGGGCAGGGCGTACTGCGGGTCGATGTCGCCGGCGCCGATCCGGGTGCCGAGCAGCACGCCGACGATCTGCGCGATGACGGCGCCGGGGCCGAGCAGCGGGGACAGCACGGGGATCGCGCAGAACACGCTGATCGCGAGCAGGCCGGGCAGGCTGCCCGCCAGCGGCTCGATCAGGTGCGCCAGCGCGTCGCCGATGCCGGTCTTGTTGATGATGCCGACGATCACGGCGATGAACGCCATGAACGGCAGGATGTTGCGGATGATCGTGTCGACCGAGTCCCGGCCGGCCTGGTAGAGCGTGCCGACGACGCCGCCGACGGAGCGGCCGATGACGACGAGCAGCTTGTTGAAGCCGGCCATCGCGCCGCCGCCGTTCGTGCTGGTGGTGGTGTTGGTGCTCATGCTGCGGCCTCCTCGGTCTCGCTCTGGTTCATCCGGCGGCCCATCATGTGCAGGGTGATGAACTCCGTGACGATGCCGCGGAGCAGGATCACGATCATGCCGACGAACAGGTAACGGAGGGCGAGGTCGCCGAGGCCGAGCCCGAGCTGGGTGATCCCGGCCGCGATGCCGAGGTAGACGAACAGCTCACCGGGGTTGGCGTGCGGGAAGATGCCGGTGATCGGGTGCACGTAGGACACCGCGGAGTCGTAGAACGCCGGCTTGTACTTCTCGGGGAGGAACCGCCCCATGGTGTAGGCCATCGGGTTGGTCAGGAAGAAGACCGACAGCACGGGGAGCACCAGGTAGCGGACCGGGTAGTACTGGATGCCGGGACGGGCAGCCATCTCGCCGAGCTTGTCGATCTTGTCGTGGCCGATCCAGCGGATCAGCGCGTTCACCGCGGTGAGCAGCACGAGCAGCGTCGGCAGGATCCCGGTGAAGAGGGCGGTGAAGAAGTTGCCGCCCTCCTGGAACGTGCCGATGAACGCCTCGGCCCAGCCGGCGAGCGTCCCCCAGATGCCCCCGGGGTCCTCGACGGTCGGCTCCGCGGTCGCCGCCAATGCGGCTGCCATGGATGTGAATGGCATGATTTCTCCTTGTCGGGTCGGTCCCTCGATGAGGGCCCTGATGGATGCTTTGCCTGGCATCGCGTGTGGTGCGAAGCGGACGGGCCGCCTCGGCGCTGAGGTCGTGCGCCGGTCGGGTGGCAGCCCGGGCGGCGCGCGGCCTCGTGTCAGGTGGGGATCGTGGTGGGTGTCTCGCTCCCTTCCTGCTGGGCCGCCTTGAGCAGCGTCGCCGCCTGGCGGGCGGCCTCTCGCTGCTGCGAGCTGAGCCCGGGGATCTCCCGGTCTCCCTTGAGCTGGTTGACCTTGGCCCCGAGAAGCACCGACACCTTGCGGGGCCGGGCGAACGTGGTGAGACCGGACAGCGTCAGGGCGTCGGCCACCTTGCCGTGGTCGTCGACGGCGATCGCGACGTACGCGCGGCCGCCCAGGTAGCGCCTGCCGCCGACGCCGATGCTGACCCGGCCCTTCGAGCGCAGGCCGCGAACGGCGGCCATGAAGCCCTGCGACTGCCGGTAGGCGAGGTAGGACTGCACCACCCAGCCGCCGACGACGGCAGCCAGGATGAGGGCAGGGGTCGGGATGTCGAACATCAGTCATCGCCTCCGAAGTCGGCCGCCCGGCTCAGCACGCTGCGGGCCAGGCTCTCGTCGCACACCAGTGAGTCGATCAGGTTGCCGCGCAGGGCACCGAGGACGCCGGGGCACTTCGCGCGGCCCGAGGCCACCCCGACGACGTTGGGGATCTCGCTCAGCTCGGTGAGGGAGATGCCGAGCACCTGCTCCTCCACCGCGCCGTGGATCGGGCGGCCCTGGGCGTCGAAGTAGCGGGCGGCCACGTCGCCGACCGGCTCGGCCAGCCAGAGGTCCTTCTCCTCCTCGGGGGAGAGGTCGAGGCTGGCGAGGATCGCCGCGGACGAGCCGTGGCTGGGGGTGCCGATCCCGACGAACGCGAGCTCGGCGCCGCGCGCCGCCTCGAGGGCGCTGGCGACCGAGGGCTCGGCGAGCATCGTGTCGCGGGCGCTGGAGGTGGAGAAGACGGCCGGCGAGTGCAGGAAGCGGTACGTCGACCCGAGCCGCGCGGCGAGCTCGCGCACCAGCTCGTGGCCGCTGATCTCGTTGCTGATCGACGACATGCCGCCGACGAGCTGCACGACGTGGACGTTGTAGTCGGCCTCGGAGGCGGTCGCCCAGACCATCGCCTGGAGCGCCTTGCCCCAAGACATCCCCACGGTCATGCCGTCCTGGATCAGCTGCAGCAGCAGCTGGGCGGCCAGGGTGCCGACCTGCTCGACCACCCGGTCGGCCCCGCCGGCGCCGCGCTCGGCCACCCGCACGTCCTGCAGACCGAAGCGCTTGCGCAGCGCGGTCTCCAGCTCGCGGTTGCGGCCGGCGGGGTCGTGGACCCGGATCTCCACCATGCCGAGACGCTGGGCCTCGCTGAGCATCCGCGAGACGTTGGACCGGCTGGTGTTGAGCGCCTTGGCGACGTCCTTCTGCGACATCTCCTCCAGGTAGTAGAGGCGCGCGGCAGCCAGCAGCGTGCTGGGGTCGCGTGGGGCTGGCATTGTCACCTCCGTGAAGAAGTTGTTCACATTTGTCCGTAACCTAGGGTGTGACCGGGGTCACGTCAAGGGCTGTGCCTCGGCGATTCCGGCGATCTCACGTCGTGGTCACGCCTCCGGGTCGGGGTCGAGAGCGAGGGCGACGTCGGCGAGCAGCCGGGCGGCGTGGGCGCCGTCGGCGACCCGGTGGTCGACCGTCAGGCCGCCGTGCACGGTGAGGGCGGTGCCGAGCCCGCCGGGCACCGCCACGGGTCGCCGGGCGATGGCGCCGAGCGACAGCACGCTCGCCTGGGGCGGCGTCAGCAGCGCCTGGAACCGGTCGACCCCCAGCCCTCCGAGGTTGGAGAGCGAGCCGTTGGCGATGCCGAGGTAGCGCGGCCCCACCTTGCCCTGCTGGGCGGCGGCCACGACCTCGCGGATCTCGGCGTCGAGGTCGGCGGCGGGCGTCCGGTCGGGCTCGGCGAAGACCGGCACCAGCAGCCCGCGGTCGGTGGCGACCGCCAGCGCGATCGCCGGCGGCCCGCTGTCGACCGGGCGACCGTCCTCCCAGCGGCTCAGCAGCTCGGGGACGCCGCGCAGCGCGCCGGCGTACGCCTGCAGCAGGACGGTGGTCCAGGAGACGCCCTGGCGGCGCGCGTCGGCCGCGTCGAGGTGCAGCTCGCGCCACACCGTGAACTGCGGGATGAGCGCCGAGGGCTCCATCGTGCGCGCAACGATGCCGCGCACCGCGGCCCGGCGGTCGGCCGAGCCGGGCGCCGGGGCGGCGGCCGCGTGCCGCGGTGCGGCCGGTGCGGCGGCGGGGGCAGCTGGGGGAGCGGCCGAGGGCGCGGGCGCGGCGGCGCGGACGGCCGCCTCGACGTCGGGGACGGTGACCAGGCCGTCGGGGCCGGAGGCCGTCACGCGGGCGAGGTCGATGCCCTGCTCGCGGGCCAGGCCACGCGCCCGGGGGATGGCCGGGACCGGCCCCTGCCGGGTGTCGGCGGTCGGGGTCGGCTCC
>JAUILS010000259.1 GCA_030432975.1 Actinomycetes bacterium
CCTCCAGCGGGGTCTCGGGGTCGTAGCGGTGGCTGTAGAAGATGTCGACGTAGTCGAGGCCCATCCGTCGCAGCGACTGGTCGAGCGAGGCGAGGACGTACTTCCGCGAGCCGCCGCCCTGGCCGTAGGGACCCGGCCACATGTCGTAGCCGGCCTTGGTGGAGATGACCAGCTCGTCGCGGTAGGGCGCGAAGTCGTCGCGCAGGAACCGGCCGACGTTCTCCTCCGCACGGCCGTAGGGCGGGCCGTAGTTGTTGGCCAGGTCGAGGTGCGTCACGCCCCGGTCGAAGGCCCGGCGCAGGATCGCGCGCTGCGTCTCCTCGGGCCGGTCGGTGCCGAAGTTCTGCCACAGGCCCAGGGAGAGCGCGGGCAGCTGCAGCCCGCTCCGGCCGGTGAAGCGGTAGTCCATGGTGTCGTAGCGCTCGGGCGCCGCGTCTTACGTCATGCCCCCATCCTGCCTGGTCGGTAGCCTGGCGGGATGGAGCTGCGCCGGGTGGACCCGCTGGCACGCAAGGGCGCCCTCAAGCGGCAGTGGGAGCGGCTGGCCCGCACGCCGTTCGGCCGGTGGTACGGCATCCACCTGGCCTCCCCCGTCGACGCCGCCGTGCTGCGCGCCACGGGCGGCCGGCTGCGGCTGGTGGGCCACCTCCCGACCGCCACCCTGACGACGACCGGCGCGCGGTCGGGGCAGCAGCGTGAGGTGCCGGTGCTCTACTTCCACGACGGCGACGACGTCGTCGTGGTCGCCTCCAGCTTCGGGCGCGACCGGCACCCGGCGTGGTACCACAACCTCGTCGCCCACCCCGACTGCCGCCTCAACGACCAGCGGTTCACTGCGGCCGAGGTCACCGACGTCGACGACTACGAGCGGCTGTTCGGGCTCGCCGAGAGCGTCTACGGCGGCTACGCCGACTACCGCGCCCGCACCGACGCGATCGGCCGCCGGATCCCGGTGCTGCGGCTCAGCCCCGCCTGACCTCCAGCACCCGGAAGCCCTTCGCCGACGCCAGCCGCCGGGTCGGCCAGCCCTGCTCGCCGAGCCACCGCTGCAGCGAGTCGGCGCCGAGGTTCTTGCCGACGACCAGCACCGCGCGCCCCCCGGGGGCCAGCCGCGGTAGCCAGGTCAGCAGCAACGCGTGCAGCGCCTGCTTGCCGATACGGATCGGCGGGTTCGACCAGATCTCGTCGTACGCCGCGTCGGCGGCGACCTCGTGCGGAAGCAGGGCGCGGTAGCGCCCGGCCACGCCGAGGCGTACGGCGTTCTCCCGGGCGAGCAGCAGGGCGCGCTCGTTGACGTCGACCCCGGTGACGTCGGCGTCGGGCACGGCGGTCGCGAGCGCCAGGCCGATCACGCCCCAGCCGCACCCGAGGTCGAGCAGCCGACCCGCAGCCGGCGGCTCGGTCTCCCGGAAGAGCACGGCGGTGCCGGGGTCGAGCCGGCCGTGCGAGAACACCCCGGAGCCGCTGTCGAGCTCGAGCTCGTGGCCCCACACCGAGCACCGGACGGTTGTCCGCTCGAAGGGGGTCCGGGGGTCGGCCGAGAAGTAGTGGTCGTCGGTCACGGCTGCTCCAGCGTCCGGACCCGCCGCGCGGCGGCCGCCTGCGAGGCCAGCTCGCCGTCGTCGGGGTAGCCGACCTCCTCCAGCACCAGCCCGTGCGCCGGCACCACGGTGACCGCGGGGTCGCGGACGCCCGCCCGCAGCACCTCCGCGGGCCAGGTCTCGGGCCGACGCCCCTCGCCCACCGTCAGCAGGCACCCCATCAGCGAGCGGACCATGTGGTGGCAGAAGGCGTCGGCGCGGACGGTGGCCACCGCCACCCCCCGGTCGTCACGCTCCCAGCCCAGGTCGAGCAGCGTGCGCACCGTGGTGGCGCCCTCCCGCCGCTTGCAGAAGGCCGCGAAGTCGTGCTCGCCGCGCAGCGGCGCGGCCGCCCGGTTCATCGCGGCCAGGTCGAGCGGGTGCCGCCAGGCCAGCACGTGCCCGCGGGTCAGCGGGTCCGTCGCCTCGTGGTCGGCGACGCGGTAGGCGTAGCGCCGCCACACCGCCGAGAAGCGCGCGTCGAAGCCCTCGGCCGCCTCCGCCACCCGCGAGACGCGCAGGTCGTCGGGGAGCACGCCGTTGAGCCGTCGGGCGAGCGCCGCGGGTGGGGGCAGGTCGGACCGCCCCGCCGCCGCGGCGAGGGACTCCTCCGGCACGTCGAGGTGGCAGACCTGGCCGCGTGCGTGCACACCGGTGTCGGTGCGGCCGGCGCAGGTCACCGGCGCGGCGGGCAGCCGCAGCACCGTCGCGAGCGCGGCCTCCAGCTCCCCCTGCACGGTGCGCAGGCCCGGCTGGGTCGCCCAGCCGTGGAACCCGGCGCCGTCGTAGCCCAGGTCGATCCGGATCCGCACCAGCCCATCCTGCCAGGGCCGGTGCCGGCGGCTCCGTCAGGCCAGCTCGGCGCGGTGCGGCGGGTCGGCGCCGGGCCGCGACACGGTCACGGCGGCCGCGCGGACGGCGTACCCGACGAGGTCGCGCCACACCTCACCGGGCAGGGAGCCGAGCGCCTCGCGGTGCTCGGCGCCGGCCAGCCCGCGCTCCCACAGGGCGTCGAGCAGCGCCGCGCCGAAGGTGTCGCCCGCGCCGATCGTGTCGGCCACGGACACGGCGACGGCAGGCACCGTCCCCTCCTCCGTGCGGGTGAACCAGTCGGCGCCGTCGCCGCCGCGGGTCACGATGACCACCGCCGGGCCGAGTGCCAGCAGCGCGCGCGCCGCGTCGGCCACCGTCCGGTCGGGATAGAGCGCCTCGAGGTCCTCGTCGGAGGCCTTGAGCACGTCGGTCTGGGCGGCCAGCCGCTCGACCTTGGCCACCACGTCCGCGCCCGTGCCGGTGACGGCCGGCCGGGCGTTGACGTCATAGCTCACCAGCGCCCGCGACCGCTGGTCGACCACCGTGGCCAGGACCTCCTCGGCGCCGGGCGAGACCACGGCCGCCAGCGAGCTCGTGTGCAGCACGACCGGCTGGACCTCGGTCGGCAAGGCCAGCGGGTTCAGGTGCCAGCTGATGTCGAAGACGTACGACGCCCCGCCGTCGGGGCCGATCGTCGCCACGGCGGACGACGAGTGGTCGATCGACGCGGGGTCGCTGGCGAGGCTGACGTCGGCGGCCTCCAGGTGGCTCGCCAGCATCTGGCCGTAGTGGTCTCCCGCGACGAAGCAGGTGTGGAACCACACCGGCCGACCGAGCCGGCTCAGCGCCACCGCGGCGTTCGCGGCGCTCCCTCCGGGGAACTCGGTCACGCTCCCGTCACTGCGGTGCACGACGTCGACGAGGGCCTCTCCCACCACCAGTGCCACGGGCTGCATGGGGGGAAGTCTGGCGCATGCGGCGCCGATCCTCGACCACGGCCCACCGACGACGAGACCCCGGACGCACGACGGCCCCGCGCCGACCGGGGTCGGGGCGGGGCCGTCGGGCAGTCGTCGACCCGGGGGTCAGGCGTCCTTGGGCTCGTCCTCGGCGGGCTCCGCGGCGGCCGCGACCTCGGCGTCTCCCTCGGCCTCGGCCGCGGGGGCCTCCTCGACCTCAGCAGCCTCCGCCTCGGGCGTGGCCTCGGCCTCGGGGGCCTCCTCCACCGTCTCCTCGGCGGCCTCGGGGGCCTCCTCCACGCTCTCCTCGACCGGAGCCGGCGCGGGCTTCTCGGCCGGCGCCTTCTTCTTGGCCTGCGAGGGCTTCGGGGCGTAGGGCTCGGTCACCAGCTCGATCACCGCCATGGGCGCGTTGTCGCCCTTGCGCGGGCCGATCTTGGTGATCCGGGTGTAGCCACCCGGCCGGTCGGCGAACATCTCCGCGATCTCGGTGGAGAGCCGGTGGGCGACGGTGTTGTCGCGGCGCGGCACGCCGAGGTCCTTGGTGTAGAGCACGGCCTCGATCTGGCGGCGGTTGTGCAGGCCGCCCTTCTTGGCCTTGGTGATGAGCTTCTCGGCGTAGGGCCGCAGCATCCGGGCACGCGTCTCGGTCGTGGTGATCGAGCCGTGCTCGAACAGCGCCGTCGCGAGGTTGCGCAGCATCAGGCGCTGGTGGGCCGGGCTGCCGCCGAGGCGGGGACCCTTCTTGGGGGTGGGCATCGCTTCTTCTCGTTTCTCTCCGGCCGTGTCAGGTACCGGAGTAGATGTTCACTGTCGGTGGGGGGGTTTGAGC
>JAUILS010000260.1 GCA_030432975.1 Actinomycetes bacterium
GGCGCTCTCGGGTATCCCCGGCTCGGTCGGCGCGACCCCGATCCAGAACGTCGGCGCCTACGGCCAGGAGGTCTCGCAGACGGTCGCGTCGGTGCGCACCTGGGACCGCCGCGGACGCACCCAGCGCACCTTCGCGATGGCCGACTGCGGGTTCGCCTACCGGCACAGCCGGTTCAAGGAGGAGCCGGGCCGCTACCTCGTGCTCGAGGTGTCCTTCCAGCTCCGGGAGGGGTCGCTCTCGGCCCCCGTCCGCTACGCCGAGCTGGCCCGTCGTCTCGGCGTCCAGGTGGGCGAGCGGGCGCCGATGACCGACGTCCGCGCGGCCGTGCTGGGGCTGCGCGCCGGCAAGGGGATGGTGCTCGACCCGGCCGACCACGACACCTGGAGCGCCGGCTCGTTCTTCACCAACCCCCTGCTGTCGCCCGACGAGGCCGCGCGGCTGCCCGACGACGCGCCCCGCTGGGAGCAGCCCGACGGCAGCGTCAAGACGAGCGCCGCCTGGCTGATCGAGCACGCCGGCTTCGGAAAGGGCCACGGCAGCGGCCCGGTGTCGCTGTCGACGAAGCACACCCTGGCGCTCACCAACCGCGGCTCCGCCACCACGGCCGACCTGCTGGGCCTCGCCCGCGAGATCCGCGACGGCGTCGCGACGGCGTACGGCGTCCGGCTGGTGCCCGAGCCGGTGCTGGTCGGCGTCGAGCTCTGACGGCCGTCAGCGCGACGGTGGGGCGACCGCGTCGAGCAGAGGCGCGAGCGCGTCCAGCAGGCGGGTGACGTACGCCGGCGGGTCGCCGGCGTCAGGGAGGCTCTCGAGCTCGCCGAGCTCCATCCCGACCACCTCCGACTCGGCCAGCACTGCGGCGGTGGCGTGCAGGTCGTCGAGCGTCATCCCGCCCGGCACGAGGTAGTCGGTGGGGACGATCCCCGCGTCGAGGACGTCGCAGTCGAGGTGGACGAAGACCGGGCGTCCGGCCACGACCTCGCGCAGCTCGTCGGCCATCGCGGGTCCGACCGGCACCCACGCGACCCTGCCCGCGTCGAGCAGTGCCCTCTCGGGCGGGTCGACGTCGCGGGCGCCGACCAGGACGGCGTTCTCGGGCGCGAGCCCCGCCCCCAGCCCGGAGTCCCAGAGCCCGAGCGGGCCGCTGAACGCGAGCCCGCCGAGGTAGCCGGTGGTGGTGTCGGCGGGAGTGTTGAGGTCGGCATGCGCGTCGAACCAGACCACGACGGCGTCCGGGCGGTGGGCGGCCACCACCGGCAACGTGGCGAGCGCGACGGCGCAGCGACCGGACGCGGCGACCGGAGTCGCTCCGGCGGCGAACGCGTCGTCGAGCCGGGCGGCCATCGCCCGCAGCGTCGGCATCGCCGCGGCCAGCTCCTCCTGCCAGTCGACCGACAGCGCCGGCTCGGGGGCGCCCACCACGGTGGCGGTGGTGCCCAGCCGCTCGGCCAGGGCCGCCGCGAGCTGGCGCGACCCGACCATGGCGAGGTCGTTGTGGTCGCCCGCGCGCCCGGCGAAGTGGGTCAGGGCCACCGGGCGCGGCGGGACGTGCCCGGTCAGTAGCCGCCCTCGAAGGTGGTGGTGCCGTCCGTCGGCGCGACCACGGCCACGCCGACGATGAAGAGGATGAAGAGCACGACCAGCGCCACCAGCACGGTGCCGATGATGCCGGTGACCATCCCGACCATCGCCTTGTCGCGGCCGCCGAGCATGCCCCCCGAGGCGTCGATCTCGCGCTTGGCGCGGGCGCCGATCACCCAGGCGAACGGCGAGGCCAGCACCGGCAGGCCGCAGAGGAAGCCGCCGATCAGGCCCACGAGCCCGAGCACCATCGCCTGGGTCGCCTTCGGGTGGTCGGGCACCGCCGCCATCGGGGCATAGCCGGCGCCGGGGTAGCCGTAGACCGGCTGCCCGTATCCCTGCTGCCCGTAGCCCTGCTCGCCATAGGCAGGCTGGCCATACGTGGGCTGGCCGTAGCCGGGCTGGCCGTAGCCCTGCTGCTGGCCATACGGCTGTTGACCGTAGGGCTGCTGACCCGTGGGCGGCTGGCCGTGCGCCTGCTGGCCGTACCCCTGCTGGCCGTACGCCGCGCCGCCGTAGGCCTCGCCGTAGGGCGACGCCGCGCCGGACGGGCCGCCGGACTGGCCGCCGGACTGGGCGCCGGACTGGTCGCCGCTCTGGCCGGACGGCGGCTCGGGCGCCGGCTGCTCGCCGGCGGACAGCGGCCGCGTCTCGTCGGAGCCGTCGTCGAGGTGGTTGTCGGGGTCGTCGGGCGTCACGGGCTCATCGTGCCAGGCCCGGACCCGGCCAGCCACGCGTCCACCTCGGCGAGCCACCTGCGGCGGTCGGACTCGGGGGCGCGCGAGGCCCGGAACGACATCCGTGCCAGCTCCGCCAGCTGCTCGTCGGAGAGGCCGTGGGCAGCGCGCATCGTGGTGTACTGCCCGACCAGCCGGGAGCCGAAGAGCAGCGGGTCGTCGGCGCCGAGGGCCACGGTGGCACCGGCCTCCAGCAGCGCCGGCAGCGGCACCGACGACAGGTCGGGGTAGACGCCGAGCGAGACGTTGGAGACCGGACAGACCTCCAGTGGGATGTCGGCCTCGACGATCCGCTCCAGCAGCGCCGGGTCCTCCGCCGAGCGGACCCCGTGACCGAGCCGGTCGGCCTGGAGCTCGTCGAGCACGGCCCGCACGTGGTCGGGGCCGCGGAGCTCGCCGCCGTGGGGCGCCAGCATCAGGTCGGCGCGGCGGGCGATCCGGAACGCCGGCGCGAAGTCGGCGGTGCTGCCGCGGCGCTCGTCGTTGGAGAGCCCGAAGCCGACGACGCCGCGGCCGGCGTACTGCGCGGCGAGGCGGGCGAGGGTGCGGGCGTCCAGCGGGTGGCGGGTGCGGTTGGCCGCCACGACCACCGCGATCCCGAGCCCGGTGCGCTCCGAGGCGTCGCGCACGCAGTCGAGCACCAGGTCGGTGAACGGCGTGATCCCGCCGAAGCGCGCGGCATAGCCGCTCGGGTCGACCTGGATCTCCAGCCAGCGCCCGCCGTCGCGGACGTCGTCCTCGGCCGCCTCCCGCACCAGCCGGCGTACGTCGTCCTCGGTGCGCAGCACCGACCGGGCCACGTCGTAGAGCCGCTGGAAGCGGAACCAGCCCTTCTCGTCGGCGGCCGACAGCTGGGGCGGCCACTCCGACACCAGCGCGTCGGGCAGCACGATGCCGTCGCGCTCGGCGAGCTCCAACAACGTCTCGTGTCGCATCGACCCCGTGAAGTGCAGGTGCAGGTGGGCCTTGGGCAGCGTCGCCAGCGGCCGGCGCCGCGCCCGCGGCGCCGGGGCGTCGACGCTCAAGCGAAGAGCTTCTGCAGCCGACCGATGCCCTCCGCCAGGTCGTCGTCACCCAGCGCGTAGGAGAGCCGGAGGTAGCCCGGCGACCCGAAGGCCTCGCCCGGCACGACCGCCACCTCGGCGCGGTCGAGGATGTATTCAGCCAGCTCGGCGGAGGTCTCGATGTGCACCGAGCCGCCGTCGGCGGGGTAGTCCTTGTCGAGCAGGCCCTTGACCGAGGGGTAGGCGTAGAACGCGCCGTGCGGCGTGGGGCAGACCACGCCGTCGATCGCGTTGAGCATCTCGACGATGGTGCGCCGGCGTCGGTCGAAGGCGACCTTCATCTCGTCGACCGCCGTGAGGTCGCCCTCGACGGCGGCGAGGGCGGCGCGCTGCGCGACGTTGGAGACGTTGGACGTGGCGTGCGACTGCAGGTTGGTCGCGGCCTTCACGAGGTCGGTGGGACCGATCATCCAGCCGACCCGCCAGCCGGTCATGGCGTAGGTCTTGGCGACGCCGTTGACGACGACGCAGTGGTCGGCGAGGAACGGGCAGAGCACCGGCATCGACCCGGTCTCGACGCCGTCGTAGACGAGGTGCTCGTAGATCTCGTCGGTGAGCACCCACAGGTCGTGGTCCTCGACCCACTGGCCGATCGCCCGGATCTCGTCGGCGGAGTAGACCGAGCCGGTCGGGTTGGAGGGGGAGACGAACAGCAGCACCTTGGTGCGGTCGGTGCGCGCGGCCTCGAGCTGCTCGACGGTGACCTTGTAGTCCTGGGTCTCGTCGGCCAGCACGTCGACGGAGACGCCGCCGGCCAGCGCGATCGCCTCGGGGTACGTCGTCCAGTAGGGCGCCGGC